>WVZO01000222.1:72743-122035 GCA_011772425.1 Candidatus Aminicenantota bacterium
CCCCCGCAAAAACTTTTGATAATTTTTCTTATCCCGGTAATCCTGAAAATCCCATAAATCCTGGTCAAACTTTTCTGCGGTTAACTCCGGGTTGTTTATATATCCCCTGGACACACCGCTGCCGGAAATACAGATTTCTCCGGGTATCCCCCGGGGCACAATATGACCCGCGGCGTCCAATAAGAATACCCGGTTATTGGACAGGGGCACACCAATGGGAACGATTTCACCTTCCGGCCGGTGAGACGGGTAATTATAAGAAGTGGCGCATATGGTTGTCTCGGTCGGACCATAGCCATTGATGATTTTCATGCCGGGGTTCAAGCGCATATATCCTTCCAACACGTCATCACGAATCGGTTCCACCCCCACCAGCATTTTATTCAAGCTTACCCGGCTGCGCTGGGCCGTCAACTGCTCACAGACATCTTCCAGCAGGGCGGGGGGAAGATAAATCAACGTGATTGCTTCCCGGATAATGGCCCCTGCCAGCGCAAACACATCAAATCTCTTTTGCTCCGGCAAAAGAATCAAACCGGCCCCGAAGCTCAACGGCAAGAAAAACTCCCATACACTGACATCAAACATGATATTGGTAAGCCCCAGGCACCGGTCATGGAAATCAACTTCCCTGTCATACCGGTTATACATGTGATAGACAAAATTGACCAGTTGGCAGTGCTCCACGGCAACACCTTTGGGCCGTCCGGTGGAACCGGACGTGTAGATGACGTAAGCAAGGCAATCTGAATGATGAATGATGAATGATGAATGATGAAAACTGCGCCCTTCGGGCAACTCTGTTAACAGTATCTTCGCTCCGCTGTCTTTTAATATGTAATCGATGCGTTCCCGCGGATAATCAGGATCGATAGGTAAATAGGCGCCGCCGGCTTTTAATATGCCCAATATGCCGATGATCATTTCAATGGACCGTTCAACCATAATCCCTACAATGGTGTCGGGTTTGACACCTTTCCCTGTTAAAATATGGGCCAACCGATTGGATTGATTATTCAATTCCCGGTAAGTGATTGAAATATTTTCGCCGAAGGCGTTTACATGCCCGAAGGGCTCCTTATTTGTTTGCGATTTCGGTCCTACCACGGCCACCTGGTTTGGCGTCCGCGCCACCTGGTCTTCAAATAATTGATGAGGTGTTTTATCCAGGGGATATTCAATTCCTGTATCGTTAAATGTATACAGCAGCAGATTCTTCTCTTCATCAGTGATAAGTTCTATACCTGATATTTTTATCTCACGACGTTCAAGTATGAAGGAAACGGTTTTCTTGAAAAAACCGGTAAACCGCCGGATGGTTTCTTCTTTAAAAAGCTTGATACAATATTCTATCGTAAATGCCAGACGATCTTCTAATTCCACAGCGGTCAACATTAGATCAAATTTTGATATCCGGCTTTCATAATGATAGGGCATTACCTTTAATCCCGGTATTTGCACGGCCGGTGTATCCATGTTTTGTAAGGCAAACATGGTATCGAATAAGGGGTTGCGGCCGGTATCCCGTACCGCCTCCACCTGCTCCACCAGGTCTTCGTAGAGGTAATCCTGGTTCTCAAAGGCTTTGATGGTGTTTTCTTTTATTTCCTTTAAAAACCGGTGGAACGTCTTTTCCATGACGGGAAAATTCCGCAAAGCCAGGGTATTGACAAACATGCCGATGATACCTTCTAAATCGGTGTGCCTGCGGCCGGCAATGGGCGTACCCACGACAATATCTTCCTGGCCGGAAAGTTTGGATAAAAAGACAGTATAAAGGGAAAGAAGTAACATGAACAGGGTGACATCCTGTTCATGGACCAGGGATTTTAAGGCGGCGGTTTCTTCTTTGTTTATCTCAAAATGGATGGCTGCGCCGGTAAAATCCTGGACCGATGGCCGGGGATAATCCGTGGGCAGGTCCAATACCGGTACGTCTCCTGCAAATTGTTTTAACCAATAGCTTTCCTGTTCCTTTATAAATTCTCTGCCTATCTGCCGGTTGTTCCATTCACTGTAATCTTTATATTGGAGTATTAACCCGGGTAAATTCATGCCGGCATACAGTTCCATAAATTCTTTTACAAATATTCCCATGGATAGACCATCAGAAATGATATGATGCATATCCATCATCAGGATATGCTTTTGCCCGTGGATTTTAATTAATCCCATTCGCAGCAGCGGCGCCCGCCACAAATCAAAAGGCCGGATAAAATTCTTGATTATATCTTCAATTTCGCTTTTCCCGGCTTCACCAATGACCAATGACCAATGACCAATGACAGTCTCCTCATACACCATCTGGACCGGTTCATCATTTATCGCGGCGAAGAAGGTTCTGAAACTTTCATGCCGCTGGATCAACCCATTGAAAACCGATTCCAATTTCTCCCTATTAAGATCTCCTTCTAATTCCCATACCGAAGGCACGTTGTAGGCGATGCCCTTTTCTGTATCCATCTGCTGGAGAATATACAGCCGTCTTTGCGCGGAGGATAAGGGGTAATATTCTTTCTTTTCAACCGGTTTCACCAGGACAGCTTTACTCCCGGCTGCTCTTTCTATATATGCGGCCAGGCCATGAATCGAGGGGGTTTTAAATATACCGGTAAGGGGAACGTCTATATTTAATTCTTTGTGTATCCGTGATACCAACACGGTAGCTTTTAATGAATGCCCGCCCAGATGGAAAAAATTGTCATTCATACTGATTTTTTCTTTTTCCACCTCCAGGATTTCAGACCACAGTTCTGCCAATTTCTTTTCTGTTTCATTTCGCGGGGCAATATAGTTCTTTCCTGTTTTTATTCCCGGTTCGGGTAATGCGTTTCGGTCTACTTTTCCATTGGGAGTCAGGGGGATACTATCCAGTTGGACAAAATAAGCAGGCACCATGTAATCCGGCAGGCAATGCGATAAATATTCCCGTAATCCAGCGAAGTCGATTGGAATTGTCTCATTTAAACCGGCAACAAGGTAAGCACACAGCAATTTATCGTTATTATCCTCCCTGGCGGTGACGATTGCTTCTTTAATTTTTTCGTGAGTTAACAACCGGCTTTCAATTTCCCCCAATTCGATCCTGAATCCCCTTATTTTTACCTGGTGATCCATACGGCCTAAAAATTCGATATTGCCATCCGGCAGCCAACGCGCCAGGTCCCCGGTTTTGTAAAGGCAGCTCATAGCTGATAGCTGATAGCTCATAGGGAGCTCTCTGGAACTGCCATCTTTCTTCTCCCTCCTATCAGCTATGAGCCATGAGCTATGAGCTAAAATGAACTTTTTATCAGTCAATTCCGGGTTATTCAAGTACCCGCGGGCCAGGCCGGCACCGGATATACATAATTCACCCGCTACGCCAATGGGCTGTAAACCCCTACACTTATCGATAATAAAAAGCTCCACATTGGGTAGCGCCTTGCCGATGGGTATTGGCCCCCCATCCTGCCAATCAGCCAGCGAATACCAACTGGAATAAACCGCAGCTTCCGTCGGTCCGTAAATATTTTCTACCACAATGGAAGTATAAAAACGCCGGAACTGGTTTACCACACCCGGCAGCAGCGCTTCACCGGCCAGGAAAATATATTTCAAACCGGGTAATTCAGCGGTCCCCCGGGAATCCAATGTTTCTACAAACGTATGAAACATGGAAGGCACAAAATTGATGTGCGTCACACCCTCACGCGCAATCATTGCCAATATGGCCGCGGCGTCCTTTTCGCCCCCCGATTCCAGCACAGCCAAACGCCCACCCTCCAAAAACCAACCAAATAACTCTGTCACCGATACATCAAAAACATAAGAGGTCTTTAACAGGTACGTATCCCTTTTTGTTAAGGGATATCGAGAATCCAATGCAAATAACAGGTTCACTACAGGGGATTGCTCCACCATTACCCCCCTGGGCTTGCCCGTGGAACCCGAGGTGTAGATGACGTAAGCAAGATTTGAAGAATTTAAATTCGAAGCACGAAATTCGAAATCCAAAAGCCCCCGGCGGGGGCGGCCTATTAAGAATTCAAAATTCAAATGTTCAAAATTCAAAACAATGCCTGAAGTTGCTTTGTTTCGGTCATTTGAATTTTGGTCATTTGGGTTTGTTTCGAATTTCGATATTCGAATTTCGGATTTTTTCAATAAGACCCTGGCATTGCTGTCTTTTAACATGTAATCGATACGTTCCTGCGGATAATCGGGATCAATGGGTAAATAGGCACCGCCAGCTTTTAATATCCCCAATATTCCTATTATCATTTCGATGGATCGTTCCACCATAATCCCGACAATGATATCAGGCAAAACACCTTTTTCTCTTAACCAATGGGCCACCTGATCCACCTTCTTATTTAATTCGGTGTAGGTAAGTTGTACCCACGATTTTTTTGCCTTTTCTTCGTGTAATTCGTGTAATTCGTGGGCTCCCACCAGGGCAATACTGTCAGGCGTCCGCTCCACTTGTCCGGCAAATAATTGAGAGATGGTTTTGTCCCGCGGATATTCTACCGCTGTATCGTTAAAATCATACAATAATTGCTCTTTCTCTTCTTCCGTTACCATTTCTATTTCCGCAATCTTTTTGCCGGGTTCTCTCAGGACCTGTTCCAGGATGCGCCCGTAATGCATGCCGATCCTGGCGACCGTCTCTTCTTTGAAGAGCCGGGTGCAATATTCGATCGCGTAGATGATTTCTTGTTGGGACTCGCTAACCGCAAAGGTCAGATCAAATTTGGCTGTATCAGGCTCTTCTTTATAGGGCGTGATCTCTATATCACCCATTTTCAACGGTTCCATCTCGATATCCTGTAAAACAAACATGGTATCGAACAAGGGGTTGCGGCTCACATCCCGTGTGACTTCCACTTTTTCCAGGAGTTCCTCAAAGGGGTAACCCTGGTTCTCATAGGCATCCAGTGCAATTTGTTTTATCTCTGCCAGGAAACAATGAAATTCTTTTTCTCTTGCCGGTTGACCCCGGAGGGCCAGGGTGTTGACAAACATACCCACGATACCTTCGGTATCGGCATGATCGCGGCCGGCCACCGGGCTGCCTACGATCACGTCTTCCTGCCCGCTGTACTTTGCCAGCAGCACCTGGTAACAGGCCATCAGCATCATATAAAGTGTGACATCATATTCCTTGCAAGCCTGTTTCAAGCGGGCGGCGGCGGAATCGCTCAACCGCGAACACCACAGCGCACCCTCAAAACTTTGCAGCGGCGGTCGGGGATAATCCGTGGGCAGGTTCAATACCGGGATTTCCCCTGCGAACCTCTTCAACCAATACTCCTCCTGCCTGGCGAACCCCGGCTCACCCGGCAGTGTCCGCTGCCATACCCCATAATCTTTATACTGAACCCGCAGCGGTGTTAGTTCTTCCCCTTCGTAGGCCCTGGCCAGCTCATCGATCAGTATGGCCGTGGATGCCCCGTCCGCTGCGATATGGTGCATATCCACCAGCATCAGGTACTCGTTCCCGGCCACCTTGACAATGGTTATCCGTAACAGGGGCGGACGGCTAAGATCGAATTCTCTTTTGCATTTTTTTACGTACTCCGCAGCCGTTTCCCGGTCCTGTAACTCTTCATACACCGGTTTCAAATCCACCCGGTCCTGAATTTCCTGTACCGGCTCCCCTTCCAGCACCCGGAAACCAGTACGGAACGCTTCATGCTTTTCCATCAGCCGTTGAAAAGCCGAACCAATCCGCTGCACATCGACGTTTCCTTTTAACCAATGGACACTTAATACATTGTAGGCAGTGCCTTCGCCGGTGAACTGCCGCAGGGTATACAACCGTTTCTGTTGAGAGGAAACAGGATAATACTCCTTTTTCTCCACGGGCCGGATGGGTGCAAACGTGCCCCGCGCAAACACGGCGGCCCCGGTCTCACCGCTTTCCTGCGGCGCCGTATCCATAAGAGCGGAAAGCTCCCGTATGGTGGGAGTATTAAAAAACCGGCCCAGCGGGATTTTTACATCCATTTCTTTTTCTATTCTCGATACCAGCATGGTGGCGCGCAGCGAATGCCCACCCAGGTCGAAAAAACTGCTGTCGATACCGATGCGCTCCGGGCCGATATCTAAAACTTCCGCCCATAATTGCACCAGCGCTTCTTCCAGTGGACCCCGCGGGGCCGTATATTCCTCGTCCGCGGTAAAATCCGGGTCCGGCAGGGCTTTGTGGTCAATTTTCCCATTAGGGGTCAGGGGGAACGCCTCGAGCCGGATAATTCGCGAGGGCACCATATAATAGGGCAGCCGCCCCTGGATGTAATTTTTTATTTCCGCGGTAGGGAATTCCTGCGCCTCCCCGGGAACAATATAAGCGCAGATGTATTTGTTTTCTGCCGCACCCCGGGTAACCACCAGCGCTTCTTTTATTTTTTCGTGCCCGGTGAGCAGGACTTCCACCTGTTCCAACTCAATGCGGTGGCCCCTGACTTTTACCTGGAGGTCCTTTCTACCCAGGAACTCGATGCTGCCGCCCGGCAGCCAACGCGCCAGATCACCGGTTCGGTAGATGTTTTGCCTCCGGCGGCCAGGGGGAACCTTTTTGAAAAAAGGTTCCCCCTGGACCCCCTCCAAAAACTTTTTATTAGTTAACTCAGGGCAGTTTAAATAGCCCCTGGCAACTCCGTCGCCGGCAATGCAGACTTCGCCGGCCGCACCGGGAAACACCGGTTGAAACGAATCGTCCAGGATATATATTTTTGCATTGGCAATGGGGTTCCCGATAATATTCACAGCGGTTTCCGCGATTTCCGGGTGGGCCGTGGCCGCCACCGTGCCCTCGGTAGGGCCGTATTCGTTGGCAATTCGCACATGGGGCACTTTTTCCCGGCTTTTACGCAAAAGGGCCGGACCACTGGCCTCACCGGCCAATACCACCAGCCTCATACTATCTAAATCCCCCTCGCCCGCCGTTTCCAGCAGCGTGTTGTAAAGACCCGGGGCAAAACATACATTAGTGACACTGTATTCCCGGATCAGTCCGGCAATATAAGCAAAATCAAGCCGCCGGTTATCCGGGACCATCACCAGCTCCCCACCAGTTAGAAACGTGGAATAAAAATTGGCGCAAAAACTATCGAAACTATAGGTAAGCGGCTGAAGCGCCGTATCATCCTCCGTGAACCGGAAATATTCAACGCGCCACCGGGCATAATTAACAATCCCCTTATGTTCGACAGCCGTTCCTTTGGGCTTACCCGTAGTCCCGGAGGTATAGATGATATAGGCAAGATTGTCCATAGAAGTAATGCATACCGGGTTGGAAAGGCTGTAACGGAACTCGATCTCATCGATAAATATGACATTGCCATGTCCCGGTATACCGGGGGCTGCCAGGCAGTCCCGGAGCGCAGTTTCCGAGACAAGCCAACGCACCTGGCTGTCCCCCAATATATCCCGGATAACGGTCCACGGGTACGTGGGATCAATGGGTAAATAAGCACCGCCCGACTTTAATATCCCCCATATACCGACAACCTTCTCCAGGGGATGCTCTACCATGAGTCCGACAACACTGTCCGGTTCTACCCCCTGTTCCCTTAAAAGATGGGCCAGTTGATTGGCCTTTTCGTTTAATTCTTCATACGATATTTCGATTTCGATATCTTCGGGTAACAATTGATCGTAAATGTTTTGCAACTCGATGGTGGACCCCACCGCTGTTTTGTCCGGGGTGCGCGCCGCCTGCTCCTCGAATAAAACAGGGATAATCTTATCCCCGGCATACCCGGCGCCGGTTTCATTCAAATCGATCAATAAATGCTTCTTTTCCACTGCCGGGAGTATTTCGACGGCGGACAACTTCTGTCCCGGTTCTTTTAATATCGCCGATACCATTGTTTTAAAGTACCTTACAAAGGCTTCCATGGTTTCGGCCCGGAAAAGTTTCGTACAGTACTCGAACCGGTAAAATACTTTCGCTTCGCTTTCGGCAAACTGTAATGAAAGGTCCAGTTTCGAAACCCGGTTCTCAAAATCGCAGGGTTTCAATTTCAAACCGGGTATTTCCAGGGCCGATTCGGGGGGATTCTGCATGGTAAGCATCACATCGAATATGGGATTGCGGCTGCCGTCCCTGTCGCCCTCCACCTGTTTCACCAGCTCTTCAAAAGGATAATCGCTGTTTTCAAAGGCCCGGGTGGATTGTTCTTTTCCCTCTGTTAAAACCTGCATAAACGTTTTTCCCGGGGCAGGAAAAATTCGCAGCGCCAGAAAATTCATAAACAACCCGATCATATGTTCCTGGTCTGCATGATTGCGGCAAACAATCGGGGTGCCGATAATCAGGTCCTCCTGGCCGGTTATTTTCGCTAAAAACGTGGAAAAGAAAGCGAGCAATGTCATAAATAATGTGATTCCTTCCTTGTGTGCCAATCGTTTTAAAGCCAGGTTATCTTCATCGTCCAGCACGAAGTGCAGGGTCCGGCCTTCAAAGTCCTGTAACAACGGCCGGGAAAAATCAATGGGTAAATGCAGAATCGGCACTTCGTCTTCAAACTGTTTTAACCAGTAAGCTTCCTGCTGTTTAATGCGCCCCTTTTCCGCCTCCCGGCCCAGCCATTGGGTATAGTCTTTATAGTGGATTTTTAAGGCGGGCAGCCGCTTCCCCGTGTACAAACCGGTAAAATCCCGGATAAATATGTCCATGGAAAGAACATCCGAGATGATGTGGTGCATATCCATGAACAAGATATAATTCGTCTCGCCGACTTTGTGCAATTCTACCCGCAGCAAGGGGGCCTCAGACAAATCAAAGGGCCGGATAAAGTGACGAAGGTCCGGTATCAGCCCTTGTTTTGGATTTTGAACATTTGAATTTGGAATTTGTTTCGAATTTCGAATTTCGAATTTCGAATTTTCTTCATTTATCCTTTGTACCGGTTCATCATTGATCACCGTGAAGAAAGTTCTCAAGCTCTCGCGCCGGCGGATCAATTGCTGGAAAACCGCTTCGATTCTTTCCCCATCGACCTCCCCCTCCAACTGCCATACCGAAGGCATGTTGTACGCGATTCCCTTTTCTGCATCGATCTGCTGGAGAATATACAGGCGTCTCTGGGCGGAGGATAAAGGATAAAATTCCTTTTTTTCAACCGGTTCCACCGCTATAGGTTTACTCATGGCCGTTCTTTCGATATATGCGGCCAGTCCATGAATGGATGGGGTTTTAAATATCCCGGTAAGGGGAACGTTTATATTTAATTCTTTGTGTATCCGTGATACCAACACGGTAGCGTTTAATGAATGCCCGCCCAGGTGGAAAAAATTGTCATTCATACTGATTTTTTCTTTTTCCACGTCCAGGATTTCAGACCATAGGTCTGCCAATTTTTTTTCTATTTCATTTCGCGGGGCAATATAATTTTTCCCTGCTTTTTTTTCCGGTTCGGGTAATGCGTTAAGATCTACTTTTCCATTGGGGGTCAGGGGGATGTTATCCAGTTGGACAAAATAGGCAGGCACCATGTAATCCGGTAGGCGGTTGGATAAATACTCTCTTAACCCGGATTGATCGATTGGGTTTGTTTCCCCTGGTTTTGCAACCATGTAAGCGCAAAGATACTTATCGTTATTAGCTTCCCTGGCGATTACGATTGCTTCTTTAATTTTTTCGTGAGTTAACAATCGATTTTCAATTTCCCCCAATTCAATCCTGAACCCCCTTACCTTTACCTGGTGATCCATCCTGCCAAGAAATTCGATATTGCCGTCCAGCAGCCAGCGGGCCAGGTCACCGGTTTTGTAGAAGCAGCTCATAGCTGATAGCTCATAGCTCATAGGGAGCGCCCCGGAACTGCTTGCTTTCTTTTCCCTCCTATCAGCTATGAGCCATGAGCTATTAACTAAAATAAATTTCTCAGCGGTTAATTCCGGGTTGTTTAAATAGCCGTGGGCCACACCATCGCCGCCGATATACAACTCTCCAGCAGTCCTCACCGGACACAAATTTAAATATTTATCCAATACCCACAGGAAAAGATTGCCCGATGGCCGGCCAATAGGGATGCTGGTTAATTCATTATATTCATCCAGCCGGGTTCGGTCGATCTCCAATACAGCCGAAATAATTGTAGCTTCTGTAGGCCCGTACATGTTAAAGAGCCGGCATGCCGGATCAGTCAATTCGATACTGCGTTTAACCAGGTCATAGGTCAATTTTTCCGCTCCTATGAACAAATAACGCAGCGTTTCCAGCGGCATTACCGTGTTCACGAGGTAACTGTAATGGGTCGGCGTAATATGAAGAACCGTAAGCACATGCCTGCGGATAAATTCAACACATAATTCCGGCTTCATGATCACTTCCCGTGAAACCATGTAAAGACCCGCCCCCGTGGTCAGGGTAATAAAGATTTCCCATACTGACCAATCAAAATAATAAGAAAGATTCTGAAGCGCACGGTCACCGGGACCGATTCCCAGATGATCATACCCCCAATGGATTAACGGAGAGAAATTGGCATGAGTTATAGGAACCCCTTTGGGCATGCCCGTTGAACCGGAGGTGTAGATGATATAGCATAGTTGAGTAGGGTGAGTAAGGTGAGTAAGGTGAGTAGGGAATTCTTCACNNAATTCTTCACTCAACTCGCTCAGACTAACTATCTCAGTTCCCTCACTTACCTTACTCACCTCACTCACCTCACTCACCAAAATCCTCGCATTGCTGTCGGTTAACATGTAATCGATGCGTTCCTGCGGATAATCGGGATCGATAGGTAAATAGGCTCCTCCCGCTTTTAATATCCCCAATATTCCTATTATCATTTCGATGGACCGCTCTACCATAATCCCCACAATGGTGTCGGGTTTCACACCTTTTCCTGTTAAAATATGGGCCAACCGATTGGACTGATTATTCAATTCCCGGTAAGTGATTGAAATATTTCCGCCCACCAGGGCCACCTGGTTTGGCCGTCGTTCCACCTGTTCCTCGAATAATTGATGAATTGTCTTACTGCCGGGGTATTCTAAACTTGTATTATTAAATTCATATAGAATTCGGTGCTTCTCTTCATCCGAAAGAATGTCGATTTCGCTCAACTTTTTATGCGGATCAGTGATAAACACGGATAGGATTTCCTTGAAATATTGGATGAACCGCCTTATTGTTTCTTCCTTGAAGAGCCTGGTACTGTATTCAAGGATAAAAAGCAGATCATCCCCTGATGATTCTTCGCAGTAAAGTGTCAAATCGAATTTCGCTGTGGTATAGCCGCTATCAATGCCGGTCATCTTCAATCCCGGCAGCTCAAGTTCCGCTATTTCCATATTTTCCATGGCAAACATGACGTCAAATAACGGATTCCTGCCGGTATCCCGGCCCGGGAGCAGTTTATTTACCAGTTCTTCGAAAGGGTATTCCTGGTTTTCAAAGGCGGCTAACGTTTTGTCTTTTACTTCTTTTAGAAATTCCAGGAAGGTTTTTTCTCCCATGGGATAATTCTTAAAAACCAGGGTATTGACAAACATGCCGATTATTTCTTCTAACGCGGGATGTCTCCTGGCTGCGATGGGCGAACCCAATGCAATCTCTTCCTGGCCGCTCAATTTCCACAATAGTACATTCAACGAAGCCAATAACGTCATAAATAGGGTTGAATCCCGATCAAGCGTTAAAGCCTTCAACTGTTCTATCTCATGCACGCCCATTTTAAATCGCAGTATATTGCCTTCAAAACCCTGTATTAACGGCCGGGGAAAGTCAATAGGCAAATTCAGTACCGGGATTTCACCGGCAAATTCCTCGAGCCAATATTCTTCCTGCCGTTTGATCGCTTCCTTTACTTTTTGACTATTCTGCCACTCTGAAAAATCTTTATACGTAATATTGACCCGCTGTAACTCCTTGCCGCCGTAAACGGACATAAAATCCCTGACCAATACCCCCATCGAGGTTCCATCCGTGATAATATGATGCATATCCACGACTAAAAGGTGTTTGCAATCTTCCAGTCTGACCACCCCTGCGCGGAGCAGGGGGACCGCTGCCAGGTCAAAAGGGCGAACAAAGGCAGAAATAATAGGAAGTTGACCGTACACAGCCGACATTTGCCGATTGCTCTCTTCCGAATCCTCCTCCCCGGGCTCCAGGGCTAAATCATAATATTCAATGGAAAATTCCACTTCATCATGGACACGCTGCATCGGCCGGTTGTCTACCATATGAAAAGATGTCCGTAAACTTTCATGAAGCCGAATCAACTTCCTGAAAACTTCTTCCAATCGCTGCACCTGTAAATCCCCTTCCATTAACAACAATAACGGAACATTGTAGCCGATGGATGCACCCTCGCTTTCCATCTGCTGGAGGATATATAATCGCTCCTGGGCAGATGATAAAACATAATATTCCTTTTTTTCTACCACATCGATGGGGGCATATTCATGCTTCACCGCACCGATTATATATTCGGCCAACTCCCTGATAGTGGGGGTTCTGAAAATCTCGGCCAACGGCACATTTACATTGAATTCCTTGAGAATTTTGGTCATCAAAATCGTGGCCTTTAACGAATGACCACCCAATTCGAAGAAATCAGTATCAATCCCAATCACCCCACAATCCACACCAAGTACCTCAGACCATACCCCCACCAACTTCTTTTCCACTTCATTCCTGGCCGCGATATAGCGGGCACCCGCCTCCAATTCAGGCTCCGGCAAAGCAGACATGTTTACCTTTTTGTTAGGGGTCAGGGGGAATTTCTCCAATTGAACAAAAAATGCCGGCACCATGTAATCCGGCAATTCACATGCCAGACGCTTCTTTAATTCTCCAAAATCAAGCGCCTGACCCGATACCACATAGGCACAAAGCTGTATCTCCACATCCCTAAACGCCCGCGCAACCACCAGGGCCTCATCGATAAAATCCAGCCCCTTGAGGCAATTCTCAATTTCACCGGGCTCCACCCGGTATCCCCTGATCTTCACCTGCTGATCCATCCTGCCCAGGAACTCGATATTGCCGTCCGCCAACCAACGGCCCAGGTCGCCGGTTTTGTATATTTTTTGCCTCCGGCGGCCAGGGGGGGCGCTTTTTGAAAAAACTGCCCCCCCTGGACCCCCCCGCAAAAACTTTTGATTTTCATCACGGTAATCCTGGTAATCCCATAAATCATGGTCAAACTTTTCATTGGTTAATTCCGGTCGATTCAAATACCCCCGGGCCATCCCATCTCCTCCCAGGTAAATCTCACCAAACACACCCACCGGACATAAACGATACTGCTTGTCTATGATATATATAGTGGAATTAGCAATAGGCTTTCCAATGGGGATATTTTCTTGATATTCTTTATCAATCAATAAAGTCGTAGAAAAAGTGGTATTTTCTGTCGGCCCATATCCATTAATAATGTTCAAACCGGTAAACCTATGCCGGACGCGGTTTATATGAACCGGCGACAGCACGTCACCCCCCACCAATAGGTTCGATAAACCCGCAAACATCCCGGCATCCATATCGCAAAGCTGGTTAAACAACGGCGAAGTCAACCACATCGTTGTTATGCCGTATTTCCGTATACAAACCTTTAAATAACCCGGAGACAGGAGTTTGTCTTTACTTTCAAGATACAACTGCAGCCCGTTCAATAACGCCCCCCAGATCTCAAAGGTGGAGGCATCGAATTCCAGGGGCCCGGTTTGTATCATTCGGTCTCCCTCTTTAAACGTGATAAAATTTGTATTTTTTACCAGCCGCACCACATTCCGGTGACGCACCATCACCCCCCGGGGCCGGCCGGTCGAACCGGAGGTGTACATGATGTAAGCCAGCCCGTTAAACCCATGTACACCGCTAAATGAAGAAGTACCGGCTGTCGGCCGCACTTCCAGGGAAATAACCTCGGTATGATAATCCTCTTCTATTTCGTAACCGGTTAATAATAATTTAATATTGCAGTCATTAATGATATATTGCTTCCGCTGATCCGGGTAATCGAAATCAATGGGTACATAGCATCCCCCTGCTTCCAGGATGGCCAACACGCCGATGACAGCCTCCAGCGACCGGTCGGCCATGATTCCCACCGGCGTTTCTTCTTTTACCCCTTTGCCTGATAATTGGGCGGCCAATCCCCGGCTGAGTTTTGCCAATTCCCCGTAAGATAAGGCATGGTTTTCATATACCATTGCAATTTTACCCGGCGCTCGCGCTGCTTCTTCCCTGAATAACTCATCCATGGTTTTATGATCCGGATAGTCTGTCCGCGTATTGTTGAAATCCACCAGCAAACGGCTCTTCTCCTCTTCCGAAAGCATATCCATGCCGCAGACAGGCACATCGAGGTTCGTCGATAATGCCCGAAGCAGGCCCATAAAATGCCCGGTAATCTGTCTGATCGTGCCCGGTTTGTACAACAGGGCATGGTATTCCAATCCCCCTTCAATGCACCGCTCCTTCTTTAAAAAAGAAAAGGTCATGTTATGTCCGATGTGTTCAATATATTCTTTTTTATGGATGTTTTCCAGCAATACCGCCACATCGAAAAGGGGAAACATGCCCTCGCTGTAGGGAAGGTCTAATTGATACAACAAGGCCCGTATCGGATAATTTTGATGCTCTACTGCCTCGCGCAGGTTTTGCCTTACGGACATGAGCAAGGCCTTTACACTCAGGGACTCGCTTATCTGGTTCCGAAGTGCCAGCACGGTATTGATAAAATCTCCTTCCATTTCCTGCTGGTAAATCGGAACCCCCACCACGATATCGGTGCTGCCCGTATACCGGTGGAGCAGCGCCAGCACACCACATAAAAGAATAATATGGAGCCGCGTGTCATAACCACCAGACAGGTCGAACAGACGCGATGAAATGTCCTCATCCAATCGAAAGGGAAACGTACTCAATTTGCGTTCTTGCTCCCGCGTTGGTTTATAATCGTAAGGAAAATGCGTCCTGGTTAAGTCCCCGGAAAATTTCTCTACCCAGAAATCGCGTTCTTTTCCATATTGAACTGTTTCGTCATACTCCTCTTTTGCAGGATATTGATCATCATGTACCCTCATCGAATCCTCCTTATATGTGACTCACAACCATTCCTCCCCTTCTTCGGGCATGGTATTTACGGCAAAGGATAATTTTTTAATGTTTTGGCTTTCATTAATATAATTGTCTTTATTTTTAAGGTCTACCAGTGAGGGAACGGCATTTTTATGGAGTTTTTTCCATCGCCCATCAGCACGACATATCTGTTCCAGGGAATAAGGATTGGGAATGCCCAATTCCTCACAATGCTTCAAAAACCGGCATACGCGCTGGTAAGACTCCTCACGCGAAGGCTCCCCTTCCAGTATCCAGGTCTGGGAAATCAGCATATCTTTTGCCCATGCCGGGTACAAAAGTACACCCTTGTTGTTCTTCAACCACTCCCCGGAGTTTACCTGGCCTGTCAGGTAATAATTAAATGCATTACAATCGGCTTCATAAATGTTATCTTTGCACTTTTCCACGAATTCCAGGGTCTCCTGGAAATTTTCCTCTGTTTCACCCGGGAACCCGAACAACCAGAAAGTGGTGGTTTTAATTCCCGCATATGCCAGTGCAGCCAGGGCTTTTTCCGCTTGCTGCACTGTGATCTGCTTGTTCATCAGGTCCAACACATCCTGGGAACCGCTTTCAAGACCCAATTTGGCCCGGTAAAAACCGCCGCGGCGCCACAACAACGTGTTATCCATATTGCACACATGCCTGTCCGCCCGTAAAAAACCATCCCAATAAATCGCTGCCCCTGACTCGATCATGGCTTTAGAAAGCGGTGTGATGGTGGGATTCAACGTGGAGTCCGTCATCAAAAACAATTGGCACGAATGCCGCTTATACAGCTCGATAAACCCTTTTACGGTCTGGTCTACTGCTTTTTTTCGATATTTTCCCCAATTAATGGTTTCGGAGCAAAACTTGCACTGGTACGGGCAACTGCGCGCACCATAAAAAGCCAGGTGTGGATAATACCCCAGATCAAAATCAAAAAAATCAGGAACCTGAAGCGAGGAAATATCCACGTACCTGCCCCCGCTGTCTTTTAAACCGAAAACCCGCTGCGTTTCATCCAACTCACCCCGTAAAAACCGTAAAAACAACTCTTCTCCTTCGCCGATAATAAAAATATCAATAAAATCCGTTGTATACTCCACCAGGTCCTCCAGGTTGGTTGAACCCGGGGCTGCCTGGTCTGCAAAAATACCACCTCCCATCACGGTTTTAATCGAAGGATCCTTCTCTTTAGCCCATTTGAACGCCGCCAGCGATGCCGGGAGTGTATCGCCGTAGACCGATAAACCCAATACCGTAGGCTTTTCCCTATCCAGCAAATCTAGGAAATACGCTTTAAAACGGGAATAAAAATCATCAAGCACCTGGTTCATCTCCTGGACCCTGCCTTCATCAATATCAGTGTAAAAAGTTTTGTAAACAAGGATTTTCACTAATTCAATGTATTTTTCTTTATTCGTATAATTCAATTGGGCCATCAAATGATTGCGAAAAACCTGGTTGCCAATGTTATACAGGTTTCCTTTTTTACCAGGTGGAACGGTTTGATCCAGTATGTGGAAATACCGGTCGTAACATTCCCTGAATTGCATCTCTAAATTGGTGTCCACGGTTTTTACATGACAACCGTCTTTTTGCAAATAGCTCTTTAAGCAAGCCAACCCAAGAGGTGGGATCTGCGGGTCCCAGAAAGGCATCAAACTCAGGAGTACCCTCTCATTTTTAAACGGATCATTACCCCGTACCATTTTCAACTCCTTCATTATTTTATTTTTTTTCTTTGTGCTTCTTCGTGTATCTTCGCGGCTGTCTTATTCCAACTCCCAATCCCCTTGTTCATCCTGGAGCAGGTTGGCTTTAGCGGTAAGCGTAAAAGGGGTAATCGTAATTTCCTTCAGCCGGCGTCCTTTATCTTCCAGCACCTGTTCCAGGACTTCTATGAAATGTTTAGCCATCCCCTCGATCGTGGATGGTTTAAACAATACCGTCCTGTACTCGATAAAAGCATCTATCCCGTTACTGCACTCAGTGGCATGGACCATTAAATCAAAATGGGATACCTCCAGATCAAAGGTACAGGGGGTCAATTTTATCCCCATTTTTCCCAGGTCCCGGATTGCCTGGCGTTGGATTTCTTCGAATTCCCGGGGCACCACCACCAGGACTGTTTCTACCAACGAAAGCCGGCCGGGGTCCCGTTCGCTTCCCAACTTCCAGACCAGCTCATCAAACGGGTAATCCTGGTTTTCATAGGCATTAAAATAATTGTCTTTAATTGCCTCCATGAGATGGGTAAAATGTTGATCTGCGGAAATGCGTGTTTTTATCGGAAGCATATTGGAAAAGAACCCGATAATCCCGTACAAATCATTGTGCCTCCGGCCAAATATCGGGGTACCCACCACGATATCATCCTGCTGCGTATACTTCGACAACAGGAGATTGTAAACAGCTAAAAAAAGAATATTCAAGGTGATCCCCGAATCCTCCACAAAGTCCCGCACCCTGTGGGCCAGTGATTCATCCAGCTTAAATTCCCTTCGTTTGCCTTCAAAACGATAGACCCGGGACCTGGGATAATCGATGGGCATATTCAATTGGGGGGATGAACCATTGAATATATTCAACCAATAGGCCTCCTGCTTCTTCATTTCCTTTTGCTGTGCTTCACAGCTTTGCCACCGGCAAAAATCCTTGTATTGCAGGAAGGAAGGCGCCGGTGTGTTACCCCCATACAGGTTTATAAAATCTTTTATAAATACCAGGTGCGAAAATAAATCCGATATAATATGGTGCATATCCAGCATGAACAAGTATTTTGCCTTTTCCAACCGGGCCAGACCCAGCCGCAGCAAAGGGGCACAGGATAAATCAAAGGGACGGGTAAAAGAATTTTGAATTTTTTTTCTCTCCTCCGGCTCCCCTGCCTTTAGACTGCGGCCGCCAGCCGCTTCCGGGGCTAAATCATAATACTCGATATCGAATACCGCCTCATCATGTACCTGTTGTACCGCTTCACTGCCCACAACGATAAATGAGGTTCTTAAGCTTTCATGCCTGGCAATTAGCTTTTTTATCGTATCTTCCCATGTCGATCGTTTCACATCACCTTCCATCAGGGCAAAGTAGGGTACATTATAACCGGTACTTCCCGGGTCCATTTGATACAGGATATACAATCGCTTCTGCGCTGGAGATAACGGGTAATATTCTTTCTCCTCTGTTTTTTCGATGACATTGGCCCCGGCTTGCGAACATGTCCGGATATAAGAGGCCATCCCCCTGATACAGGGGTTTTTGAACATTTGGGCCAGCGGGACCCGCACATTGAGCGTTTTGTGTATCCTGGACAGCAAACGTGCTGCCTTTAACGAATGCCCACCGGAATCGAAAAAATTCGAATCGATTCCCAGCATATGTTTATCTACCCCCAATACCCCCGACCATATCTCAACCAACTGCCTTTCCAGGTCATCCTGCGGTGCCGTGAGTCCTTTGGCCGGAATTTTCCCCGGCCCGGGTAACGATTTCCGGTCAATCTTACCAGAAGGGGTCACGGGCATTGCTTCCAGCATTACAAAATGGGCCGGGACCATATAGCCAGGCAGTTTTTGCCGTAAATAATCCCTCAAACCGGGAATTTCAACGGGTTTACCCCGGAAAGGTACCACGTAAGCACAAAGAAAAGCGTCCCCGCTTTCATCCTTCTTTACTATCACCACAGCGTGTTTTACGCCTTCATGACCCACCAATCGGCTTTCGATTTCCCCCAATTCAACCCGGAATCCCCGGATTTTGACCTGGTGATCCATTCGCCCCAGGAATTCGATATTGCCGTCCGGGAGCCAGCGACCCAAATCACCGGTTTTGTAAAGACAGCTCATAGCTGATAGCTGATAGCTCATAGGGAGCTCTCTGGAACTGCCATCTTTCTTCTCCCTCCTATCAGCTATGAGCCATGAGCTATGAGCTAAAATGAACTTCTCAGCGGTTAATCCCGGGTTATTTAAATAACCCCTGGCTGTTCCTATTCCCAGGATATTTATTTCACCGCTTACCCCAATAGGTGATAAATGTCCATTTCGGTCCAAAATATATATTTTTGTATTTGCCACCGGTTTCCCGATTAATACACCAGGTCCCGGTCGGGCATCCCTATATATGGTTGCCACCACCGTACTTTCTGTGGGGCCATATTCGATCATTACTTTCAACCGGGGATTCAACTGCCGGCTCTTTTCCAACAACACCGGGTCCACCGCCTCTCCCGCCAATGTTATTATTCGTAAAGTCGGCAAATCACCAGGTGAACACAATTCCAGCAGCGAACCATAAACCGACGGGACACTGATAAAATGAGTGATTCCAATAGAAACAATTGCTTTTTTTACGGCAAATATATCGCTTGATTCCTTATCCGGTAAAAATACCACACAGGAACCCGAGATGATGGGTGTAAAAAAACTGGTGACAAACCCGTCAAAAGCAAAAGAAAACAACTGTAAAACATTGTCGTTTTTCTCCAGGCGATATTCATTCTTCCGCCAATATATGGTGTTGGTAACACCGTCATGCCTCACCAACACACCTTTAGGTTTCCCGGTAGAACCGGAGGTATAGATGACATAGCATAGTTGAGTAGGGTGAGTAAGGTGAGTAAGGTGAGTAGGGAATTCTTCACTCAACTCGCTCAGACTAACTATCTCAGTTCCCTCACTTACCTTACTCACCTCACTCACCTCACTCACCAAAATCCTCGCATTGCTGTCGGTTAACATATAATCGATGCGTTCCTGCGGATAATTGGGATCGATAGGTAAATAGGCGCCGCCAGCTTTTAATATGCCTAATATTCCTACTATCATTTCAATGGACCGCTCTATCATGATGCCTACGATGGTGTCCGGTTTGACGCCTTTTTCTATTAATGTAGATGCCAATCCGGCAGATTTTTCATTTAATTCACGGTAAGTGAGCGCATGGCGCATGGTGCATGGCGCTTTGTGCTCTGCACTTTGCGCTTTGCCAATAACGGCAATGTTATCCGGGGTTCTTTCAACCTGTTGGGCAAATAGCCCATGAAGACTATTTCCTTTGGGGTATTCCGCCGCCGTATCGTTAAACTCATATAATACCCGCTTCTTCTCTTCGCTGGTTATTATCTCTAATCGTGATAACTCCGCTCCCGGGTTTCCTATAATATTTCCTAAGATTCCTTTAAAATGACAGGACAAATTTTCAATGGTTTCTTTCTCAAACAATTCCCGCCTGAAGGAAAATTTAATCTCGATGTCATTAAAGGGTATAATGCCCACGGTTAAATCATAATGGGTCATTTCGCTTATGGAATACGAATGAACGGATAATAAGCTCCCTTGCGGGATTAAACGGCTGCCCAGCGGGTAATTCTCAATGGCCACCATGGTATCGAACAACGAGCCGCTGCCGGGCAAAGCACTGTAATCCCGGATATCCACCAACGGTGTATTCTCGAATTCTTCGCGTTCCTGCAACAAGTTTTCTATCCCGGTTAATACATCGGTTATTTTAACACCGGGCCCCGATCGAACCCGCAGCGGAAGGGTGTTGATAAACAACCCCACCATATCTTCTATTCCTTTTATCCCCGCAGACCTGCCGGACACGGTGGTTCCGAAAACCACATCCCCGCTGTCGCAGTATTTTTGCAGCAATATCCCCCAGGCGGTGTAGAAAACCGCGGCCAATGTGACCCGTTTATTCCTGGCAAAAACCTCTAACTTACCCCGTAGATCCTCTTCCAAAATAATCGAGTAACCTTCTGCTTCTACCCCCGTTGTCTCCTCCGCTCTTTTTTTTATGGGCAGCTCCGTCGTGGTTTCAAGGCCGGCTAAGTATTCACCCCAAAAGCACTGCTGTTTATTTCTATCCTGGTTTTGCATCCATTTGACAAATTCTTTAAACCCGGTTTTAGGGGGACGCCCCAGCAGACCAGCCGGTTCTTTAACATTACCACTTAATGCTTTATATGCTTCAAAGAATTCTTTCAATATGATCCCGTTACTCCAGCCATCATATAAGATGTGATAATTACTGATCATCATCTCATATTTACCTGCCCCCATTTTACATAAGGTGAGCCTGAAAGGAACCTGGCGCAAATCAAATGGGGTTTTCCTGTCATTATCCTTAATCTCTTGCACCTGTTTTTTCTTTTCACTGGCCGTCTCCCCGGAAAAATCATAATAAGCGGGTTTGAGTTTATAGTGATCCAGGATAATTTGCACCGGATGTTCCATCTTCTCCCAACGAAAAACGGTTCGCAGCATTTCATTGGTTTTTATCACCACATCCCAGGCCTTTTCAAACAGGTGAAGACAAATTTCACCCTCGATCTCCAGGCTTAATTGTTCAAAATAGTATGGACTCCCGGGATTTTCCAGGTAATGATAAAGCATCCCCTCTTGCATGGGTGTTAATGCAAGTATCCCCTGGATATCCTGTTTATCTAATTTTTGCATTATGTGAAATCGTCAATTGATCTATAGTACCAGGGCATAGCCGATTTTCAGGAAAAAGGTGCGATTATTTTGATTCAAGGGAATATCCATGTAACCGTAATAGTCATCGGAATATCCCAGGAAAAGTACGGTCTGGGGGTTCACTTTGTAAGAGAAAAGGATCTGGGAAAATAAATGTTTGAATCGGGGGTCAATGGGAAAGGAGTAGAGTGAAGGATTGTATTTGTAATCGGCATATTGGAGGATGGCCCGCAGGAAAGCCCGGCGGTTGAACTGGTAAATCACCCTCAGATTACTAAGGTTAGCGGTATATAAATGAGCGGCCTTTACATTGAGTTTTTCAAAGATATGGTTGACACTCACGACAAGGTGCCGCCCCATTTTATATTGCAGGATGGGATTAATGCTCACACACTTCCCGGCCTGTGCATTGGTGTAATCGATGCGGTCACCCACCATCCCGTTGATTCCCATAGAAAAAGAACCTGATGGACGAATGCCCACATTAAAAGCCAGGTAATTTTCATTGAACTCCTGCCCCATAAAACCCCTCTTACCAATGTTCAGGGTAAGGTTTAAGACCGACTGCAAAGGACCTTCATAGTCGAACTGCAGGGCAAATGCCCTGTTGAGCAGGTTATGATCATCGTGATCCTTCTCATATAGATATGAAGCGGCCGTGTTGAGTTTGGTGTACCAGTGTCCCGGGTTGCGGCGGAAGGTGTATCTCACACCCCCATATATAAGTTTGTAATCCACCTGATACATGCACCCCAGGTCTGATCGGAAATCAGGGGATATATTATGGTAAATCAAAAACCCCCCGTAGTTTTGGGTGTCGTGGCTGTAGGAAAACCCGAAAGCATTACCCTTTATATTCTCCAGTGGTTGTCCATATTCCCCTGCCACGTCTCCCGGGTAATGAGACCAGGACCCCAAAAATTGAAACATGACCTGGTCTTTACTGGTCAGCTTAAAAAATCCATCGACCCCGGCAACCCGGTTGTAATAATCCTCGCCTTCCCGGTCTGTTACCAGGAATCCCAGGGTTGAGGCTTTCCCAACATCCCGCCGATAGCGAACTGTCGTGGAAAGATTTGTCATATTTAGCGAAGTGGTTGTTGAGACCTGGCTCCAGGGAAAAATGAGAAAGGTCTGGTTGTCCTGGACGGAAAAAAAGCCGATGGCATTGCCTCCCTCCTTTCCGGTTAATTTGATTCCCCAATTGGGGTCCACCAGTGTCCGGGTATAAATAATTGGAAACAATGAACCGAATATGTTGGCATCTTCCAGGAAAAAGGGACGTTTTTCCGGGTAATAAAGAGTAAACTGGGTGTTTATATCTAATTGGGCGGCATCGGCTTCTACCTGGGAAAAATCAGGATTAACCGCGGCACTCAACGTCAAATTTGGGCTGAAGCTCCAGCGGGCAGTCAAACCCGGGTCTACCTTACCGGTCTTCTGTACTAACCTGCCGTCCGGGAAACTCTCCCGTTCCTGGGTTATCAATGAGGAAAGAGTGGGATCCAGTTCGATGTTTTTACCGGGTTTGGCCCCCCCAAAGCCAATTAATTGATCAGCCTGGCACATGTAGCAGTTATTATTACGGTCACGGGGAAAAAGCCCCAACAGGTGCAAGACGTTTCGGGGATAACTGCGCACAGCATCGATGCGCCAGACCTGGTCACTTTTCTTACGTTGGAATCTCAGGGAACTAAAAGGAATGGCCATCTCAACGGTATAGCCATCCGCATTCATACGGCCGGCGGAATTCCAGATGGCATCCCATTGAGCACCCCCGCTTTGTAATCCTGAGGTAAGTCTGTCGGCCTGGACACCATGGGGATTGCTGTAAAAATTAAAACTGCGCCGTGAATCGTTAAATGTATCAAGAACAATTCCCACATGATCGTCTTCAGCAATATGGTCCCTGTCGGTTATGTGGGACCTGATCTCCGCTGGATTGGGATCAAAAGCCCGGAAAGCCACATATAGATTCCCTGAACCGTAAGCCAAAAGTACTTCGGTTCTTACCGGCGGAGAGATATTTTCCCCGGGCTCTACCTCGTATTTCAACTCCAGCAGCAGGGCTTCCTGCCATACCTTTTCAGTAAGAACACCATCGATTTTTACCTTTGAATTTACTTCCGGTACCCTATGAAGCGTTTTCCCGGCGGTACTATTCACACCCGCCGCCAACCCGGGAAGAACAAAAAAATAAATCATGGTAAAGATGATAACTAAAAAAGTCAATAACACCTTGCTTTTCTTCATAATTGATACCTCCATTTATTGTTTCCTTCAATAGTTTTTAAACGTTTGTCTTATCCACTGCCGGGTTTTTCAAATCAGATCCGCATCTTCTGCATATGCTTCCGCCCTTAGGTATTATCAAGCCTTTGGCATCTTAATGGTGTCAATTAAATAGCTCTGCACTACAAAAAACTGCAGACAATATGTAAAAAAATTACCTCCATTTAGTGAAGGAATGAAAATTACCATATAGTAATTAAACCCGGTTGTCAATAGATAAAAATGTGACCTTCTCCCGGCTTTCAATCCAGTAAGTTCAAGAAATTCCAAATACACAGCCAAAAATGCTACCCCGGCATGCTTATACCTTTTCATTAATACCCCTGCACTAAATTCGCCATTATCATTTATATTTTATTTTGCTCAGTGCCAGTGGCGTACCGTCTTTGGGAGAAAAGGGACGTAAACGAAAACTATATGAGTACTCTTTAACCGGTAAGCGATATTGCGGGTGGGGACGAGCCCGGTCGCCCCAACTGGTATCACCCCCTACACCCATCTGCTTATAATCCAGGTTCAGCGTTACCAGGTTACGCTTCTGCAAATCAAAGGGATGCCGCTGCTTTTTCTCCATACCCGGATCAAAATCCTCATTCAAAAAATGATAGGCACTGATATTCAATAACGGCATGCCTACGGCCAACATGCCCATACCGTTTTCGTTAGTCAAAGCCGCCCAACGAACATCGGTTTTGTTGCCGGTCTCCTGTGGACGGATGTAAGGATGGTACTGCTCCATGGCGCTGTCTTTGTAAAATCCCACGGCAGCCCCGGTTTTGCGGTCCCAATAATTCTCATGAGGCCCCCGGCCGTACCATTCGATGCGGTCAAACTCAACCGGCAACGCCATGGTCATGCCGAAACGGGGAATAACAGGCAGCCCCCCGGTTTTACCCGGCACAAACCGGTTGGTCACCAGCACATCACCGCTGCCCAAAACCGTATACGTGGTGAAATATTTGGAACCTCCGGTTCCTTTTGGCAAGGTGGCTTCTACATCTACCTGGATTTTACTGGCATCGATCTGCTTTACAGTGACGTTCTCGATTTTTGGCTTTTGCCAGGCATTACGCCATACGCGGCACTCTTTGGGCATACCCCAGCCAAAATCATTGTCTGTCGGAGCCCGCCAGAAATTGGGCTTCGGTCCAGTCTTAATAAACTCTTTGCCTTTGTAAATCCAGGAAATGATCTCACCGGTTTTCCTGTCAAAGAAAAGATTGAAGGCTCTTCCCCTGATAACAATATGCGTCTCGCCGGTAGTCAGTTTTAGCGGTGGCAGTGTGTTGATATCAATGGGTTTGACAGCATTGGTTATGGGTAATTTGAACTGGTCCCAGCCTAGTTCATGACCCGCCGGTATCCCCAGCGTTTCCTCTCGAGTCTTGAAACTTATCTTTAAAAAATATTCCACCCCTGGTTCCGGTTGAATCTCCGGTAAAGGTAATTGAATAATTTTGGCATCATGGGGTGCCACATCGGCATATGCCGGTGATATTTTGCCCTTGCCCATAACCTGGTTATCACCTGTGATTTGCCATTGAATATCCAGGGTATTGAGATTAGTAAAATCATACCGGTTAATCAATTTGATTTGACCGATATTTAGTTTAAATGCTTCGGCCCTGGCATACTGGTAAACCTTTTTCACTTCCCATATATGGGGGTGAAGTTTCCGGTCCGGGAATACCAGGCCGTTAATAAGGAAGTTCTTATCGCTGTGGTTTACTCCCACCGGCAGGTAATCACCGCCATAGGCCCAGAATTCTTCGCCCTTTTCATTTTTCTTTAATAATCCCTGGTCCACCCAGTCCCAGATGAACCCGCCTTGCAGTTGGTCATATTTATAAATAACATGCCAATAATCCTGGAGGTTACCCACGCTGTTGCCCATGGCATGGGCATACTCGCACATAATCAGCGGCCGACGCTGCGGTTTAGAAACATATTCCTCTATTTGCTCGATACGGCGGTACATGGGGCAGTAAATATCTGTATGAGGTTGTAGTTTAGCATCCTCCGACTGCACCGGACGCGACAGGTCCCGCTCCTTGATCCACTGATACATGGCCTGGAAATGGGGACCGTCACCGCATTCGTTCCCCAATGACCAGATGATAACACACGGATGATTCTTATCCCGGTCCACCATGCGCCAGGTGCGTTCCAGGTAGGCCCTTTCCCATTCCGGCTTATCCATGAGGGTCTTATCCGGGTGAAAATACATACCCCCCGACTCGATGTTGGCCTCGTCTACTACATAGAGACCGTATTGATCGCAAAGATTATACCATTGGCTGTCATTGGGATAGTGGCTGGTGCGAGCCGCATTGATGTTGAACTGCTTCATCAATTGGATATCCTTGATCATGGTTTCCTGCGTGACATATTGCCCGGTCACCGGGTCATGACTGTGGCGATTCACACCTTTGATATAAATAGGTACACCGTTGACCAGCAGCTGCCCATCTTTTATTTCTACTTTCCTGAAACCTATCCTGGAAGAGACCACTTCAACCGGTTTCTTGTTTTTATCCAGGAGAGAAAGCACCAGGCTATAAAGGTGAGGAGTTTCAGCACTCCATTTCCCGGGATTCTTTACCTCTGTCTCAAAATGAATAACGGTTTCTTCTGAAGGTTTGATGAGTCCTTGCTCTGTCATTTTAACCAGGGGGGGTGATGATTTATCTTCTTCCAGGAGCTGCATTTGAACCCAGTACGGCTCTTTTGTGGAAAGGTAAGATTGCACCTCCACATCCACGCTGAATAGCCCATCCCTGTACTTTTTGTCCAGGCCGGCATGAACAAAGTAGTCCCGGATATGTACCGCGGGAGTGGAAAAGAGAAATACATCCCGCTCGATACCGCTCATGCGCCAGGCATCCTGATTCTCCAGGTAAGACCCATCACTCCAACGGTACACTTCTACAGCCACTGTATTTTTGCCTTTCCTGACGTACTCAGTAATATTGAATTCCGCCGGGGTCCGGCTGCCCTGGCTGTACCCCACTTCTTTGCCGTTGATCCAGAAGTACATGGCGGATTTAACCGCCCCGAAATGAATAAATACCTGGCGCCCCTCCCAATTATCCGGCAACGTAAAATCCCGGCGGTACGAACCCACGGGATTGTAATCATGGGGCACTTTGGGAGGATTGGGTTTGAAGGGATACGGCTCATCCGTATAGATAGGAACACCAAACCCTTGCAATTCCCAGTTTCCAGGCACCTTTATATCATTCCAACCATCCAGGCAAAAATCGTCTTTGTAAAATTCCTTTGGCCGCAAATGAGGGACCCTAACCCAATGGAACTTCCATGTGCCGTTCAGGGACATATAAAACGGAGAGGCTGCCGGTTCATCATTTGCTTTGACAGCAGTTTCGATATCCGGGCAGGGAATAATGGGCACATGTGGTGCCTCTTTATTTTTCCCGATCATCTCCGGGTTCTCCCAATCGTTAACTGCCTCTGCCGTCACTAAAAAAGATTGAGCCGCGAAGAACGCGAAGAACGCGAAGGAAAAAAGATTCCGTAAGTTTCTTATTAAAGATTCATTGTTTAGAATTCCGCAACCTTTCATTTTTACCTCCTTCTTACTTCTTACTACTTACTTCTTACTGCCTACTGCCTACTACTTTCTCCGGTGCAGGCATATAGCCTTTTTCTATAAATGATATAATACCAAACAACGCACCCCAGGAATGGAACCGGTCGCTGGACAACCGGGAATCGTCACCCGTACCGGTAATGGAAGAATAATTCTCACTCACATAACCTTTGCGTTTCCATTCATTGAGAAAAAGCGTTAAGGATTTTTCCGCCAATTCCTTTCGGGCTTTTTTTATGGAATCCAGCGGGTAGTTTCGCAAGCTGAGATAAGTAAGAAAATTCAGCGGCGGCCATATGGCGCCTTTCCAATAGCGCTGCCGAAGGAAATCTCTATCATTGCGGGTAATGGAAGGCAAAATCCATTCCCCGGCAAATTCCTCCGAGTTGAAAAAATGCTCATTAATCATCCGTATCGCCTTCTTTTTATTGGGGACTTTTGCCAGCAATGGATAGAAGAGAGTTGGGGACAATCGTTTAGAGAACTCATGGGTATCGGTGCGTTTGTTCAAGTAAAAACCGGTTGCCCGGTGCCACAGTGACTCCATTTTCTTTCGCATTTTCCCGGCCCGCAGGCGCAGTTCTTCGGCTTCTTTTTTCCTGCCCAGTACTTTCGCCATCTCTGCCAAAGCTTCGCAATCAGCGATATAAAGGCTGTTTAACCCCACATCCTGCAATTCCATGGTGTTTTTTTTCTTATTAAAGGGGACGCCTTCATACATGGGAGAATCATCCATACCCGACTCGTAACCTGCGGTGCGTTTGGTATTGATTGCCGGTTCATTAAAGGGATTTTTCGTCACATGGGAACCGTAACTTAACAGCCCCTCATTCATCCGGCGTTTGATCCACCAGCGGTTCCATCCCAGCAGATCGTCAAACGTGGCCTCCAGGAACCATTTTTCCGGGTATTTTTTATAGATTTCTTTTACCATAATCCCGCCCACCGGCGGCTGGGAGCGGTCAAAGGACTTGCTGTCGTTGCCCCGGTTGTCGTTGGGAATAAATCCTTCTTCGGTTTTTCCCCGCAAATGCTCGATCACATTGGCATACGCAAGGTCTCTGCTTTCTAGCGCAGTCATGTAAGCGAGAAAAAAATTATCCCAGCCGAAGAAGCAGTAACCGCCGTACTCCTGGTTCCACAAGCGACCAACCGTTGAAACCACCCGCTCATGTTTGGGTTCATAGATGAGATTCCAGGCAATGCCCGCCTGGATTGCAATATAGTCTTCAGACAATTCACCATACTTCCCGGCCGTTTGAAGCAGCCGATCTTCCTGGTTTTTGATGATCCCTTTGATTTCTTCCACGGTTCGGGGTTTCCCCGTGGAAATCCCCACTGGTTGCTCCAGGAATACGGACAGGTAGGGGGTCAGTGTTTCCACGTAAGGGTCTTGCACGTGCGCAGCCGTACAAAATACCTTTACCTCGCGGTTGGGTAAAACTGCCGTCAGCACATTCCCAGTTTTAGAGAGGCTGCCTGGTCGGTTCCACAGCATGCCGGTCTCGATGATTAGCTTCACTGGTGATTCGGGTTTTTTATGGGGAGTTACCAGGATAACCAGGTCATCGTCGGCGTGAGCTGATTCGACACGGGTATTCAGCGTTTCCCATTTAATGTCTAAGCGTGTAAAACTGCCGTCATATGTATGGGGGCCGGGACGGATTTCTTCCACGTTTTTACCGTACCTGCCGATAAGTGTTTCTTTAAGGTATTGTTCTTCCAGCCAGTAATGTTGTTTAAAAGCAAGGTTTATGGAAAACCCTTCCGGCAGCAGTACATGGGATACCACGCTGCGGGTATTCCAGGTATTCCAACCTTTGGCAAGTCTATCGTGGATTTCTTTGTATTGGAGATACAGATGAATGGGAGTTTTGGATTCACCAGTGCCGGGAAACAAGTATAACGATGTCAATACTGAAAAGCAGCAAAATAGAAACAATCTGCAAACAATTCTTTTCTTGTGTTTCATTGTTCAACCCTTTCTTTTATATACGATTAGGGATAATATGTCAATCATTAACATTTAACCTATTGATTTAAACAAACAGGAAGTGTATAATCGCTCCAGGAGGAAACCAATGCAGACGGTTAGTATTAAAGAAGAGGCACATCGTCTTGTGGATAAGCTCCCGGAAGAATCCACATGGGATGATTTAATGTATGAGATTTATGTTCGACAGGCAGTTGAATCCGGACTCGAAGATAGCAAAGCAGGCCGAACCACTGATTTAGGAGAAGTTCGTGAAAAATTCGGACTCCCGAAATGAAAGTACATTGGTTACCTTGCAGTAAAATCTTGCCATTTCCTGGCAGAATATTTTTTCACAAGCCTGTAAACAGCATAATATAGAATGTTTACAGACAAAAATTTTTTTCTCAACTTTTTATGCGATCCTCGCCGAAGGCGTCAAAAATATGCCCGTAAGGCACCGCATTTGTTTGTAATTTGTAATTTTGGATTTGGAATTTGTTTGTAATTTGTGATTTGGAATTTGTAATTTAATAAAATATCTAAAACGCAATCAGGATTATACACCATCTGAGCTTGCTCAAATATGACACAAAATTACTGGAAAAGGGTACCAACCAGGGTAATAGTTAAGCTCCAGCCGCAAGCCACAAGCAGAAAGATGAAAACTATTAGCTGTACATTAAGCGAAGATTTACTGGCGTTTAAAGCTTTTGCTGGGGCTTGAAGCTGGGGCTTGCAGCTTAAATGTTACCAACCAGGTGGATATACTCCTAAATAAGATGACACAAGACCAAATCCAGGTTGCACAACGTTTGTGGCAAATGGATATACTTTTGTGTAAGATGGCACAGGATCAAATCCAGGTCGCACAACTTTTGCGGCAGATGGATATGCTTTTAAACCAGGTGGCACAAGACCGGTGCCAGTTGGCACAACGTTTGTGCCACGCGCAAAAGGTATTTTTGCGCATGTATTTAAAGAATTTACAGGTGGATCAAAGGAATTTTTATGTGGATTTGAAGGAAAAACACCTGAAAAAGAACAAAAACCAGGTGCCGCGGCATAAAAACCAGGTGCCGCAGTTTCAAAACCAGGTGAATTAGAACAAAATTCACGTGGCACAAAAGAAGAGCCATGAGCAAAATATACTTTTGCGCCTACCATCAACCGTGACTTTAAAAGAAAATATCTGCTGTTACCAAGTATTGATGAGCTTTTTCAGAAATCATCCCGATACGCCAGGGTATAATTTTGGGAATGGTAACACCTAATTTAAAAAAGATCAATCAAGAATACTACGAAAATTAAGCCACAAAGACACCCCCTCTGATTCAGAAGTCCTATAAACTTCTTATTCTAACAATGCAGAAAGAATCCTTGATACATCTTCTAAAGAATCTCCAAGTCTGTCATATAGCCTATCAAGTTCATATCCCCAGCCTGCTTTTAAAGAAGCTTTTTTAATACCGGCTTTATCAAGCAAAGAATCAACATCTTCCTTCCGATGTGAAGCAGCATTGCGCAAGTCATTTAAAGCAAATAAGAGTTCAAGGGGTGTTTTGAGATGTTCACCTGGTCTAGATCTTGAGACTTTTTCAAGTCTTCGTTTCTCTATCTCCTCCTTGTTCGAGATAAACTCAAGTCCCGTATCTTCAACAATAGAACCATATTGATTAAACATGTCCAACAATTTAAGTCCTCTTAACCTCTCTATACTTCTATTATCAATATTCATTTTTATCAGTACTTTGCGAAGATTTTTTTCACTTAGTCCTTCCACAATTAAAGTATTTAAATCTCTACACCGTTCCAAAAAACCATTTTTACCCATTTCGACTGGTATATGTCTTGTAATTGGGCGCACAAAAGGATTTTTCCACCATCCACTATAATCCAATTCAGATCGTTTTAAATTAACAAAGTCATCTGAAGTAAAAAGGATTTCACCCATGATATTATTATTGATATCAGCAAGTAATTCACCAACTTCAACGAGATTATAAACAATTCTTTTAGAGCGAGTACCTATATTCAGTTCCTTAAAGTGCTTATGCAAAGACTTAGAAGGTGGTTCAACCGCGTGCTGGTGAAAATGTCTTACCACATCCGGCGGAGGGCCCCCGTAGAGTTTTTTCAACTCTATCTGGATAAAGTCTCTCCCTACACGCCGACAGTAGCCCACACTCCACTGCCCTTTATAACTCACACTTCCATATTCAGGATGGATATCATATGACTCGGGATGTTCTTCATATTTATTAAGAACGCTGTCTCGCACATAAACGTACTCCCATGGCATTGTTTTACTTGCCAACTTATAAGTAATTGGTTCTTTTATCCCCGGCCATTTTAATTCACCGTATTCCCATCTTCCTTCAATGACTGGCGAATCTTTAGGAGCAATTAAATGTCTTGTTCCCCATACCTGTGCTTTTAGTTTTGAATCGTCTGAGTCAGCGTGAATATTTTTAAACAAATTAATAAGACGGCCTTTTAACATAATATCCTTAGATTGTTTATCCCCCATAATCTCAAGGATTTCGGCACTTAAGTACCCATCATTGGATGCGTAGTACACTTGAACAAGAGAACAGTTTCTCACTGTGGCATAATCTTGTAAATATTGTTTGTCAATTAAAACTCTGGCTTCTGATTTAAGTCCCCTAGAATATACAGAGACAGGTTTGCAAATAATTATATTAGGCTGTGGTTTTTCTGGATCATCCCAATAAATTAAGTTGTCTTCCTCCGATATCCGAGGAACAAGTCCATACGTCATAAGGAACCCCTGGTCAGGTAACCATACTTTGTTTTCTCCTGATTTCCATGAAACCACAAGTGGCTCAAATCCATTTTCTACTCCTTCTACTCCGGCCCGAATTCTAAACCATGGGTCATAATCAAAATTTCCTCTATATGAACTTGGATGTGGACCAGAAGGGCTCACTTGATGTTCAACACATCCAGAACTTTCCAATACGCTAGCTAAAAAATCCGGAGGTACTAAAGCAGTATTAAATTCACGAAAACTATTTGACCCCCAAGGTGTTGAGATTTCAGCCACAACCACACGATCATCAGCAAGAGGGTTTTCTTCAGATAATTTTTCTAACGGCTCAGGCCACCAATTTTCATCTATCATGTTATCTCCTTAAATCAATTAAATCAATATAATTTTATCATAAAATTATCTCAGATATTAATTCTTATTCTCAGAAATAGCGATGGGGACGTCAACGTGACAGTGTGTCAAAAGGTCAAAACACGAAGCCCAAAACGACGTCAAGGGTTTTTAGGCCTTTTCCGATTAAGGATATTTCATCATATAGACAATTTCCTTTGTAAGTCCCTGACGTTTCAATTCATAAGCGATAAAGGGCGCTCTTTTCTCCAGGTGATTGAATATGGGATCAATATTATCATATTCACTGCATAACAGACAGTAATCCCATAAAATTTCATGACGGTACTCAATATATTTTTCTTTTTCATTCAATTTCAGACGCTTGATCGTTGCCTCAACTTTTCCCCGACAGCCAGGAGACAGGTCGGACCCGCTTTTGATAATTAAAGATGGAAATTCCATAGCAAACCATCCCGGTTCGATAAGGAAAGGATCCAGTACATCCTGGAATTTACCTTTTTCAGTATTCATCGACCTGGAAGCCAGCCTGAAGTTATTCCAATCGTATGCCAATCCCGGATTGCTTTGTGCGATAACGCTAATTGGGATGTAATGGTCCACCGTAACCGCATCCCGTGGGAACCATAGGGCGGAATACGCACAGACTTTATTATAGGCTTTATATAAATCATCCAGGGCATTTCGCCAATATGGCCTGTTATGGATTTCTTTGCCAGTTGGAGAATTTTTTTTCTTCAAAAATGCATCTGCCTTCTTTGTAACTGTCTCGGCAAAATTCTCGGGTTCCGGTTGTTTTGGCACCGGGATCATAAATCAACTCCATGCTGTTCGGCAAAAAAAGTCCAACGAGGCCAGAAGGTATCGAAATCACCGAGAAGCCTGGCAAGGCGCTTATGTACCTTTTCTATTTCATCTTTTGTGGGTCTCTCCTTTTGTTGAAGGTCTTTGGCATCACTGATGGCTTTTTCTGCCTCCAAAGATCGTGCTTGCCGTAATCCAAAAGTATCCGAAGTAAACCAATTATCCACCCGCCCATGACGCAGGAATGGCTGCTCTTTCAGTACAATTTCGTTATCATCTGTCTCCAGGTGAAATAACTTATCTGTTTCTTCTTCAAAAACAGGCTCGATAGAAGTCAATACCAGGGGAGAATGAGTGGTTATCAAAAATTGAATATTCAATTCGTTATTCAGGTGTTTTTTGACTTCCAGTAAAGATGGTATAATCGAACGCTGCCATTGGGGATGTAAATGACTCTCTATTTCATCGATAAGAATGATCATATTTTTATGGGGTGTTTTTTGAGTTTCTTTACATGCGATCTTATGTTCTTCCCATGTCCAGAGTATTAAATAAGCCAGCGAGATAATACGCTGCACACTGGACGCAGCATAAACAAAAGGAACAATCCCATAAGGATACAGCAGGGATGGCATTAACCGTTTAGTACCAGGGATTCGAACCGGTTCCCCCGGTTTTATGGGTTCCTGGGAGACCGTCGATAGTTCATCGAGAATTTTTCTAAGAGCAGCAAATGGTGAATCCGGTGTTTTCTGCCAGTTCACCCAGTCCACCAATAACCCATTGCAAAGTGATCGATCTTCTTTCCCGGGAATTTCCTCTATAATGCCTTCAATTATATCTTTTTTGTCAAATATAAGAGGACTTGAGGGCTTTTTAGCACCTACCGGAGGTTGGGCTTTACCACTTACCGGGTCCCAGACAGCGAAGGAATTGTCAACCCTGGCATAAATGACTAAACCGGCTGAGTCTTCACCCGGTGAAGTCTTCGGCCACTGCTGCCTTTCCCAATCATAGGAAACTGTTTCCCTTTTTTCTTTACTCCTTGATTTTGCCGTCAATTGGAAACTGATTTTGGCATCATCCTTACCGGCGTTCTCCCCCGGATATACCGGGTTACCGGCCCACACCCCGGCTAAAACCCACCAGGCACATTCCAACAAAAAAGTCTTACCAAAACTATTATCCCCGGTGATAATGTTTAGTCGTTGATTCGGTTCGAAACAGAGTTCCTTAACCGGACCGACGCCATTCAATTGTAAATAAGATAAAATTCCTTTTAACATAAGTGTATTTTAGTGGAAATACTTTGGGATGTCAATAAGGAAGGTGACAGTGCGTCAAAAGGTCAAAATACGAGGCCAAAGAAGGCATTTTTTCGTATACAAAAAGGGGACGGCGTCCCCAGCCTATAGGCGTCGTTCATGACATTTGAAAGGTACCAACCGGGAAAACTTTGTTTTTTTTGCGCGTTTTTACAGAATATTAGCAAAAAGAAACCGGCAAAAAGAAGTAAAGTTAAATATTTATAAATATTTAAATTTCAAATCCCCCTCTAATTCAACATTCTAAAAAAAAATATAAACTTTTATAAATATTGAACAAAAATTTGGAAATTATGTTATTTAAACATCAGGAGAAAAACCATGAATTTACGGAGAGAAAAACAAAGAAAATTAAATGAAGTTCCGATACAGTGGGGTTTAAAATTACTACAGCGGATGCCCCATAAATACCATCATTTTCTTGTCAAAAGCTATAATCGCATAAGGGGCATAAAGAATTATTTCAAATACCTGAATTATGCAGCGGCTGTTATGTCACAGGTTAAAATGACCGGGAGGTTTGTTAAAATTGATGCCTCCTCTATGTGCCAGCTTAAATGTCCAATCTGTCCTACCAGCACGTCCAAGCATAATGACAATATCATAGGCTGGGGCTACCTGAAGTTCAGGGAATTCAAAAAATTTTTGGATGAGAATCCCGGGATAAAAATCATTGAATTATCCAACTGGGGGGAAATATTCCTGAACCCGGAAATCACGGATATCATAATCTATGCCTATCAAAAAGGCGTGAGACTTTTGGCTGGCAATGGAGTGAATCTCAACTCCGTGAAAAAAGAAGTACTTGAGTATCTGGTAAAATGCAAGCTCAGGCTGATGAATATCTCCATAGACGGGGCCACAAATGAAACTTATAAACAGTACAGAAGAGGAGGCAATCTTGAAACGGTANNGAAACTTATAAACAGTACAGAAGAGGAGGCAATCTTGAAACGGTAATAAAGAATATAAAGATCATTAACATATTCAAAAAGAAATATAAAAGTGTTTATCCCATTCTTTCATGGCAATTTGTGGTCATGGGACATAACGAGCACGAGCTGCCATTGGCAAAGAAAATGGCGAAAGAACTGAATATGATTTTTTTCCCCAAACTTAACTGGGAGCCGGGGTATTCGTCTGTAAAAAATGCGGATTTTGTTAAGATGGAAGCAGGGATGTCAGTGGTATCAAAAGACGAATACCAAAAGAAGTACAAGAAAGTATATCTCCTTCCCTGCGTTCAATTCTGGGTGTCCCCTCAGATCAATTGGGATGGCAAGCTCCTGGGGTGCTGCCAAAACTTATGGGGAGACTTTGGCAATGTATTTGCACAAGGATTTGAAACATGCCTGACAGGTGAGAGATTTGTTTATGCAAAAAAGATGCTTTGCGGTGAGGCGAAAACCAGGGGAGACATACCTTGCACAAAGTGCTCCCTGTATAAGGAAATCCTTCAAAATCCATTGAAAAAAAAAGATATTGTTTTTTCCAGGTTTTAATGAATATGAAAGACAAAAAGATGACGATGCGTCAAAACGTCAAAACACGAGGCCAAAGGAAAACGTGTCAGGCAAGAAATTGTTTTTGTCTTCTTTATTTTAATTTCCAGCGAATCCCCGCCGAAAGAGCAAAATCACGAGTTTCCACCAGGAGTGCGGATACGGTCAACCAATCAATAGGAATCCAGGAAATGCCGGGGTGAAAGCTCCGGCCATCATAGTTAACAAAGCCACTGAATCTTTCCGTGACGGTTACGGTCAACCCGGCCAGACCGTATAAACGGTCTGTATCCGGTAGGAGAGTCGCCATTCCCCCGGTTATCTGCAGCGCAAATCCTTCACTTAACTCCCAGGATTTGGTTACCTGGAAATAAAGGGATTGATCGCTGCCTCCGATTCGCACACTGCCGGTACCGATCAGGATGCCCGGCCGCCATCCTTCCTCGTCTTCGGAAATTGCCTGCACCCGTAAACTCCAGATAATCTTCTCAGTCGGTAAAGTATAACCAATACCTGCGTCCAACCAGGAAAATATACCGTATCGCAGCCTGAGTACCCCGGTTTCTTCATCTGCCCAGGGGATGAATATACCAGTCGCTAAAACACGTCCCCGCTCCATTGCTTTCCCTAAGGAACCGCCGGAACAAACCGGACAGGACGGGCCGCACTCCTGGCTGAATAAAACCCCGGTACATACCAACCATAGGACTAGCACTACTCCGAATAATGGATAGGTTTTTCGCTTCATCTGAATTTCTCCTTTGCAAGGCAGCAAAAAATATAACTCCGAAGGTATTATATTATCATTTTTCGAGGGTTATGTCCAGGTGGCATTTTTCCTTGCAGCAATTCCAAATCGCCTTTGCCCTTCCAGATAAAAAAATAAAAAATTAAACCTTAACGGTTGATTTACGCATAAAAGAATTATACAATATAGGGCAATTTTTTTTGCAAGATAATGGACAGTCAAATGTTATATAATTTAAATATAAATCTGTGCCTCCGCGAAATTGAGGCTAAAAGAATATACTAGGAGACAAGATAATATGAAACGATTTGTCAGTCTAACCATAAGCGTGTTGTTGATTGCTTCTTTGGCATTCATCCAATGCGGGAAAACGGATCAACCGGGCAAACCGGCTGGTGCAAAAGAAAAAGGAGCAAAAGGGGATAAAGGTAAAAATGGGGGAAAAGACCAGGAGATCGATATCGATAAACTGGATATCCCGGACCGAATGAAACAGGCCATCAAAAGCGGCCGTATCCCTAAAGACCGGGTGAAACAAATCCTGGAAATGAGAAAGCAGAGGGGAAGTCTTCCCGCTGTTAAAATAGAACCGGTAAAACGCCAGCCAATCAATGCCTTCCTGGTACTGAACGGCGTGGTGGAACCGGAACGAAAAGTGGAGGTCTATTCCCGCCTATCCGCCTATGTCAAACAAATCGTCAAAGAAGAAGGCGATTTTGTTAATAAAAACGATGTCCTGGCCCTGCTGGACGATACGGAGATAAAGATCAGCCACCGCCAGGCCGAGATTCAACTGGAACAGGCAAAACTGACGTTAAATGATGAGGAAATCAATTACCAGAGAAGCAAGCAATTAAAAGAAACCGATATGATCTCGGAACAGGATTTCCAGGTCGCCCAGTCCAATTACAATAAAGCCAAACTGGATCATCAAACCAGACTGGAGAATTTCAAAGACCTGGAACTTCAGCTCAGCTACACCAAAATAAAATCGCCGGTGGAAGGCTATGTCACCGAGCGGTTGATCGAAGTGGGCACTCGCGTCAATACCAACCAGCAGGTATTTACCGTGGAGGATTTTTCTCCGCTGCTGGTCAAAGTATACGTGCCCACGTCCGATATTGTTAACCTGAATACAGGTATGGAAAGCGAAGTCACCACCGATGTCCTGGCGGGTATGGTTTTTAACGGTAAAATAAAGATCGTTAATCCCCGCATCGACGTACAGTCCGGAACCGTGAAAGTGACCATCGAAGTGTTTGACAAAACCAGGAAACTGAAACCCGGGATGTTCGTGGAGACCAAAGTACTCATCCGCAATAAACCGGATGCATTGGTGATTCCCAGGAAGAGCGTTTCCTATAAACAGAACCAGGCTTTTGTTTACATTTCTCAGCGCCAAGGAATGCAAGTGCAAGTAAGCGAACGCCCGATCAAAACCGGCATTGCCGAGGGTGACTTTATCGAAGTACTGGAAGGCCTGGAAGAAGGGGAGCGTATCGTTACCGTCGGTGTGGAAGGCCTGAAAGATAAAATGAAAGTGAGAATTGCCCGATGAAGATCGTAAAATTTTCTATCAACCATCCGGTGTCTGTGTTTATGTTTACCCTTGCGGCCCTTATTTTCGGATTTATTTCCTATTCCAAACTCACCTTAAATCTTTTGCCTACCATTTCGTATCCCACACTCACCATCAAAACCGAATATCCCGGTACTGCCCCCGCGGAGATCGAGCACATTATATCCAAACCCATTGAAGAGGCAGTGGGGGTGGTGGATAACGTGGTGCGAATTTCCTCGACATCCAGGGCCGAATTATCCGAAGTCATGGTGGAATTTGCTTGGCATACCAATATGGATTTTGCTACCCTTAAGGTCCGGGAAAAACTGGACCTTTTGAATCTACCGGTGAATGCCCAAAAACCTATTATCCTCCGCTACGATCCCAATACCGAACCTATTATGAAACTGGGGCTCACGGGCAGTCCGGAGCTGTCAAAAATCCGTTTTATTGCAGAAACCGATATCAAGCAGGCGCTGGAGAGTATTGAAGGTGTGGCGGCTTGCTCCATTTCCGGCGGCCTGGAAGACGAAATCCACATCGATATCGATGAAACCAAATTGAGTTTACTGAACATTCCCATATCCACAGTGGTGAATCGCCTGGCCCAGGAGAACGTGAACCTGTCGGCCGGTATCCTCAAACAACAGGACAGCCAGTACCTGGTTCGCACCATCAATGAGTTCAAAACCGTGGAAGAGATCAACGAGATTATCATAGAGAAACGCAATGATGTTCCCATTAAACTGGGAAGTATTGCTAAAGTATTTCGGGGCTATAAAGAGAGGAAAGTCATTTCCCGCATCAATGGCAAAGAATGCATTGAAGCGGCCATATACCGTGCCGCGGATGCCAATACGGTTACCGCAGCCAACGCCGTAATGGAACGACTGGCAACGTTGGAAAAATCCCTGTTCAAACCTAAAGGCATGGAGTATACGCTAATCACCAACCAGGCCAAATTTATCAAGAGTACCATCAAGGAAGTGATTAAAACCGCCATTATGGGTGGTATCCTGGCGATACTCGTGCTGCTCTACTTCCTGAAAAACCTGCGCAGTACCATTATTATCGGTGCGGCGATTCCTATTTCTGTTATTATCACCTTTTTCCTGATGTTTTCTTTTGATATTTCGCTAAATATTATTTCCCTGGGAGGCCTGGCCCTGGGCATAGGAATGCTGGTGGACAACTCCATTGTTGTATTGGAGGCCATCCAGCGTTACCGTGAGAAAGGGGTCGATCTATACAATTCCGCCCTGCAGGGCACGTCCGAGGTGGCGGGGGCCGTGACGGCTTCCACGTTTACCACCGTGGCCGTGTTTTTCCCCATCGTGTTCGTGGAAGGCATTGCCGGCCAATTGTTCCGGGATATGGCATTAACCGTTACCTTCTCTTTGCTGGCGTCATTGGTGGTCTCCCTCACCGTGGTGCCCATGCTCTTCTCGGTGATGAGACGAAAACATGCCAAAGAACGCCTGAACCACTTGCTAAAAAAACTATTCCGACCTTTGGATAAACTCTACGAGATATTCTTCAGCAGTTACAAAGGATTCCAGGAACACTCCTTCAAACGGCGAAAGACTATTATTGCCGTGGTGCTGGTTATATTTGCAGCTGCCCTGGTGATTTCCAATTTCATGCACAAAGAGTTGATCCCGGTGATATCCCAGGGGGAATTTTTGATTAATGTGGAGTTTAAACCGGGAACGTCGCTAAAAGAAAATGCCGTGGTGATTTCTCAAATCTCAGACCGGTTAAAAAAATACGAGGAAATCGAAAGTGTCTATGAATTGGTAGGCAAAGGCTCCAGGGGCGGCGTCACCTTCCAGGAAGAAAGGGAAAACCTGTCGGAGTTTACAGTGCGGTTGAAAAGCGGCATTTTGGGAAAAGCCGAAGACAACGTGATGGAGAGAGTCCGGCAGGATTTAATGGTTTTTCCCAAATTAAAGACCAAAATTTACAAGCCCCGGTTGTTTTCCTACAGCGCACCCCTGGAAGTGGTGATATCCGGTAACAACCTGGAAGAGCTGAAGCGGGTTTCCGATGAACTGCTGGTTAAAATCCGTGAAATCCCTGGTCTTATTGATTTGAAGTCCAGTATGGAGGAAGGCTACCCGGAAGTGCAGATTGTACTGAATCGGGCACGGTTGGCTTCGCAGGACCTGACCATTAACAACGTGGGCAGCCAGATTCGCAGTAAAGTGGAAGGGGATGTGGCCACCAAATTTATCGAGAGCGACCGGGAAGTGGACATCCGGGTGAGGGTTTCGGAGGATTACCGGAACCAGGTAGAGAAAATCAAACGCATCAGTGTTCGCAACGGCCTGGGGATCGTGGTGCCATTGAAAGCCCTGGCCAATATCGATATCAAAGAAGGACCGGCGGAAATCCGGCGCATATTCCAACAAAAATCCGCGGTGATTACCGGTAATACCGCAGGTATCGACCTGACAACCGCAAAAGAAAAAATACTACAATTGGGCCGTGACATTGAAAAAACCGAAGATATTTACATCTATCTGGCAGGACAAAGCAAAGAGATCGATGTGGCGTTTTCTTCCATGATTTTTGCTATTTCACTGGCGATATTCCTGGTTTACCTGGTCATGGCCTCCCAGTTCGAGTCCTTTCAAAAACCTTTTATTATCATGTTTACCATTCCCCTGGGTATTATCGGTGTGGTGATTGCTGGTTTCACTTCCGGTATTTCCATCAATGTGATTGTGCTGATCGGGCTGGTGATTCTTTCCGGTATCATTGTGAATAATGCCATTGTGCTGGTGGACTACACTGGCCGGCTCCAGAAGCAGGGGATGAAAAAAATGGAGGCTATTATAGAGGGGGCCAGGGTTCGCTGGCGACCTATTTTGATGACCACTGTTACTACGGTGTTGGCACTACTACCCATGGCCCTGGATTTTAACGAAGGTTTTGAGATTCGTATTCCCCTGGCTGTTACCATCATCGGCGGTATGATCTTCGGGACCTTTTTAACACTGGTATTTATCCCTATCATTTACAGTTTGGTAGTTAAGGAAAAAGTAACGGAGGTAACCACAGAGCACGCTGAGAGCGCAGAGAAAACATTGGCATAAAGTGGTTTTAAAATATTAGGAGATTTAAAGTGAATTTGCCAGAATTTTCGATAAAAAGGCCAGTTACAGTTATTGTGGCGATGTTGATATTTATCACCATCGGAGTGATTTCCATTCTTAAACTCCCGTTGGAGATGTACCCGGATACGTCGTTTCCCGGTTTAATGGTGTATGTGCCGTATCCCTCTTCATCTCCCGAGGAAGTGGAGCGCACTATCACCCGTCCCCTGGAAGAGATATTATCCACGGTAAACAATTTAAAAAACGTCCGCTCTACCTCATCATCATCCAATGCCCGGATTTTTATGGAACTTGATACGGGGACCAACATGGACATGGCATCCATGGAAATCCGGGACAAGATCGACCAGGTAAGAGGCCGGCTGCCGGACGACCTCGAGCGGATACGCATCCGCCGCTGGTCCACCTCTGACCGCCCGGTGATCTCTTTCAGTGTCTCCATCCCCGGGGAATTGGAACAGCTTTATTTCATGGCGGAAAACGTAATCCAACCCCAACTGGAACGTATCGACGGTGTTGCCAACGTGGAAATTCGGGGTTTAAAAAATAAGGAACTTACCATCGCCTTAAAACCCGATCTCCTTTACACCAGTTCCATTAATCTCCTGGACCTGATCGAGACGGTTCGCAATAATAACATCAACATCTCCGCCGGTTACCTGGAAAGCGATCAACGGTATGTGGTACGGGTGCCCGGCGAATTGAAACATGTCCGGCAAATTAACGAACTCCCGCTAAATGAACAGGGGTTAAGAATAAAAGATGTTGCTGATGTCACCTATGATTATCCCACACAGGAAAGTTTTGATAGACTTAACAGCAGGGATTCGCTCAGCTATCGAATTTACCGGGCTTCCAATGCCAACGTGGTGGATGTGTGCCGCAAAGTCATGACCACTATGGAGAAGATAAAACAGGATGACCCCCTGCTTAAAGACATGGATGTCCTCTATTACCGTGATCAATCCGAAGAGATACTCAACAGTTTGCGGGACCTTTCCATTGCCGGACTTATCGGTGGTTTTTTGGCCGTCATGGTCCTGCTGTTTTTCCTGCGAAAATTCCGCAGTACTATTGTCATCGCTGTTGCCATTCCCATGGCTATCGTGTTTACCTTTTCCCTGATGTACATTTACCGGAGTGTCTTCGGTGCCTCTATTTCCATTAATGTTATTTCCCTCAGCGGCCTGATGATGGCAGTGGGAATGTTGGTGGACAATAGTGTCGTGGTATTGGAAAACATTTTCCGGCTCCGGCAGGAAAAAGGATACTCCGCATTGGAGGCGGCTGTCAAGGGCGGCAGTGAAGTAGCACTGGCGGTTACTGCTTCCACCCTCACCACATTGGTAGTGTTTATTTCCCTGGGTTTTATTTCCAGCACCGGTTTTGGACGATATATGAGGGACTTTGCCATTACTATCTCGCTGGCCCTTATCGCTTCCCTCATCATTTCCCTGACCTTTATCCCGCTGGCAGGCAGCCGGTTATTAAGAGGAAAATCAAAACCCAAGGCCCGGTGGTTGGTGAAATTAACCGGTTTTTATGAAAAAATCATCGGTACAACCATCAAAACTACCGCCAGCAAATTGGTAACAGTATTTGTTGCTATTTGTGTTTTTGGGGTGGCTTTCTACATGATGTCCAAAGTGGAACGGGAATACTTTCCTCCCAGTGAGGAACGGAATGTCAGACTCAACGTGTTTATGCCCAAAAGTTTTACACTGGACCAGATGAAGGAACTATTTAATACCTTTGAAACTATGTTGAACCAGCGTAAACAAGAACTGGCTATTAAGAACATGGTCACTGAGTACGGTATTACCCGCATACGCCAGGGAAGGTACAGGGGAGAAGTCGATCTCTATCTTGCTGAAACCGGCCCATCGGTAAGTGAAATAAAAAAGAAATTATTAGCCCTCTTCCCCCGCCCGGCCGGGATCACATATGAGTTTGGTGAGCGGCACGGCAGGGGTGGCCATTTCCATGGACTCCGGGTTGAATTGGTAGGCATGGACTTTACCAGATTAACCGAACTGGCCCCCATGGTGATGGAAAAATTACGAACCCTGGAAGAGGTGGAAGACCTGTCTTCCGACCTGGAAGGCGGGGATACCCAGTTATTGGTGAAAGTAGACCGCAAGAAAGCCGAAAGTACCGGTGTAGACAGCCGCAGGGTAGCGCGCACCATTATGTCGTCTATTTCCGACCGGCCCATCGGCAAATTTAAAACCGAAAACAAAGAGATCGATATTGTCCTGAAAATGCGAAATGACCAGGGGTTCAACCAGGATGACTTAAAGAATATCAGTATGAGAACCGGTTCCAAACGCATACCTATATCCGCCATATCCGATTTCTCCTTTCGTATGGGGTCTACGGCTATTAGCAAGGAAAATAAGAAATCAAAGCTGCGGATCTCGATTAATACAAAGTCCAAAGGTATGATGAAACTCACTCAAAAAGTCAGGGAAGTCATGAGTACTATTCATTTGCCTGAAGGTTATAGTTGGAGTTTCGGTTCTCATTTTCGGCGGTTCCAGGAAGCGCAAAAAAGTTCCTCCATGGCTGTGTGGTTGGCGCTTATATTTATTTACATTATCATGGCGTCGCTTTTTGAGTCTTTTGTGCATCCCTTTACCATTCTCTTAACGGTCCCATTGGCGCTGTTTGGCGTGGCCTTCTTTTTTACTGTTTTCGGTATTACCCTGAACAATTCATCATATCTCGGGTTATTAACACTTTTTGGTATTGTAGTCAACAACGGTATTATATTGATCGACCACATTCGTTCCCTGCGGAAAAAGGGTATGGCAAAAAGAGAAGCCATTATCCAGGGCGGTAAAGACCGGATGCGGCCTATTATCATGACTGCCATTACCACCATTTTCGGTGTGCTGCCGTTAGCCTTGCCTGTGCTGATGCCCGGTTTATTTCCTGCCGCCCAGGGGCGGGCCGCCATGTGGGCTCCCATCAGCGTCGCCATCCTTGGCGGACTCACTACCTCCACCTTCTTTACTTTAATTATATTGCCCACCTTTTATTCCATCTCCGACTCCGTCACCACTCGTTTCAAAAACTTCTTCGGCTTCGTGAGTAATAATAGGTAGCCGCAAAGGCATTTACAATGCGGTAAAAAGCGCGAAGGAACGCGAAGAGGAAAAAAGAAGGTCAGAGGAGAAGAATGGATTTTTTTGTTGACAGACCTATGGAAAAGATTTATAGTATGGTATAATAATTTTACGTAGGAGGAAGTAATTGTGAGTGTAATGAGTTTGTCTCAAATTGAGAAAAATGTTAGTATGCTGCCAAGAGAAGAACAATTACTACTGCTGGAGCGAATTATTCACCGATTGCGAAGGAGAGATATGAATGAAGAAAGCGCCATTGAGAAGGAAGTCACTGCTATGGCCTCTGACATGGAAATACAGACGGAATTGGGAGAGATAGCCGAGGAATTTTCTATCACAGAGATGGATGGATTGGAGAAACTGTAGTGATTCGTCGGGGTGCCATCTATTTCGTAAACTTAAATCCAGGCAAGGGTAGGGAACAGGCGGGGCAGCGTCCTGTTTTGGTGATATCAAACGATACAATCAATAAACTTCCACTGGTAGTAACTGTGGTGGTTGGGACTAAGGGGGAAAATATCACCCGTGATTATCCTACCAATGTACGTATATCTGCTGTAGATAGTGGATTGCCAATGGAAACCGTTTTCTTATGTTTTCAAATTCGCTCATTAGATCCGAAAAGGTTTCCTTCAGAACCGGCAGGAAAGCTATCTGATGAATTGATGGAGAAGGTGGAGGATACCGTTCGCTACTGCCTCAAATTGTAATATCGGAGATTAGTATAAATGGATAAGAGATACCAGGTATTCGTAAGTTCCACTTATGAAGACCTTCAGGAGGAAAGAAGGGAGGTTATGCAGGCTTTATTGGAATTAGATTGTATCCCAGTTGGCATGGAATTATTTCCTGCTGCTGATGAAGACCAATGGACACTTATAAAAAAACTAATTGATGATTGTGATTATTACATTTTGGTTATAGGGGGACGCTATGGTTCAGTTAATGCCGAAGAAATAAGCTATACTCAGATGGAGTACGAATATGCCCTGGAAAGTGGGATTCCAATAATCTCTTTCATCCACAAAAATCCTGAAAAAATCGAAAGCGGTAAGACTGATCAAGACCCTCGAAAAAAAAAGAAATTGGAAAAGTTTAAAGAATTAGTCCAACAGAAAATGTGCCGACATTGGACTTCACCAAGTGATTTAGGTTCGGTTGTGAGTAGAAGTCTTATAAAATTGACAAAGAATAAACCCAGGACAGGTTGGGTTAAAGCGGACTTACTTCCTAGTGAAGATACTACTAAGGAAATTCTTGAATTAAAAAAGAAGATTGAATTTTTAGAAAAAGAATTAGTGCAAAGTCAAATCCAGGCTCCGAAAGGTACTGAAATGTTAAGTCAAGGAGAAGATATATTTAAAATTGAGTATAAATATGGAATTAGTACTTATTTAGGTATAGGTTTGGTGGGTGAAACTGAAGAATTTACCAAATGAATTTACCGGTGATATAGAGACGACATGGAACAATATTTTTTATTACATATCACCTCTTATGGTTGACGAAGCTGACGAATCATCTCTATCTAAAAAACTCAGTGACAGTATCAAAAATGACGCATTAAAAAGAAAAATCAAGAAAAAAGATGGGGATTCTGTAAGATATTTTCGAATAACTGATGATTGCTTTCAAACGATTAAAATCCAGTTAAGGGCCTTGGGACTAATCACGAAAAGTATAAGAAAAAAAAGTCTTAAAGATACCAGCACTTATTGGAAATTAACACCTTATGGTGACAATGTTATGGTAAGGTTGAGAGCTTTGCGAAAAGATTAAGTATCAAATTAATTATTAAGATTACTCGTCATCCTTCCTATTCCCTCTATCCCAGTCTTTCCTGAGTTTTTCAACATCAGTGAGATCATCCATGTCTTTCCGGGTTCCTGCAATTCTGTCCAGCACTTTCCGGCGTCTTCTCTGGCTGTACCTGGCAATCAGGTTATCAACAGCCTTCCGAATTAGTTTGATTATCATACTATCACCCTTTTTTTCTTTCGCCGTCAGGCGTTTAAATTCGCCCGAAGGGCACCTTTTGCAGTTACTAGCGGACAATAAATGAAATACTGTCGATGGTCACTTCTCCGATTTTAACGGTTAAGCGGTGGTCGCCTTTTTGCAACTGCCAGACCGGGGACTGTGAAAAAGGCAGCCGCTGGTACAGGGCACCATCCACGTAATAATCGATTACCTCTCCTTCTTCGAATCCCATTACTTCAAAGGTGATTTGCTGGTCCTTCTTTGAGATTGCATCGGAGATATAGAAAAAATCTCCCTGCTGGGGAAAAGAAATACGCTTTTCCTGCATTCGTTCGATGCCGATGTTTTCCACAGGATTGTTTTTCACGGCCCATTTTTTGTACAGTTCCGGGACGTTGATTTTTAATTGGCCCATATGCTGGACATGCCAGGAACAGGTTTCTTGCGGTTGGTTGCGGACATCAAAATACTCCTCCACTGAGTCCGGGCAATATTGGGAAACCAATTGACCGGAAAGCGGACAGATGGTGTGCTTAACAATTCCTCCCGGTACTTCAATCGCCCCTTTAGTCCAATCCTTCTGGATCGCCAGGAAAATGTCCCGTAATATGGCGGTGACATTTCCTACCTCAGTGGTGTCTTTCATGTTTTCACCGGCGGGATTGCCGATCCATACGCCGACAGTATATTCCGAATTCACGCCCACGGCCCATTTGTCCCGGAAACCTTTGGAAGTCCCGGTTTTTATTGCCACAGGAAAGGGAAGATTCATGGAGGAGTCATAACCGAAAGAGGCAAACCGCGCGGAGGGGTCTGCCAGGATATCCCATATCAAAAACGCCGTGGTTTCAGCAAATAAACGCCTGCTGCCGATTGGTTCTCCCCTAATAAAAGCAGGTGTGTAAATAATGCCTTTGTTGGCAAAGGCGGAAAAAGCAGTGGCCAGGTCCAGCAGCCGCACTTCGCCGGAACCCAGGGCAATGGTTTCACCGTAAAACCCGGACTCTCCCTGTATGTAGGTAAAACCTGCCTGGTTTAACTTTTGGATAACCTGTGAGGGCGTAAGTTTCATTGCCATATAAAAGGCGGGAATGTTGTATGAGCAGCCCAGGGCGACACGCAGCCGCAAAGGACCGTGTTCACGGCCGTCGTGATTTTTCGGAAAAAAACCGCCTTTAGCGGGGAACTTGATGTCCGGCAGAATAGAAGCAGGAGTATAACCGGTTTCCAGGGCCAGGCCGTACACAAAGGGCTTTAACGTAGAACCCGGCTGGCGAAGAGCAGTAGCAAGGTTCACATAACCGGAATGCTCATCACTGAAATAGTCCGGCGAACCTATAAAACCAATGACCTGGTGGGTGTGGTTATCAATAATGACCGCAGCAGCAGACTGCACATTGTACGTTTTTAACCGTACCAGGTGCTCCCGGATAATACCTTCCATTTCCTCCTGGATGTCATAATCCAGCGTAGTATGAATCTGCTCCGGGATTTGACCTCTTTTTTCACTGTATCTTTCCTTGACCAATTCAATAAAGTGAGGAGCCAAAAAAGGATAATCCTTCATGTGAAATACGATGCCTTCGCCGCGGGCCCGCTGGTATTCGTCGGCAGTGATGTGATCCTGCTGCCTGAAGATTTCAAGAATGGTTTTCCACCGTTTTTTTAAAGCCTTCAGGTGACGGCCGGGATTGTACCGCGTCGGTGATTTGGGAATCAGGGCCAGGTAAATGGCCTGGTTTAATGACAATCGCGAGGGATCTTTACCAAAATAAAACCAGGAGGCCTGTTTCACCCCGTAAATCATATTACCGAAAGGCAACCGGTTGATATAGGCTTCCAGGATTTCGGATTTGGAAAGATGCATCTCAAATTTTAAAGCAGAGAAAATTTCAGAGGTTTTATTGAAAATATTGCGGGATTGATGTTGAAATGCCAGTTTTGCCAACTGCATAGTAATGGTGGAACCACCCGAGACAATGCGTTTGCCTTTGATGTTTTGCCAGAGTGCGCGAAGAAGAGACGACACGGCAACCCCCCTGTGATTGTAGAATTTTTTATCTTCAATCAAAACAATAGCCCGTAAGAAATGGGGTGAAACCTCGGATAATTGGCAGGGTTTGGCATAGGTTTCGGCTTCGGAAAAAAAAGTCCGCAGCGGTTTACCATTCCGGTCATAAAAGGTAGTGGAATAGGTATTTTTTGTAAACATCTCCCGGTCAAAAGAAGCAAAGTAGATGACCACCGCTAAAACGGCTAATAGTACAACACCTGGAATAATCAGGCGTTTTTTGTTTTTAACGAACTCCGGTACTTTTAATTTCATACTTAATCCATTTTCTGTTGGATTATTATATTCCACGTCTTCCTAATTTTCAACTGTCAAGAACTTATTTTAGCCCCAGAGGACAGAAGGACGGTTGGCAGTTGGCAGTTGGCAAGTAGGAAGAGAAGAAGCCAAGAAGTAAAACGATACCAATGGGGTACGATAAGTGAAGCACCGTAACACAGGCTGACCATGTATAAAAAGTTTTGCGGGGGTCCAGGGGGTGGTTTTTCAAAA
>WVZO01000388.1:0-229 GCA_011772425.1 Candidatus Aminicenantota bacterium
CCCAGATCATCCCATGCCAAACCCTGGTTATTCAAATCTCTAGCCACATCAGGATGCTCCTCGCCATACACGTTCCGATCTATGGTCAGCGCCTGCTCATAATAATTAATGGCCTTTTTCGGCTCACCTAACACTCTCCAGGCCTCTCCCAGGTTATTCAAATCTCTAGCCACATCAGGATGCTCCTGGCCATACACGTTCCCATCAATGGTCAGCGCCTGCTCATAAT
>WVZO01000388.1:240-5864 GCA_011772425.1 Candidatus Aminicenantota bacterium
CAACATGCTCATGCTTCTTTCCATAGACTTTCTCATTGAGTGTTAACGCCTGCTCAAAGTACTCAATGGCTTTGCGGTGATCACCCACATTATGTAGAGTAACTGCAAGATTATTTAATAAAAAAGCATCATTGGCTGTGGACAATTTCCTCTTCTTCTCTTCAAGGACCCACAGCCCCACCCGCCGCGATTCCCGGAAAGCTAGACGTTCTCTTAAATAAGTGACCAACCTGCCTCCCTGCTCAGACGCCACCTCTTCTTCCCCACAGCCCAACGCATGATATATCCACTCTTCCACAGAGACGGGATCGATGGACTCCATGGCTTCGCATACTTTTTCGTAATACGAAAAGGCTGCCTGGTGGAAGGCCTGCCGGTTTTTAAGCTCAGCCAATAACTCCTCCCGCAGCAAGGGGGTTAACTGGTAATTCTCACGGGCCTGGTCATACTCGATTAAACTTAAACCAATACCTTCCTGTAATAATTCCTTCCATGTCTCCAGCCCGGCTTTCTCCCCCACCTGCCGTACACCGTCTATTAAAACTGGCTGCCTATAAATACTGAGCCAACGCAGCAAACGTGCCAATTCATCTCCTCCGCGCTGAAGCAGCTCCCGTATCACATGTTCCCGGATAAACTCTTCCTGCTTACCGCTAATGGCTTCAAGCAATTGCGGCACCTCTGCCGTCTCCATCTGCCCCACCAATACGTCCAGCCACTCCATTAACCGGGGATTGCCGTGTCCCGCTGCCACCAATTGCGGCATAAGCGATTGATCCGCATAATAAAAAATATTCTCCAACTCCCGGGCTTTCTTGCGCTGCTCCGATTCCGGGAAGCTGGTAAGATTAATCCATATCAGCCGCTCCTTAACCAGGTCACGGCTCTGCTCTTCCAGGGAAAACGAGTAACGGCTGGTAATCATGATCTGCGTCATTTTACCACTGAAAGGGAGGTACTGGAGCAGAACGTTTAACAACTCCTTTGCTTCATCCAATAAATTACCTGGCTGGCCTTCTTCCGCTCCTTCGATGTTCTGCTCGAAATCATCCAAAAGAATCAAATAGTTTTTCTCTTTAAAACCGGATGCGCAAAGTTCGGCTAATTTTTCGGACATATCTTTTTCCTCGGCCAGGATTTGCTTGCCCTCTTCATCTTTGGCCTGGATAAAGGCCGCCTTTAATGCCGGTTCCAGGGTGTAGGCATTGAATTTACCGTGCACCACGATCAAGGTGTGCTTGCTGAACCGTTCGCTGATTTTACCGGCCAGGCAGCTTTTTCCCAGCCCGCCCGTGCCCAGGAGCAGCAAACCCACTTTGTCGGTATCCTGTTTCAATGTCCCTATGCTGCGCTGCAACTGGCGCCGCCGGCCCACAAACCCTTCAGCCAATACCTGCACCTGGCTGTTTTTCAAAAACGTATGAACCATTTGCCTTGGCGTCAACTGAATCCGTTGGCCCTTTTTCGGCCCTTTTACAATGGCATCTAATGCCATGCCGCTGCTGAACAAACGCAGCAAAGGCCAGGCTGGGTCAGTGGTCATGGGATATTCCTTTATTAATTCATGCCGGGCGCGCTGCACCGCTTCCAGTATGGTCCTGCCCCGGCTTAATTCGTGATAAATCATTTTCTCCGCATGCGCGGCCTGTTGATCGCTCACCGAACGCCCCCACCCCAGGNNCCCAGGACCGCGGGCACATTATATTTTTCTACCAACCTGCGGGCAAAAGAAACCGAAGCAAAAGCATCAGCCGGTTCACCAGTTCGGCAGCCGGATAAAAACAACAACCGCGGCGGGTTCTCTATAAGCGCCTCTTCCCACAGTTCATAAGGAGAAACATCGCGGCGATAACCGGTTTCATTTTCCATGATAAAATACGGCACCCCCTGTTTATCGATATCGGCATGACCAGACAGGTGCACCACATCATAATGCTCTTGCTCCAATTGTTCCCGCAGTCCTTCCAGGGAACCGGAATCCTCCACTTCCATGTCCACGGCCAGTTTTTCCGTAACCTTGAATATAGCTTCTTCTTCCTTTTCAAAATCCAGTTCCGGCTCCACGTCCAGGGCGGAACAGGCCATAAAAAGGAGTTTCAAGGGCCGGTCCTGGGGAATAATTTCCTTCTCTGCCCCATATCCCGATACACAGCGAACCAGGTGCACGTGCCGCTGGAGCAAAAACGTCCCCTCCCGGGCCAGCAGTTCAAAGGGCCAATCCGCTGCCTGGTTACAGGTACACAAATTCAATTGCAAGGGTTCGCCTTTGCGATTGGCTTCATCCAGTGCCTGCTGCAAATAACGATTGCCCCCGTCCAGGAAGCGGAACAGTTTCTTGCCAACAGTAAATTGATGCTTTGGCTGCCGCCACAACCGCTCCACCTCGTCTTGCGTAATGTCCCCGGCTTTTTGCTTAAAACCATTCTTTCGGTTTGTCCCCTTCTGCTGCCAGGTGATGTGGAAAACGCCTTCCTTCTCCGTGGTGTCGATAGTTACATTATAAATAAGTGCCATTCTTTCCTTCCCATAGTAATAGCCATTTATACCATTAATTAAAGCATTTTAATATTGTCACCTTCAACCTGTTTAACTTCTTCAATGAAAGCATTTTTATTATAGTAACTAAAGAAAATATCAAACTCTGAAAGTAATTTTTCAAACCCAATTAATAATGGTACATTATCATTTTGGGCAAGGTAAGCATTCGTTTCTATTGTCTCTGTGGCATATACACCGGATCAATCAATCGTAATTCAATTTTAGCAACCTTTACAGGCATAACACATTCTTTTTTAGCAATTACTCCTCGCAGCTCTGTCTCACCTATAACTTTAGTCAGGCATTTTCTCCATATTTTGTATGGAATAAGAGAAATCGGAGCACCTGTATCTACAATAGCAGATTCAGGCTTGCTCCATGAATCAGAAGTCATAAACTGGGCGACTGCAAGAAGCCTGATACCTCGATGCAGCTCTACTCTCGTTTCAGTATCGATAAAAGGCTCCGTAGAAAAGAATAAACGGATTCTTTTATTCATAGTATTCTCGCCAGCCCCTCTACAAAAAGTGTAACCACCGGCCGATTTATTTCCTTGCATATAGATTCTTCCTTTTCATCCGTCAAATCGTCTCCAAAAGCGACTACCTTCTTATCTGCAATTGCTACCCACATGTCAGCGTACTTTTCACGAAGTTCGCCATAATGTTCCAATGCCCATTTATAATCTTCCCAAAAATCGGATTGTACCCGCTCTTTTTCTTGTAATATGTGTTTTTAGGTGCCATATTTATTCGCCTCCTAACTCTTATTTTCGACTATCTGCTCTATTACATCTTTACACCTGAATCGCACTTGCTATGCATTTTATCGATTTCGGCTTTTTTATCATATTCATTCAAATAGTTTATATTTTTATTGCCTGTTTGTCAACCATCAATCAGGAAAAGGGGCCAGTCAAAAAAACCTTTTGACCTCTCGTACCGCACGGGCACTCTGAGAAAGCTGATGCCCTCCGTGCGGATCTACTAACCCCTATTTTTATCTACAGGATGGACAGTAAATCGAGTAAAAGAGCTTAAATAACTTTTTGACTGTCCATCCTGAAACTCCTATGCCTCCGGCGGCCAAAAACCTTTTTGAAAAAAGGTTTCTGGACTTCCAAAAACTTTTGATACACGGTCAGTCATCTTACCATGCTTCATAAGGGTATTTCCCATTGGTATCATCGTAATTTGCTTTTTATTGCCAACTGCCAACCGCCAACTGCCAACTGACTTCGTGCCTTCGTGATTTCATTAAAAGGCGGCCACCTTTCATTAAAATTACTGCTCTTGCGGATTTTTACTTGAATTTCATGATAAAGTCTTATAAAATAACCAATATGTTGAATAAAGGCAGACATACTGGTCAAAAAAGGAGATAAATATGAAACATATTAGCATTCTTTTGTTTATCTTTTTCATTACAGTTTCCTTTGTATATGCAGATGTTCAATACGGGGCATTTGACCCGGAGTACTGGAACGGCCTGGTTCTTTTAAAAGACCATACCGCCTTTGCGTTCCGGTTCGTGATGCTCAAAAGCGGGCGGCGGGCCGATGGTTATGATACCTTTTATATCGCGGAACGGGTGGGTCCCTTTGCTCCGGACGGCAGTTACGCAGAAATGAGTTTCAATCCCTTCCTGCCTTTCGGAAGAGGCAAGGGTACAAGAATCTTAGAGAAGAAAACCCCGCCGATAAGACTGGTTAACCTGCGCTGTGCAAAATACCAATCAGGGGTGGTGGGCGTTATCGAAAGCCCTTTGATTATCGATGTGGAAGTCCTGTTTTATACCCCGTTTGAAAAAGAACCATCTGTCTATTACAAGAGATCCGGCGAACATATCGTGGGTGAAAAAAATGAGTTAACGTTCTACTTCGTCCCTATTGACTGCTCGTTTGCCAGATTCGGCAAAGAAAAAGACACCATCATTGCCACGATTAACCGGGATTTTGATGCGTTTTACTTTTATGCGGGTTTTGAAAAGCCCAAAGAATTAACATTTCAAAAGATCGAAGAGATTCTTAGAACGAATCGGAAAAACTATAACTCTCACCGCCCCAAAGTCACGGGTGAATGGGAGGGGTTGATCGCTTCGATTTCCAACAACCTGGCCTGGATGAAACTTTATCAACCGGATAAGAAACGGGTTTATTTGCCTGCGGGCCGGCGGTGGATATTTCCCGGGCCGGACGGAAAGCGTGATTTGTGGACCATATTTGAATGGGATGCGTTTTTTAATGCACTGGAGGCGGTGGTAGAAGACCGGGAATTGGCAAAAATGGAAATCGAAGCGGTGCTGGATACCCAGTATCCCACGGGTAATATTCCCAACTGGCGCTCGGCTCACGGGGGCACCCCGGACCGTTCCCAGCCCCCGGTGGGGTCGTTTGCCGTACTTAAAACCTATTTTCGTACCAATGATATTTCCTTGCTTTCCAATTCTTACGGAGCCTTGAAGAAATGGCATGAGTTCTGGAAAGTGCCGGGTATCAACGGTAATCCCAGGCGCGACGGCAACGAAGACGGCTTGCTGGAATGGGGCAGCGATGCGGATAAACTGTTCGAGGGGATGCCTAAATGGGAAAAAGGTGCGGAGGGCAGGAAACGGGCGGCGTGGGAATCCGGTGAAGACGACCTGCCCAATTACGATAATGTTCCTTTCGATGACCAAAAAGGAACATTGAAAATGAATTGCATCGATCTGTCTTCCCTTTATGCCCTGGATACGGAGATGTTGATGCGCATGGCGTCTATCCTGGGGAAAAAAGAGGAAGCGGAGGCGTTTAAGAAAGAATACGAAGCCATTAAAGAAAAAATTAACCGGGTATTGTGGAACCGGGACTTTTATTATGACCGGTTCTGGGATGGGAAATTTTCCACTCACAAAGCGGCTTCCAATTTTTATCCCATGATTGCCGGTGTACCGGACAAGGACCGGGTGTCAAAGATCATCAACCATTTGTTGTCTGAAAAGGAATTTTGGGGTGATTATGTGATTCCCACGATTTCCAGGGATAACCCGGCGTTTAAGGACCAGCAATATTGGCGGGGGACGATCTGGCCGCCCACCAATTACCTGGT
>WVZO01000063.1 GCA_011772425.1 Candidatus Aminicenantota bacterium
AGAGATCGTCTCCTCCACGGAAGGTTCCTTAATAAACAGCGGTTGGAACCGCCGTTCCAAAGCCGGGTCTTTTTCGATATACTTCTTATATTCGTTTAACGTGGTGGCACCAATGGCCCGCAATTCACCCCGTGCCAATGCAGGTTTCAACATATTGGAGGCATCCACCGCACCCTCTGCCGCACCAGCCCCCACAATGGTGTGCAGCTCATCAATGAAAAGTATAATCTCACCATTGGATTCCACCACCTCTTTAATAACCGCCTTTAACCGGTCTTCAAACTCACCCCTGTATTTGGCTCCTGCCAATAAGCTGCCAATCTCCATGGCCACGATTCGCTTTTCTTTCAGCATTTCCGGCACATCACCCTGCACGATGCGGAGAGCCAGACCTTCTGCAACCGCTGTCTTGCCTACCCCGGCCTCACCAATCAACACCGGGTTGTTTTTGGTTCGCCTCACCAGTACCTGCATGATGCGTCGAATTTCATCATCCCTGCCAATCACCGGGTCCAGTTTGCCATCCCGCGCCAGTTGAATCAAATCCCGGCCATAGCGCTTCAACGCCTGCATCTTATCTTCCGGGTGCGGGTCCGTGACCTTCTGAGTCCCCCTGATCTGCATCAATACCTTTAAAAAATTATCCCCGTTAACACCCGCAGCAATTAAAATCTTTGCTGCCGCACCACCCATCTCAATGAGAGCAATCATCAGGTGTTCCGTCGATACATAATCATCCTTAAATTGTCTCATCACATCCAGGGATTTATTTAAAACCTTTTTGAAATCACTCCCTGCATACTGGTCTACGCCTCCCTGTACTTTGGGCAATTTATTGATTTCTGCCTCAGTTTTAGAAATCAGCCCCACAACATCAACGCCAATCTTTTTTACCACTTCCGGTACAATATTCTCGGGCTCTGACAATAAGCTGTGAGCAAGATGCAAAGAAGTAACCTCCTGGTTTCCATGTTCTCCGGCCAGGTTAACCGCCCGCTCAATCGCTTCGTTGCTCTTAAGTGTAAATTTGTCTCTGTTCATCATTTTTACCTCCTTTTATACTAAATCTTATAACATCTTTATCAAATATTTCTTATTAAATTCTTGTAATATATTATACACCATTCGTAGTATTCTGTCTACTTTTTTTNNCCGCAAAACTTTTTATACACGGTCAGTCATCGTACTATGCTTCATAAGGGCATTTCCCATTGGTACCATTCTTTTTCTTATCTTCGTGTCCCTTCGTGTCCCTTCGTGGCTAAAATTAGAAGTGCTGTTCTCTTCGTGCTTCTCTTGACAAAATCGTCACAACAGGGTATTATTAAATATGGAAACCAGGAAAAAAGGAACGAAGCGTTATATTTTTATGGTATCCGATGCCACGGGGGAAACCTGCAATAGGGTTGTTAGTGCTGCGCTTCGGCAATTCAAAACCACCGAAGCCGTGTTAGAAACGATTCCTAAGGTACTCACCCCTGAACAGATCGATAATGTTATTCAAAAAGCTGCTGATGTCAATGGGATCATTGTTTACACCATGGTGGAGCCGGAATCCAGGCATATGATCTCCGAACTGGGCCGACTAAAAGGCGTGCCTACCGTTGACATATTGGGGCCGCTGCTCACCCGTTTTTCCGATCTACTGGAATTATCCCCTTTGGCAAAGCCCGGACTGGGACGACAACTGGACGATGACTATTTCAAACGTATTGAAGCTGTGGACTATACGATTAAACATGACGACAGCATGGGATTGTCCACGTTGGACCAGGCAGAGGCCGTGCTGCTGGGGGTTTCCCGAACCACCAAAACACCGGTTAGCATTTATCTCTCTTACAGGGGCTGGAAAGTAGCCAATATTCCCCTTATTTTAGGTTACCCGCCGCCGCCGGAGGTTTTTGCCATTGACCAGAGAAAAATCATTGCCCTGACGGTGAAACCATCCCGCTTGCAATTACTCCGCATGGAGCGGCAGCGTAAATTGAAAAACTGTGGAATGGAAAACTATACCGATACTCACCAGGTTCGGGCTGAAGTGAACTATGCGCTGGACCTCTATCAGAAGCATGAGTATCCTGTCCTGGATGTCACTTACAAATCCATTGAAGAAACCGCAACCGAGGTGATGCGTACGATTTATTATCGCATGGGCTTTAAAAAAGGCAAGCTTGAACCGGAACCTCTTTAGTATTAGGAAAAAATATAATTAAGAATCCTGGAATCAGTAGAAGAATATCGCGTATAAGCAGCCCCAGCGGATCACTTCCGGATTCGGTAACAACCGTTGAAAAACATCCGCAGTCAAAACTCAAACCCCGGATGAGATTTATACTAATGGCAATCGTAAAAATAAGAAGAAGAGAGGACAGAACCACTGCGGAAGTTCGTTTAAAAATTCCTGCCACCAGGAAAAGCCCGGCCATGATCTCTACCCACGGCATTACAACTGCTAACGTGGTAACCAGGGTATCCGGCAGTAATTGGTAATTGTAAACAATCCTGGCAAATCCGTGAGGATCAGCGACTTTATGGATACCCGCATAAATGAACAAACCACCCAGTATGAAACGGCAGAGCACCTGGACCGGTAAAGAAGATAAGATGTTAATGATTTTCTCTTTCATTTGGAATTCTCACTTTCTGTTTGTGTTGTTGATTGGGATGGTTCCATTTCTACCGGATACCCCAATTCTTGCCACTCTTCGATTCCCCCTTTGTAAACGAAAATCTCACGGTGTCCTTTGTTATGTAATTCTTTTGCCAGCAGGGAGGAATCCAGGCAGTGCACCCCAATGCAGTAGATGACGATTGATTTTCCCTGCCTGTCTGCATCTGCCAACAATTCCGCAACTTCGGGGTACTTTTGATTAAATTCTCCGATAGGGAAACTTACTGCCTGGGGGATATATCCTTTACTATAGTCAGAGGCGCTGCGGGCGTCCAGCAGCACAACCATATCTGCTTCCAACAGGCTCCTTAAGGTTTCCACATCCATGTCATCATAATAAATGGACAGGTCTTCTCCTGCTGCCAGGGCCGGATTCGGCTGATATTTGGTAAAAAGCGGCAGTGATGATTCCTGGAGATGATTGTAAGCCACACTGATGGTAATGCTTAGAATCAATATCACACCTAATTCGATAAAAAACTTTTTCATGGTCAATTTACCTTTTATTGAGATGATTACGTGTATCTTAGCAAATTTCAGATTCGAAAAGCCTGGAAACTATAGTAATATGATTTCCGGATTTTGTCAATTAATATGAAGGGGAATTTTCTATTATTGTTTGTAATTTGGAATTTATAATTTTCCTCCGCTGATTTCTATTGATTATTTTTTTCTAATCTGATATGGTTATTAACGGAATTTTTAAACGATAGCATTAATATTATATGTTGCATCAATTATGGAGGTGAATAATGGGCATAAAAGAAATTTTCCAACAAGGTTGGAAGGAGCTCAGGCGAAAGTCAGCGCTGCTCCAGGCAAAAAGAGAGCTCAAACAAAAAGAGAAAGTATATGAAGAGCAATTGACAGCCCTGGGGCAAAAGGCCTGGGAAAGCAAACTGGATATCGATGCTTACGAAAATGTAAAGGAACTGCTCACCAGTGCCCAGAAGCAGCAGGATGATCTAAAGGCCCAACTGGAGGATTTGGAAAACCGGAAAAAACAAACCGAAGAGAAGAAAAAGCAGGAAAACGAGACCTTTGATTCCCGGCTTAAAGAAGTGGAAGAGAAGAAAAAAGGAGTGGATGACCGGCTGGAAGATGAGAAAAAAGTCTTGAAAGAGGCCCAGAAGGAAATGGATAATGCAAAAAAACGGTTGGCTGAAATTACAGCAGAGAAAAACCAGTTGAATAAAAAAGCAGCCGATGCCGACACTCCTGAAGAGGAGAAAAAACAAATCCCGGGGAAACTGGAGGCATTGGACAAAGAGAGAGCAGAACTGGATGAAACAGTAAACACAAGAACTGAGGAAATCAATGGGCTTCTTGAAGCGATAAAACCTATCCAGGAGGAGTCTGATAAGTTTCAAAAGCAGATTGATGATATCCGTGCCCAGCAAAAACAAGTGATCGGAGAATTGGACAAGGCCATTTCGGAAATTAAAAAAGAAATGGATGGATGCAAAGATAAGCTGAAAGAAGTGGATGAAGAGCAGCAAAAGAATTTCAAGCTGTTAGGGGAGAAGCTCGCGGCTGCGGGTGTTATGGATGAGGCTGTGGCTGCGGAAATGGCGGCGGTTCAGGCAACGGAAAAAGAGATGGCAGGTATCCATACGGAGATTGAAACACTGGAGCAGCAGGGAAGTGCGGCTGCCAAAAGTGCTTTTTGGCAGATGATCGGCATCGTCGCCGCAGGCATTGTTCTTCTCATTATCATTATTGTTCTGCTGAGCATGTTATTCAAGTCCTGTGACAAAGGTAAAACCGCTGATACCCGCGACGACACCACAACAGCAGCGGTATCCGAATCCGCAGAGGAAAAGGAAAAAAAGACCGATAAAACAGCACCGCAAACCATGGAAGATATTACCGCCATGCTCAAAGAACGATCTGAAAAGATTCACGGCAAAGACATTGTGGTGGCGGATAAAGACACATTGACCGCAGCACTGCCCAATATCCACGGCTGGGAAATGAAACCGCCTTCTTACAGCAAACAAACGTTCGGTCAAATGGAAACATCGCAACTAACCACTACTTACACAGGCCCGGATGCCAAAGAAATTGAAGTCACTCTTGTAGATACCGCCACTGTATCCGCTGTGCTGCAGCCCTTGAAAATTATTATTAGTTTGAGACGGACAGAGGAGAATGAAAACGGATATAAGAAAATAAGCACTTACAAAGGAATGTCGGTTATTGAAGAATATGATAAGCAAAATAAGCGGGCGCGGTTTAGTTTCATTGTGAAGAACCGGTACATCGTGCACCTGGATTCCAGGGGTGACAACAGCGTGAAGCTTTTGAAGGATTTTATAATGAAATTTGACCTGTCAAAGCTGCAATAATTGGTTAACCACGAAGGTACGAAGGACACGAAGATATGAATGGGGTACGATGTCTGAAACACCGTAATACAGGCTGACCATGTATAAAAAATTTTTGGAAGTCCAGAAACCTTTTTATAAAAAGGTTTTTGGCCGCCGGAGGCAATGATAAAAAAGGAGGATATGATGTCGGACAAAGTTCAGATTTTTTGCAGTCCCCTGGGGATGTATTCTCTTTACAGGGGTGATTACATTATATCGGTATTAAGGGATGACGGTTCCCTGGACGAGAAGCGGTTAACGGCAATGGTTCAATACATTGCCAATATGGGAGCCAATGCTATGCGTGATTTTTACTGGATAGATTCAAAATCAGCGTATGAAAAAATTTCTCCCTTTTGGTATCGTTCCGGTGACTTAGGATTTAATCATGCCTATTTTCAGAACCAGCGCCGCATAGCTGTAATATGCAAAGCGCACGGAGTGCGATACTACATTTCCCTTTTTGATCACTGCGGAACAAAAGGTTACGCAAAGAGTTGGAACCCATGGAGATACTTTAATGATTTTTTTTATGGAGAAGACGCCAGGTCGGCAAGGCACCAATATATTAAAATCCTATTGGATGTGATGCACGGCCTCGATTATGGGATTGAGATTTGCAATGAACCGAAACCAGGCCAGGCGGAATTTCTGGCTGACACATTTTTGAATGTCTTCCTAAAAGGATTTGACCCGGCAAAAATCATTCTCGGTCTCGACTACTTTTTGAAAGAACGCAATCCCGCTTATGGTAATGATTATAGAAATCTTAATACAAAAGTGGCTGAAGAACTGGGGGCTGATTGGGACCGGGGGCTGATGCTCTCTTGCCTTTTCCCGGTGCATAATACCACAATGGAGCGCATCCAGGAGTTATGGGGTCCCAGGCCCAGGCCTGGTGGTGACCGGCGGATTTTGTATTCTACAGACGGGGTGAGGCCGAGGCCGAACCGGGGCATCATGCACAAACTCTCAACGTTTATCCTGGAAACAAAATCCAGGGCAAGAGAAAAGGACAAGGTCCATTTTGAAGTGGTTTTGGGCAAGCAAAACGAGGACCCCCTTGACTCTGTTACAGGGGTTGCTGAAGCTTACAAAGACATTTTCGGCACGTATCCCGCCAATTATGGAAAGTATCCGGATGCGGTTTTTCCTGTCGAATTCTCAGAGGGGGTTGAAGGGTTAGAACCGGAAAAAAGGAGTATTGAAGAGCGGGTTGATCAACTGGAATGGCGTGTTCTTGAATTAGAAACCAAAATAAAGAGCCTGGAGAAATAACCGGGCAGGTAAAGTTAATTGTTAACGGATTCTTGCCTGGCCCTTTTCTCACAATCGAAGATATTTCAGAACTTACTAAAATACCCAAAGAGGAAATTGAGAAGTTATAAGGGCACCTCTATTGATCTCTCCTACCGCACGGGCACTCTGAAAAAACTGCTGCCCTCCGTGCGGATCTACTAAACCATATTTTTATCTACAGGATGGGCAGAAAATCGAAAAAAAATTTATATAGCCTTCAGCCTGCCCATCCTGAGCTCCTATAAGAACTCTATTAGAACTATTCTTTGTCTCCGACGGCCAGGGGGCTCTTTTGAAAAACCGCCCCCCTGGACCCCCGCAAAACTTTTTATTAGAGTACGTGTGAAGGAAGCACTAATGCGAAGCCGCAGTCCGCATTTGGGCGATTTTTTTTACCGCCTGTATCGCAGTATCGATGTGTTCTTCGGTATTAAACGGTCCGATGCCGAAACGAACGGCACCGTGAATCTCAGCAGTCCCTAAATGTTCATGGATAAGGGGTGCGCAGTGAAGACCGGTCCTACAAGCGATGTTATAATCCACATCCAGTATTGTACCGACATTCAGTGCTTCGAATCCGTCAACATTAAAAAGGAAAAGTCCGATATGATCGGTTAAGTCATCCATGCAATAGAGGGTGACGCCATCGACATCTTTCAGACCATCCCTGAGCATTTTCGTGAGTTGCATCTCATGTTCATGGATATTTTCGATGCCTTTTTCTTCCACCCATTTTACACCGGCATGAAGTCCTGCCACACCTACAGAATTCAGCGTACCATATTCAAGCCTGTAAGGGTATTCGAACAGGTGAGTCCTGACAGCGGAACGAACGCCTGTTCCCCCTGCCCGGGTGAGCCTGATCTCAATTCCTTCCCTCACGTAAAGACCACCGATACCGGTAGGGCCAAGGAGGGATTTATGACCTGTAAATACCACGATATCCAGGTTTTGTTCTTCAAGGTCAATAGGAATCTTTCCCGCAGATTGAGACGCATCAATGGCAAAAGGAATTCCGTGTTTTTTGCAGTGCGCTCCAATCTCTTTAAGCGGTTGAATGGTTCCGATGACATTGGAGGCATGATTAACAATCACCAGTTTGGTGTTACTCTTAAACGTTTTGGGAAAATCGTCAGGATCAACAAATCCTTTACTGTCTACAGGAATATAGTCCACCTCGACACCATTGTATTCACTCTGGTGAAAGAGGGGTCTTAACACGGAATTGTGCTCGATGGTGGTACTGATGGCATGATCGCCTTTCTCTAACATACCGTTTATGATCAGGTTTAAGGCATCCGTAGAATTGTAGGAAAAGCAGAGGCGATTGTAATCTGTCCCATTGAAGAATTTGGTTAATTGCTTACGGGTTGCATCGATTATCTCCCCGGATTCCAGGCAAAGATCATACCCGGAACGGCCCGGGTTTACACCGAGATTCCTGTAAAAATGATCCATAAAGGTATAAACTTCTTCTGGTTTTGGAAAGGATGTTGCACCATTGTCCAGGTAAATCAATTGGGTCATATCGTACCTCTTTTGTAGTTTTGAATTTTTTTACCTCTTATGTTGAACATAATCCGTCGTACGTAATACATAATATATTAGAAAAGATTATAACGTTAATTTTTTCTTTAGTCAAGGAAAAGGATTTTTCCTGTTAACCTCAAGGGGGGTTTATTCGTTGAAGGGTATGAAAGAAAAAAGACATAAACAACAGCGATGTCGAAATGTCCCGGACGCATGAAAATGAAAGAAACAAAAACAAAACACGGAGGTAAAAATGGAAGATAGTTCATTTACGCTAACTTTGTTAATTTTTTCCGTAGCCGTGTGTGTGTTATTCGCATGGGTGTTCAAAGTTATCCTGGATTGGCGGAAAAGTAAGTATAAGAGCGACTTGCAGCACAAGTTGGTGGAAAAGTTTGGAAATGTACAGGACCTGAAAACGTTCCTGGAAACCGAGGGCGGCAGTAAGTTTCTGAACGCCCTAACCATCAATGGCCAGTTACTCAGACAAAAAATTCTCTCCTACATAACCAGGGGTGTCATATTGGTGTTCCTGGGTGCTGCTTTTTTTGTTATTGGCGGGTCGTTTATCGAGGAGCAGAGATTCTTTACTCTGGGTGGAATTATCACCGGTGCACTTGGTCTGGGTTTCCTGGTATCCACGGCCATTTCTTACCTATTAAGCAAGAAATGGGGTATAATTAACAAGGAATAATTGGGACAGTAGGACAGTACTGTGTTTTATTCCAACCTGAAACAAAACGGCTGGCTGCAGTCGTTAGCGATAAAAACGGCTGCAGCTAACCAGCCCATTGAAGAAGATGATAGTCAAAGACAAAAAAATGTAACGGATGTACCGGTGGACATACACATGAAAAAAATATGGAAAGAGTCCTTCAAAGGCTTTTATAAGAAATTTTCCCGCAGCCTGTGGTTTTATATCTATAAAATCTGCGGAGATGAAAACCTGGCGGACGATATTTTCCAGGAAACCTTTTACAAGTATTTAAGGGCAGACCCCATCCGTTTAAAATTAAATGAATTCCAACAAAAAGCGTATCTCTACAAGACCGCCACCCGGTTGGTCATCGATCAAAACCGGAAAGTAAAACGAATCCAACAAAAAACCTATCCTGGAAACGAGTCTGAAGAAAGCCGGGAGCATACCATTTCCCTGGCAATGGATATGGAGAAACTCTTTCATTTGTTAAAACCAAAGGAGAGAACTCTCCTCTGGCTGGCATATGTGGAAGGGTACACCCACAGTGAAATTGCAGCGATTACGGATTGCAAAGAAAAAAGTATCAAGGTCCAACTGCACCGTGCCAGGAAAAAATTTGCCGGGATTTTGAAACAGCAGGGGGACGGCGTCCCCACCCTAAAGGAGAAAAAGCCATGAAAAAGAAGCATTGCCCGTTTGAGAAAGAAGTATTGGCTAATTTAAAAGCCGGTGATTTGCAGCCGCACCTAAAAGAGCATATTGACAATTGTTCTGTCTGTGAAGAAACACGATTGGTTTATGGATGGATGAATCGATTTCAGCGGATATCAATGGAGCATGAGATGCCGCGGAGAAAAATTCCCCCTGTTGACGTGGACGCTGTATGGGACGGTGCGTTTTCCTCTTCCTCTCTTTTGCCTGACAGGGAACTGGTAAAAAAAGCCCTGCGTCCAATGATGATTCCCCAGGTATTAACCTATTTAGCAGCGGCTGCTGTTCTTATATTCCTGTTATTCTCGAATTTCCCGGTGGTAGATCATCTCTTTGGTACGGATTCTCAAATCGGTATGCTCATCCGTTCTGCGTTCCGGGAATTGGCAGCAGCCATTAAGGCATTTTCTTTTATACTTATCCCCGTAGGAGTGGGACTTATGTCGTTAGTGGTATTTATGTTCGTTTCCGATTACAGCCCACCCAAGCGTAACAGTTAGGGAGCCGCGAAGTGCATTTACAATGCGGTAAAAAGCGAAGGAGCGCGAAGATTTTATTAAAGACACGAAGTAATGACCTCTGAATGCATTATTCCAATAATTCAGACAGGCTGGAGATAATAGGAACTGGTCCTGGTATGGATTGGTATTTTCCTCTTCTATCGATGCATACACATTGAATATTTGCCTTTTGTGCCCCGATAATATCATCTTCTAACGTGTCTCCGATATGAAGGAGGGCTTGTTTGGGAATCTTTAAATCCTCGATTATATACAGGAAAGCCCTGGGATCCGGTTTGGCATAACCAATCCGGGTGGATATGTAAATTTTTTCAAAAAATCGGTCCAATTGCAGGTCTTTCAATGTTCGCAATAAGCGATGGTCCCAGTTGGACAACACCACCAAATGAAATCCCCTTGACCGCAAGGTTGTTAACGTGCGGCATACTTCAGGGTAAATTCGCCAGTATTCCCCTTTAGCATATTCCTGGTAGCACACCTTAAACACGGTCTCTAAATCTTCCGGGGGTATTGTATCCCCGATGGACTCCTTAAAAATGCCTTTCCACCATTGGTAGGAACGCTCTTCATCAGCCAGGGCATTGTCTGTTGTTTTCTGTCGATTCAGTTCGTTTTGCTTTACCCAGGTTTTTCTAAATCTTGAATGGGTTTCTTCTGGGTTTAAGTGGAAGCCGAAACGGGCCGCAATGGTTGCATAAACCTCTCCCACGGGAGGTTCTGTTTTAATCAACGTAAACCCCACATCAAACGAAATAACCCGGATACCTTTCAACAGTTTTCTTTTCATTTTTTCGCCACAAAGTCTGCACGTTCTCCTTTTTCCTCTTAACCAACGGTGCGGAACGATACGTAAGCGGTACGGAACGATACGTAAGCGGTACGGAACGATACGCAAGTGGTCCGGAGCGATACGCAAGTGGTCCGGAACGATACGCAAGCGGTACGGAACGATGCGTAAGCGGTCCGGAGCGATACGCAAGCGGTACGGAACCATCCGCCAACAATAAAATATTTTTCACTCTTTTTCCTATTCTAATGTTTTAAAAGTTCTTAATTAAGTAAATTATAATAATAAGAGATGGTGCCAGGTACTTATTTCAATTTCCGAGGAGCGGCCTTTGATAAATGTGCCCCAGGTGAAATAATTGCAGCCTTTTTCAAAGGCTTCTTCAAAGGCTTGTGCCGGCGCCCCGAAACTGGATGATATCCCCAGCCTGCCAGTTTTAAGACCGGTTCTACCAAGAGTAATTTTTTCTTTAAAATTCATGCTTTATCTCCTTAAAAACAACGTTTTTCCGAATGGTACCTTTCAAATGACATGAACGACGCCTATAGGCTGGGGACGCCGTCCCCTTAATCCATATAACTATCCAAGATTTGTTTTTTGGTTTCCACGATCTTTTTGGCAACAATCTTTACTTTAGATCTAATTTCTCTGTTATTCCCTAATTGACTTAAATCCTCAACGTGTCGTTCTTCAATTTTATTTCTCCAATTTTTATAAATACCGGGGAAATTGGCAGGAAATACACGATCTATGCTTTCAGTTAGAAAGAAATAATACCGGTTATCCTGGGTTTGCCCGGATTTAGCCAGCCACTGGTCAAATTTCTTAAACTCCTCGAAACACCAGTTTTTTTGGTTATTACTGTAAGAGAATATTGGTTGTTCTACCAATTGAACGAACGCATACACAGAAGTACAATGCTTTAAAATCTTCTCTTTAATTTTATCGCCGCAAGTGATATTGTCTTTATCGTAAAAAGCCGTCAGACCTTCAAATTTCACCAGGTAATGAGCGATAAGGCGTGCCAGGTAATTCGTTTTTTCCCGGTTATCCTGGAAATCGCTTTTGAAAACGTGATCCAGGATATCTTCAAAATCGCTGTTGGTTTCGGTTGAATTCTGGTTGGTGTAGGAAAGGAAAAAGTCTTTCCATTTTTCCAGCATCTCAATACCATCGTCGAAATATTTTTTTTCGGATTGGTTCCATTCTTCCTGGCAAAATCTTTTTCTAATTAGCCTGGAGATGATTTCAACGTTTTCCAGGTTTTTTTCATCTTTTTCCTCACTAATCCAGCGGAGGCAATCTTTGACTTGCTCGATGCCTTCGGTCTCTCTGGCGATAGTATCCAATTTGTACCTGAAAGTTTTTAATATTTCATAATAGCTATTGAATTCATTGTCTTCTAAAAGTTGATGAAAATCGCTGATCTCGAAGGCTTGTTTTAAACGTTCGCCGTTGTTTTCCTCGATTTCCTTTATCGTATTGGCAGCAAAGAGATCGATTAATTTTTCTTTTGTTTTATTTACTCCCATGGTGTCGTTTCCCGCTTTCCTGTTGAAGTTGTTTTATTTTGGATTTTAGCCTTTTATTTTCTCTTAGAACGCTGGTATATTCGAGGCGTTTTTCGAACATTTCATTGGCGCGATTGGTGTAATAGAGGTCATCATAGAGTCGAGACAATTTCTTTTTTTCTTCTATAGTAAGAGGTTGTGATTTTTTCTTTTCATCCAGCCGGTTGATTTCTGCTTCGATCTCTCCCTTGAAGGGATAAAGGGCGGTGTAATATAAATAGGTAAGGTCTTTATCTTCGATTTCAAATATTTTTTCGTAGAGTTCCCTGGCTTGATACCCGATAAAATCGTGGTCAAATTGTTCGATGACAAAACCGTCTTTGCCTTTTTTGAGCACAGAGACTTCACCCTCCCTGCAGCCGGCCACCACCAGGGGGCTGTGAGCCGTCACCATGAATTGTATATTGGGGAAATTTTCCCTCAATAAACCGGTGATTTTTTGCTGCCATACCGGGTGAAGGTGGGCGTCCAGTTCATCGATCAAAACAATCGCCCGCTGCTGCGATAGTTTTTCTTCCGGGACAGTGGGAAAGATGGCTTTCAAATAGCTGTAAACCAGTCCGGCAATCGCAAGAATCGATAATGTTCCCTGGGAAGCGTGCTGAATCGGTATGGGATTTTCATTGCCTTCGGTGATAACTTCGATTTTAAATCGTGCCTGGCCTACCGGGGTAATTTTATGAAACGCAAACGGCTGCTCCGACAGCTTCTCAATGATTTTATGTATCATACGGAAGATGGGAAGGTCGAAGGTTTTCCCGCTGTCCAGGTAAGTGATGCATAGCTGGTAAAGGAAAGTCCGGATGAGTCCTTCATAGGGTTTTTGGTATAAAAAATGATAAGCACCGTATTCTTTTAAATCTGTTTTTTCATCATCCGAAGTACTGACGGCAGTTTTCGATTTATCCATCAAGCGAAGGTCGGGAAGGGCCAGGAATGGTATTTTACCGATAGATTCTTCAAAAATGATTTTATTCCTGCGAATGAGTTTATATTCTTCGTTTCTTTCTACCACCAATCTGGTAAATGGGTCTGTTTTACTGTACTCGAAAAATTCAGCGATTTTTTCCTCGTCTTTTTGCAGGAGGGCTGCCAGCAATCTCAGCAGATGAGTTTTACCGTACCCGTTTTTCCCCAGCAGTACGTTTAACTGAGGCTGGAATCGCCAACAGGAATCCCCGAAGAAATCCAGTTGGCTCAATTCAAGCTGTTGAAGGGAAACGGGGTTATTCAAATTGTATTGGAATTCTTTTCTTTCCTCCAACTGTTCCAGGGTATCATCCACTGTTTTTGCTTTTCCCTGCTCTCCCAATTGTTCATAGATGCTTTTCATTTCTAGAAGAATTTCAGGGTTTTCCGGCTCACTGTTAAGTCGTTTTTGCAAGTTTTTCAGGACACTCTCCAATTGGGAGCGCTTTTTATCTTTAAGAGACGTTTCCTGGTTGTTTAAATAGCTGTAAATGGTGGTAAAAAGCTCTTCGCAATAGCCAATATCAAAACTTTCCACTTTACTTCGATCAAAGCTAAGCCCATCTTTATTAATATCTCCGATACTGAAATTCAAATATTCAGGCATCTTATAATTTGAATATTTCAGGCGTTTAAAGGTTGCGGGCATAAGGGATGAAAGCGAATTACCTCCTTCAGGCTGTTGTTTTAACTCCGGCTTTATCAGATCATACTTGGTAAGGATAAATATCATTGGTGCGGGGTTATCAATAGAAGAGAACAAGGTTTCAAAGAACAGGGAAAAATAAACATCATCTTTCTCGACATTTCTTGAATCGATAGTTAGCAAAATTAAATCTGCTCCTCTTAAATCATCGCTGTATTTCTGTGTGCCACTATCAATTTGATTAACTCCAGGTAATATTATTTCTATCACTTTAAGATCGTGTTTTACTTTTTTTATTGAAGAGGTTATATTGAAATCAAATTCATGCCTCAGCCTGGAGTCTGATAATGGTATAGACGTATTTTCAAATCCATAAACCCACCCACTCAGCATCCGGGTATCGTTTTTATCAAGATTCATTTGTAACAGGAATTCTTCTTTTTGTTTGATAATATAATAGCACAGCGCTGTGATTAGAGTAGATTTCCCGGAAGATTCGCGGCCCAAAACTACAATGGTAAAAGGTTTTGTCGTCGGCCCGGCCTTTGTTTTTGCACTCTCAGATATGGTCATACCATTATTTTAAAAGAAAATCGTTTATATTTCAACCGGGGGGGTTGTTTTTTCTCTTTTTATCCCTGCGTATCAAAACGATAAATCTGCCCAGGTTAGATATCGTAGTAAGGTGTCAGGTATTTTATTTGCCAGAAAATGGAACATCCGCATCTGTATCCGTATCCGTATCCGTATCTTTCATGGCGGATTCCACCAACTCTTTATTTTTCAGTTTAAATTTATGAAACATAGTCAAAATCTCATACCGCAGCAGGGGAATGCGTTCCATGTGTGCCAGCAGCTCTTTCACATCTGCTGTGACAACATCCGCTGCGGTTTTTTCCTGCGGTTGGGCTTTCTCCTCCGGCTGCTGTACGTTTTCCTCCGGCTCTACTTTTTCACTATAAATCATCGACCCCTTATTGGCAATCAGCCAATCCAGGGACACCTTAAATGTATTTGACAGCACGGTCAGCGCAATGGGACCGGGAAAAACTTCCCCACGCTCGTACCTATCATAACTGGGCCGTGCCACACCCAGGAATGAACCCATTTTTTCCTGGGTATAATTTAATGACTTTCGTATTTTCCTCAACCTTAAACCGATTTCGTTTACTATCTTTGCCCTGTTCATTTCTGCCTCCTTTTATATTTATTAAAGGATTTACCAGGTATTATTATACACCTAACCCTGCTCCATTTGCAAGTATTTTTGCTCCAAATGTGGAAGATCCTGCTCCATATACAGGTGGCTTTGCTCCATATGCAGATGGATTTGCTCCATATACAGGTGACTTTGCTCCATATGCAGATGGTTTTGCTCCATAACCTTAACCTGGGTAGGTAGGGGTGGATGTGTGCCAGGTACTTATTTCAGTAATTGCCTTCGCGTTTCTTCGCGCTTTTTACCGCATTGTAAATGCCTTCGCGGTTAACTTTTCTTACCTTTCTTGCCGTAGACGTAATCGCCGATCTTTCGCATGCGGTTCAATTCTTCTTCAGTCATGGGACCCTGTTCCAGTACAGAGAGATTTTCTCTCATCTGTTCAAGGGTTTTGGCCCCCATCATGCAAACGTCCACCGCCGGGTGGGAAAGTACAAAACGGTAGCAGTCAGGAGCAGTGGGAGGGGGTTCACCAGGCGGCATTTTTTTGGGATTCAAGAGTTTTCCCCAGCGTGTAGCGGTAAAGGTGACCACCCCCGGACGGTTCTCATCTTCCTTTTCTATAAATGGAAAAACGTCGGTTTCAGCGCCGCGATGCGCTGCATTGTAGCGAACGTGAAAGATATCGAAAATACCTTCCTTTTGAAGCTGCGGGAAAACCTTACGATTATGACTGGTAATCCCGATAAAACGGATCAATCCTTTTTCTTTTAGCTGCAATGCACCATTGATGACCCGCTGCGGTGGTCGCTTCGAATAGTAACCGATGAGAAGAACATCCGTGTATTCAATACCCAAAGCCTGGAGACCCCGTTTAAGAAAATGCTCAGTAAGAGAGGCATTGTGGGCGTAGGTTAACATCGCCAGGATAAGATTGTCCCGTTGGCCTTTTTGGGTTATGTTCAGGATGGCTTTTTTCATTTCCGAGGAGCGGCCTTTAATGAATGTGCCCCAGGTGAAATAATTGCAGCCTTTCTCAAAGGCTTCTTCAAAAGCTTGTGCCGGCGCCCCGAAACTGGATGATAGCCCCAGCCTGCCAGCTTTAAGACCGGTTCTACCAAGTGTTATCTTTTCTGCAAAATTCATGCTTTATCTCCTCCTGTTGTTTTCTTCTCTTCTTCTCTTCTCTCCTTCTTCTCTTCTTCCCTATCTTCCAGCAGGACCTTTAGCCTCTCTAAAGTTTCGTTGAGTTCAGCCATACGTTCATTTTCCTTACAAAATTCCACGACTTTTTTGGAAAAATCTCCTTTTGCTGCGATAAATATGACATAGTTTTTCCCTGTAATGGGTACTTTGGGCAGGAGCCGCGTTAATGCGTCTTGTTCCCCCAGGAGGAAATGCCTGAAAGCCGCGGCTTCATATCGAAACGAGGCTGCCAGCGATGGGATCTCCGCGCAGTAATGAATCACCATCTCTCTGAATCGTTCCATTTCATCTTTATCCTGCCGGGCATATTTTTCAAATTCCTTGATATAGAAAGCCAGTTTATCGTAATCATCATTTGCTTCCAGGTAACGAAACACCAGCTCTGCATTTCTATAATCACGGTCTTCCCCCCGGATAAAATTACCCCAGGCACCTGTCTTTTCTCTGTGGGTTTTGTCGGACCTCTTTTCCCTATCATTAAAATAAGCGTCCAGCAACTGCGTCACTATGCTTTCTTCCAGGGGTACGGCAAAAGCATATTTTCCAACGGAGGTTTGACCCGCGGCAATTTTTAAAAAGAATTCAGCACCCAATTCTACCAATTCTTTGTTTTTGCACTCCTCTGCAATCACGACACATTGACCATAATATCGACAGCGACTCCAGGCGGCCAGGGCCTTCTCCTCTTCTCCCCGCAGTGCATAACAAATGCCGGCCAACGGCTCGAACCCTCCCAGGTGATCGAACAAAAGAAGTGCCCCCGCATAATTCTCATCGTAATAACAATCCACTGCCGTGAGATATAAAAACCCCCGATCCTCGATCTTCTCCAGGCATTTCCCGGCCATGGCATAGTTGTTCTTTTTATCCTGGTTTTCATGCAAGCAGGCGGTGAGCGCTCCCTGGTATTCCCCGATTTTAAAATAAAGATCGGCAGCGGTTCGCAGGTCCCCTGATTTTTCATAATAGTCGATGGCTTCCCGGTATTTTCCCATCTTATAATAGCACTGCGCAATTCCACCGGGATCATCCGCCGCGTAAAAACGCACCAGGGCTTTGAAATATTCCTGCTTTTCCAGGAAACCCCGGGCTTGTTTTTTTAAATCTTCTTTGTCGATATCCAGTTTCTCCAGGTATTTGACGGTCTTTTCCAGGTTCTCTTCTTTTTCGTAAATTAAAAGCAGCTTCTGATGTTGTCCTGTTTTCCCATACAACCGCATCAACTGCCGGGAATTACCGGATTTTTCCCACAAGGCCTCGGCTTTGGGGTAGTTTTTTTGGGTGTAATAAATCTCCGCGGCGTTATCGAACAACTGCAAACCTGTGTACAGTTCCGCGGCTTTGCCAAAATCGCCAGCACTTTCATAATAAAAAGCTGCTTTTTCCATATCATCCAGGTACTCCAGACAGACTTCCGCCGCTTTCCCGTAGTCCCCGGCTTTTTTATAACTTTCTACTGCCGCCTCATAATCCCCGGTTTGCAAATAAAGTTGACCCGCCTCCCGGTATTTCTTTTCCCTTTTAAGAAGAGCGGCCCGGCAAAGGGTTTCCCGCTCACGGTTCTTTACTTCCGCCCATAAAACCAGCGCCTTTTCATACTGCCCCGCTTTCTCATAATTGGCCGCAGCTTTTTCCCCCTCACCGACGGATTCAAAATTTAATGCCGCTTCGCTGTAATTACCGGTCTGCTGGAAATAATAGGCCCTGGCTTTGGAGAGACCGGGCAAATCACCGCCGTTCTTAAAACACTCCACCGCGGCTTTGTAAAATTCCCGCTCAAAAAAATAATGCCCCTTTTTTACCCACTCTTCCGGCGTGGTTACCACATTCCATATTCCTTCAATATAACTGTAATCATGAGTGATATACACATTATTCTTTAACGGTATACTTTCCCAGATGATGGAAGGAGCTTCCCCATCATAAATGACCAGGTTCTGCATGGCCCGCGTAATACCCACGTAAAGGAGATTGATTTCATGTTTGATCTTTGCCTCGTGGATACTTCGGCTGCTCAAATCCAGGACAGCTTTCCATACATCCCGGGACTCCGACGCCTCGTCATGACAAAACTTCCACAACACCACCGTCTCGAATTCCAGCCCTTTGGCCTCCTTGATGGTAAACACCATTTCCGTATCCAGGTGTTTTTTTAATTTCTCCTTTTCCCCCTGGGTTCTCACCAGGATGGTTCGACCGGCACCGGCGGTTTTTAATAAATCCAGCATGCGCTGGATGTCGATACCGGAAACTACGGTCACCGGCCTGCCTTTGTATTTCCATTCCTCTTTGATCTCGTCCGCCTGTCTGCCGGTGAATTTCTCTTTCAATTCCAGCAGCATGTTAGAAAGTTCCACGATGCTGCCGGAACTCCGGAAATTCAACGAAAGCGCCCTTAAACCGGGAACTTCCAGCTTTAATTCCGGGATTTCTATCTTTCTCCGGTAGAAATGCTGCCTCACCTCTTCCCAGCGAAACCCGCTGGGATTGATGGTCTGCTTCGTATCACCGGCCAGGAACATGTTTTTGGGGTTCTTTACCAGGCGAAACAAAAGCTCCAACTGTGAATCGGTAAAATCCTGGACTTCATCGCATACCAGGATGTCGCAGGTATATTTTTTACCTGCTTTAGCCAGGGCGCGGGAAGTCAGGTCCGATTCATCCCACAGGCCTTCACCTTCCAGTTTGTTTTGATACCATTGGCATATACTGTAAATGTCTTTGCGGCTAAATTTAAAATTGGGAGCTTTCTTTTTTCCTAACGCTTCGTATTGCTCGAAAGTCAAATATTGGCGGTCCACCCCTACCTGGGCCGCACCTTTGATAACAGCGCGTATTTCTTCCCATACCAGTGCCGCGTCATAAACCTGGATCATCGGGTTGGCAGCGTATAAACGATGAAAATGATTAAAATCCACTTCATTTCCCGGGAGAAAATCGCGGCCTCCATCCGCTGTCATCTCAAGACATAACTCCTTAAACGTATAAAAAACCGGGGGAATAACCTCATGCTTCCACTCTCTATCGTTGAGCAAGCCGTTGTACAGTTTCCGGGCAAACTCCCGCAAGTGATCGTTATAGGTGATAAAAAGCTTTTTCTTTTTATTTAGATTCCGGTTCAGTAAGTAATAAACCGCCAGGCTGGTTTTGCCGCTGCCCGCGGTTCCTGAAACCAGCAGGGGTAGGGGAGCCTGTAATATTTCTTTTTGCTGGGGGGTTAAATGAAGAAACAGTTCGAAATCGTCCCGGGTGTACATTTGAATTCGTTTCCATTCCGGTTCATCGATTTCGTACCACCGCTGGCTCCCCGCCTCGTCGGACGTTTTTTCCGTAATACTTTCCTGGGTAAAATATGCAGGTTCCAGTTCTTCCATATCCACATTATCCAGCAGGACCTCTTCGTAATCCCGGAACTGCAAGAAGGGCGCGTTGTCCGGGATAATCGTCTTAATTTTTTTCGACACATCGTCATGCACCACGATGCCCCATACATAGACCATTAGTTCATGCGCAGCAGCCGTATCGCCCCGATGACCCAGCGTAAAGAGAATCCGGTTTCCCCGGTCCAGGCGTGCTTCAAAAAGATATTTTGAAGACCCTCCTTTTAATTTTTTGACCTTTAACCCGCCGTCCCAGATACCGGTTTCCAGGAATTCGAACTTCTCCCGGATTTTTTCCCGGGTAACTGTGGGCTGCTTCAATAAGTATTTCTTAACCGTATCATTAATTAAAACCATCGCTGTTTGTTATTTATCATTATCATCGGTCTTCGGTTCAATCCCCAATTGCTCCAGGTATTCCGGGAAATCTTTGCATGCTTCCCGGGCCATGAATTCATACTTTTTATCAATTTCTTCCATTTTCCTCGTAGTTACCTGGTTTATGTTTGCCATTTGCCTGTAACTTCTATTTCTTTTCTTTTGCCAGAAGCGATTATCAAGCAGTTTTTTCGCTTTTTTCAGGTTGACCTCAAGGTCCTTTTTGGTTATCCCATATTCCTTTAATTTCATGAGTATTTCATTCTTAGACAAAATCCGCTCATATAACCCTTTGGCGCTGGAAACCTCGAGAAAGTCACCCCAATATGCCGGTTTGTGAAGTTCCAAATACAAAAAGGTGGATGGATCGTCTTGAAAAGCCATTCGCACCAGGGTCATGTATTTCCGATAGGTTCGACTGATTGCAGCAGCTGCTTCATCCAGCATAACTTCCATTGGAGATTTTTTCTTGTTGGCTGCTTGCCCCGTATTTGCCGTTTCCCCGGCGAAAATCATATCCTGGTCTATATTCTTACCCCCCATATCTATGCCCAATGCAGACTCCAGCTCTGTAATCGGCCTATTTTTCTCCTTATTATCCGGAGATGTTGGAAAATCGAAATCTTTCCTATCGTTTGTCATTGTGCCAGTATACCAGAATTGTAGAAGAAATCAAGTTGTCATTTTCCCACCAATTCCCTAAAAAAATAATAAATAGAGCGGGTTTTTTTACGAATAGTATTGACAAGAGCCGTAAATTAAGGTAAATTAAGGGCTGAAAAGGAGGAACTAATATGAATAAGAACGATTTGGCTGCACAAATGGTAAAAGATAAGAACATCACAAAAGTTGATGCATTAAAAGTCATCGACTCCTTAGTCGAAATTGTATCCAATGAATTGAAGGCAAAAAACGGAAAATTAACCCTCGTTGGTTTTGGTACCTTCAAAACTATTATTAAAAAACAAAAAAAAGGAAGAAATCCTAGAACCGGTGCCGAAATTATGATCCCCCAAAAACGAGTGGTAAAATTTGTCCCTGGAAAAAAGTTAAAAGGACTGGTGGGTTAGAATCAATGGATGTGACCCTCCGACATGTAAACGGGCGCGTAACTCAGCTGGTCAGAGTGCTATCTTGACATGGTAGAAGTCGGCGGTTCGAGTCCGTCCGCGCCCATTATTTATATCTTATAGATCATTATAGAGATAATTGCATAAATGGGTAAGCAAACGAGTGAGGCAGTATTACCAGAAACCAATGGTGAATTAAGAGGCCTGAATATAGGATATGGGGAATCAACCTCAACGCTGGGAGAGGTTAATTCACAGCCCGAAGAAAGAGAGATAGCTATTCATATCCATAAAAAAGGAAATCAAGGAAAACGAAACCCAGATGAATCCAGGGAAAACATAACAGAGAGCATCCAGGAGGAAAGGGTTTAATTATGAAAGTTAGACCACCAAGGCCCAGAAAAAGACTTCATCCTATCAATGAAGAGATACGCGCGTCTCAAGTCCGGTTAATTGATGAAAACAAAAAACAAGTAGGTATTATCTCTTTGCCTAAAGCCTTAGAAATTGCCAGGGATAAAGATTTGGACCTGGTGGCCATTTCTCCCAAAGCAGAACCACCGGTATGTCGGCTGCTGGATTATGGGAAATACCTGTATTCGCTGCAAAAGAAGGCGCATGAAGCCCAAAAATCCCAGCGGAAAATCCATGTCAAAGAAATTAAATTTACACCGGTGATTGGCGATCATGATATCGAAGTTAAGCTGAAGAAAATAAAACAATTCCTGGAAGATGGCGATAAAGTCAAAGTTACCATATGGTTAAGAGGAAGACAAAAACGGCGGCCGGAGATGCTGGATGAAATGACAGATAGAATCATGAATATCTTAACGGAATTCGCTGAAATTGAATCGCCGCCCAAAAAAGAAAGATGGATTTGTCATATACTAATAGGAAAAAAAAGAGGTGAAAAAGATGCCAAAACTTAAAACTCACAAAGGAGCAAAAAAGCGATTTGGTTTCACAGCCAGTGGAAAGATTAAACGACGCAAAGCCAATGCTTCTCATATACTGACAAAGAAAAGTAGAAAGCGAAAGCGTAACTTAAAACAATCCACAATTGTGGTTAAGGAAGAATTAAAACGGGTAAAAACTCTTTTACCCTATAAATAAATACCAAGGGAGGATAACGAACAAAAATGTCACGAGTAACACGAGGAAATAGAAAATTATTACGACGAAAAAAAATACTAAAATTAGCCAAAGGCTTTTTTGGTGCAAAACGAAAGAATTACCGCACCGCAAAGGAAGCCGTAGAAAAATCCCTGCTCTATTCTTACAGGGATCGCAGGAACAGGAAACGAGATTTCAGGAAACTGTGGAATGTGAGAATAAACGCAGCTGTTAGAGAATATGGAGTCAGTTATTCCCGGTTTATTAACGGGTTGAAGAAAGCAAATATCAAGTTAAACCGGAAAATTCTCTCCAACCTTGCTGCTTCTGAGCCTGAGACCTTTAACCAGATTGTTGAAAAGGTAAAAGCGTTTATTTGATTGAATAGCGAATCAAGGAGAGTAAATAATTATATAAACGAAAACCCAGAACAGTAAGTAGTAAACTCAAACAGGAAAAACTGAATTATTCAATCTCGCCTTATCATGGGGACCTGAAAAAATGAGGAGAAAGCTGCAGGCGTATAACCAGGGAGATGTCATAACAACAAAAAAAAGAGAACCAAAATGGAATTAGATGAATTGAATCGATTGGAAGAAAAGGTAAAAAACCTGGTGGATAACCTGAAGCGACTTAAGGGAGAAAATGAGCACTTAAAACGGGAACTGCAACAAATGAAAAAAGAATCTACCAGCAAAAATCAAGAACGAATCGAGATAAGAAAGAGGGTAACCACATTAATTGAAATGATTGACTCTCTTGAAAATCAAGCAAACAACAAACAACAATCAACAATCAACAAAATGAAGGAATGAAAAAAATGAAATCAAAAGAAATTGAAGTCCACATTCTTGGCAAGAATTTCAATTTCAATGTACCTGAAAATATAAAAACAGAAGATTTCTTGGAAATCGTCGATTTTGTTGAAAATAAATTTAGAAAGATCAAGCGGGAAGCAGGGGATCTTGATTCTTTCAGGATGGGATTATTGGTTTCCATTAATATAACGGAAGAATTTTTCCGTCTAAAGAAAGAGAATGAAAAATTGAGAGCCGTATTAACAAATATCGACCGGATGATTGCCCCAGTTGATCCAGCTAAACAGTCATCCATCAGTTTTTCATCCTAACCGAAATTTAGGAGGAAAAAGATGAATATTGTTTTAAATATAGCGTTAACTATTATTGGGATATTTATTGGTTTTATGTTTTTTCTTTTGTTTAAAAATAGGATATTGGCCAATGAATATGAAAAAATCAATTTTTTGAGAAAGGAATTGGAAGAGACCAGCAGGAATGACCTTGAAACCAGGAAGAAGCGCCTCACTGCTGACTTGAAAGAGGAATTTGTCAATTGGAAGAATGAATACAACCGCAAGCAAAGTAGTAAAGTCAACCGGTTGAATGAGATGGAGCGACGGCTTATCCAGCGGGAAGAAAACCTGGATCGTCGGTATATCAACCTGGACAACAAAGAGAAGGAGATCAAACGAAGAGAAAGAGAATTGCATCTTGAGGAGGAGGAGCTGAAGGCATTAAATACCAAATTAACCACCAGTTACGAGGAACAAAAAGTCTTACTGGAAAAGATTTCCGGAATGACAGTCCAGGAAGCCAAGGAGATGATGATTAAACAGTATGAAAGTGAAGCCCGAATGGAATCGGCCCAGAAGTTAAAGACCATCGAAGAAGAATTGAAGGAAAAAAGTGTCATGATGGCAAAAGAAGTCATTGCCACTTCTGTTCAGCGGATTGCCAGTGAACATACGATCTCGTCTTCGGTTACAGTGATTGACCTGCCCAGTGATGAGATGAAAGGACGAATAATCGGTAGGGAAGGCAGGAATATTCGGGCTCTTGAAACGGCTACCGAGGTTGATTTTATTGTAGATGACACCCCGGAAGCCATTATTGTATCATCATTCGATCCCATCCGCAGGGAAATTGCCAAGCGTGCCCTTGAAACCCTGATTAATGATGGCCGGATTCATCCGGCCCGAGTTGAAGAAGTCGTGGAAAAGATTAAATTGAATTTTGACGATCACCTGAAAGAGGTAGGGGAGAATGTGGTGCTTGAATTGGGCATCAGTGACATTGATCCTGCATTGTTCTATTATTTGGGAAAATTAAAATATCGTACCTCTTACGGTCAAAACGTGCTTGAACATTCCAAAGAAGTGGCTATGATTGCATCACTCATGGCCAGGGAACTGGGAATGAATGTTGCTGTAGCCAAACGGGCCGGTCTTCTGCATGATATCGGTAAGTCCATTGATCGAGAGACCGAAGGTACCCATACGGAATTGTCTGTGGAATTGACCAAAAAGCATAATGAATCCCAGACCGTCCAAGAAGCCATTGCCTCCCACCATATGGATGTGGAATTCACTTCAGTGGAAGGTGTACTTATCCAGGCAGCTGACACCATGTCGGCTGCCAGACCCGGATCTCGCCGGGAAATATTTGAAACCTATATCAAACGGCTGGAAAAATTAGAAGAACTCAGCAAATCCTTTACCGGAGTCAAAAAAGCCTATGCGCTGCGTGCCGGTAGAGAAGTCCGGGTAATCGTCAATTCCAATGAAATGGATGACAATCGAACCTTTGTCATGTCCAAAGATATTGCCAAAAAAATCCAGGAAGAAATGGAGTACCCCGGGCAGATCAAGGTGACTGTCATCCGTGAAGTCAGAGCCACGGAATATGCAAAATAAATTTTTTCGCATTGTTTTTATTGGAGATATTGTTGGCAGATATGGCAGGCGATTTTTGGGCAAAGCTTTGCCCCTTATAAAAATAAAATTTTCTCCCGGACTGGTCATTGCCAACGGCGAAAATTCTGCTGGCGGATTGGGAATCACACGGAAAACCGCATTTGAAATGTTTGAAGCCGGGGTAGATGTGATCACCGGGGGAAATCATATTTGGGATAAAAAGGAAGCCATCGAATTACTCAAAGATGAAGAGCGAATCCTCAGGCCGATAAATTATCCTCCGGAAGCCCCTGGAAATGGCTGCTACGTATTTGGAACCGAAAACCAACCCAACACCGAAGTGATGATTATTAATCTCCAGGGAAGGGTGTTTATGGAGCCGGTGGTGGATAATCCTTTCCTTGCTATTGATGATTTTTTGCAACATACCCGGCAGAAGATCATTTTTATGGATTTTCATGCAGAAGCCACAGCAGAAAAAATGGCTATGGGATTCTACCTTGATGGCAGGGTCAGCGCCGTGCTGGGAACTCACACTCATATTCAAACCACTGACCTGAGAATCTTGAAAAATGGGACCGCATATCAAACCGATGTGGGTATGACCGGTGCCTTTGATTCCATTATAGGAATGCGCATCGAACCGGTGATCCGGAGGTTTGTTACCGGGGTCAACCAGAAATTTGAAGTCTCAAAAGAGAATGTTATCCTGGACATGAGCATCGTTGATATTGATACAACCACGGGAAAGGCCGTGGGTGCGCAGTCGCTGCGAATATTTGAATCCACCTTTGAACAGCAGCTGCTGCTTTAATAGGCCAGAAGGTCAGTGAGTCAGTGTGAAAAGCCGCCGCCCGAGATATTGAGGCGGCGGCGGCTTCGGACTATACTTCGGTGATTATCAGCATGCACATGAACACGCCGTACACGTCTCATTTGTAGGGTCGCACTGGCTGGCGGAGCATTCTGGTTCATCGGTTACAAGTGTTTCCTGCCAGCAGGTTTTGCAATCCGTTATACAAAAAGACACGTCTGTACAATTAGTTCCTCCGTATACTTTTGCTAATTCACGATTGTTTAAGTTAGCAACTGTTTCTTTGTTTAACGTGAATTTGCGAGTTGGTTTTGTCTTCATTTTTTGTTTCCTCCTTTTTTATTTTTCTACGGACTGAACAGCTTTTACGCTAATTCTTCCCGGAAATAGAGGAGGCAATTCTTTTGCCAAAGTCAGATTTATCCCCAAAACTCTATAGGGGCAATGTTTTAAAATTTTCAAGAATTCCTGTTATTAAAAAAAATAATCCCATGGGTTTATTGACTCCCGCCAACGAAATGAATACCAGGTTGTAAGATTACGATCAATACAACCCATTACCAAATAAACTCATGGGTTTATTCAATAAAACGAAGAGTTTATCCCGGGCAGCAGCTCCTTTAAACCAGTTGCCAGTTGGTGCACAAGCCCGTTGCCGAAAAAGAGTGTTATATTATGTTGATAGAACCGGCAGGAACCATTAATACAGGAAACAGCGGCGGGGAATTAACTGCGCCGGACGGTGAATGGATCTGATCTTGATAGGCTTGGACAGGTACCGGAATCTCCCGCCTGTTATAATGGATTTAAATAGGGGTCAACTCACGAAACGGAAAAAATCGTACGCTAAGGATCTGTGAACTTTAATTGTATTTCTTTTATTATACATATGAAATATTTATAAGTCAAATATCTCGTTGCAAAATATCAAAAAGTGTTTGCAGTGGAATTTTTTATCTGCTATAATTTTGTACTGGATATTCAGTGAATGGAGGATTTCATGAATATGGAATCGGAAAATACAGGGTCTGAAAACCTTGAATCGGAAATATTTTCCTGTTTGCGAAGAACAATCAATGCAGTGGAGATTTACTCGTCGAAGTTGAAAGATAAAACCGGTTTAAATGCCTCTCAATTGTCTTGTTTGTTGGTTCTTGAGAAAACCGGGCCGTTGTCCCTCAGTAAATTGAGCAAACATGTTTACCTCTCTCCCAGCATGATTACATCGATTGTCGATCAACTGGAAAAGAGAGATCTGGTGGAGCGGACGCGGAAATCCGCGGATCGGCGGGTTATCCTGATCGAATTAACCGAAAAGGGAAAAGAAGTTGCCCAAACAGCACTCCCGTCATTCCAGGAACAGTTGACCAACAACTTAAAACATTTAAAAGAAGAAGAGAAGAAAACTCTCTTTGACAATCTAAATAAATTACTATCGATTATTGTTTCGGAAGTTTTGATTGATTCTTCTCTCCTGGGAGGAGAAAATCGGCTGGTGGAGGTGGAATCTTCCGTTCTAAAACAGGAAGGAGATTCATGACTATCTTACCGGTGAACTCACGGTTATTAGCTTATAAATTCTTTGTACGAAGTTGATCGAGAAATCTTTTTAAATCGGAAATTGTTTCTATTTCCAACCTCCTTGCCTGTTCCCTTCTCATCATTAGTGCATAGGTGTTGTTGAACCCTAAGGGTGATAGTCAGTAAAGGTCATGCCGCTTCTTTGATTCCGCTTTGACATAGTTATACACTTTCTGCTCGTCTCCTAAGATGGATTCGCGGGTTTCCTCGTCCACATCCAGCAGCACCAGCAGTCCGGTGCCGGTATACTCGGGATAAAGATCGATCTCCCCGTTAACCAGGGCATCAAAACAAATCTTGGTCCCGGCTAACCCTGTTTTTAATTCTACCTCTAAAGAACTGTTATTCTCGATTAATAAGGCAAAAATATGAGCCAATATGAACTGCTCGGTGAAATT
>WVZO01000061.1:0-3848 GCA_011772425.1 Candidatus Aminicenantota bacterium
CACATGGGATAGAAGGTATCCCTGGTGGAAAAAAGATATCCCATGTGGGATAAGGGATATCTCATGTGGGATATTAAATATCCCATATGAAAAATTAAATATCCCGGATAAGAAAAAAGCCTATATGACTAAAATTATTTTTTGCCTGTCCCTTTCCCTTGTCCCTTTCCCTTCTCATTTTGCTGTCGAGTCTATGACCTCCGGACACTTAATCGTTTCAAAAAGATCTTCAACTCCTTCAGGAAGCCCCCTAAGCGGAATCACTTCGGCAAATGAAGCTATCCTTTGGAATTTAGTTGCTAGATCCTCGCTTAAAGGGTCCATTATGAATATTCTTTTTTTCGCAGAGCCTGCTGCATTCGCAAGAAGCTCATGGATCGATCTGTCATAGTCAGGTAATGAGTAGCCGCAAACTATCCATACGTCTGCTGAGGAAAGCTCTTGCTCAGCCGCTTTCCAGATAGTTAATAGCCATGGGGGTGCCTTCTTTTCTGGAATCGGTGGCACTATAGCTGCGGTACCCCCATGTCTGAATGCTGGGCGCATATCCTGATACATACGAATCCGCCCTTTCTCAATCGACCAATTCAACGAACCATGTAGCTTATAAACGGCCAATGCACCTTCAAGTTGGACAAATCGCTGAGAGTCCTTGAAAGGTCGAGCTAAGCCCTCAAGAACTTGAGGTCGCTCAATACCTCCGTAATAAAACCCAGGGCCAAAGACCCTCTTCATCGGTCGATGGCGCAAGCTACGCTCGATGAGCAGATCGTAGTTCGTTGTAACCACGGAAGAGTCACCAAAAAGTCTCAAGATGTTCGAAAAGAAATATACATGAAGGCTGCACCAAGATGATTGCGTAATGCGCCCGTGATAACGACCAAGGATTCCCTTTGCATCATCACCCCGTGGTGTAGCGAGAACTGCTGCTACTAACTCAACGGCCCATGAGAAAGGAGGTCTTGTCAAATCCAGATCGCCTTCAAATAGTTCAACTAAATACAGTTCAGAGGCAAGACTGGGATTCTTTTCCCGCCACGTGGTATAGTCTTCCCAAACTTTATCGAAACGCTCCTCTGCACCCTGGGAGAATACGATAACGTCTGTATCAAAAATATCTTTTGCTAGGGGTAACCCAGCAACGAAGGAATAGCCAGCCCCTAACAAGCAGCAAGCTGTTGATCGGCTCATCGTTTACTCCTCCAGTCTCATATCAGTAGGTTCAATAACAGGTTCTCCAGGGCAAAAAGCATTTTTATTCGAAATCCGTGTTTGTTAATCATCACGTCGTTTTAACATACAACAAAGAATCTGTCAACCTTGGGTTAGCTGCTTGTCAGTTAAAATTCAAAAGTGCACTGTTTTTGACAGATTTAAGGTTCAAAAGTGCACTGCTAAAGTAGATATAAATATAAGGTAAGGGTTGATCTACCCTCATTAATGCATAAGGCTTTTGAATCTCAAAAGTCTATTCTTCATTTGGGGCTTAATTGGGACACATTTCGGCTCAGCCAATCTGTCAACAGCGGGCGATAGCCCGAAAAAATTTTTCTTCGGAGCTTGCGGAGAAAAAAATTTTTTGAACTGTTGACTGATTGGATGAGACGAAATAAAATAAATCAAGCCCCATGAAAGAGCCTACAAATCTTACCAAAAAAGAGTGCACTTTTGAGTTTTTTCCTAACACCTTGGGTTAAAGCTAACCAGGTAGCCACGGCTCCCGGTGATTCCCTGGAGGTGGAGCGTTGCCCAGGATATCAAAAATTTGCCTGCCCACGTTTTTATACCGTATCCAGGCCATGCCCCCCTGGTAGTAGTGCGTTATCGATAGGCTTCTTTTTTTAAAAATTTGGCCTGTTTACGGCAATCGTTAAGTATAAGGTTGAGTTTATACATGACATTGGCTCCTGTTTAGTTGGTCTCTTCAATGGTAATTATTTTGACANNCCTAAAAAAGAGATAGTCACAAAAATATTAATAATAATTATTAACCTCCATTCAGACACTTTGTCTTTTGATTTTTTCTTTACTTCCAAATCTACGCCGATGCCGTTAAAAAATTTTTCTGACAATTTTAGCCATTCTAAAAATTTTTGCCACATGATACCTCCTTAAGAAAACTTAAGATGAAGTTATCTTACTGTCGGTATCATCTTTAGGGGGGTATAAAAATTGTACAAATTTTTGGTCTGCTTGTCAATACCTAAAAAGAATGTTTTTTATACTCGATTATTGGTTATTATTGATATAATAATGCTTTCAGGGTGTTTTTGATATTTCACATTTTTTAATTTGTTAAAGTGAGACTGGGCTTTTTCGTGAATAACATTCATCACTGTCATGGACTAAGTCTTTAAAAAAGTCCAAAGCGTGAATGCATAGGCCACATCAGGGCAAGCGCAGCTTTTAGTGCCTTTTCCGGTGGTTTGGGTGCATTTGTGCTCACATCCTGGCAATCGCGGCTTTTCGCAGGGTTACCCGTGGTTTGGGTGCAGTACCCGCCAGGTGCACTTTTAAGCTGGTTTCGGTACCGTTTGCAATGACGATGGGTTTGAGTTAGACAAAGTTGAGTTGGGAGTATTGTACGATGTGGATTTTTGCATAACCCTGAAAGCTTTATTATAACAATTTTTTTAATTTGTTAAAATGCAACATAAATTCCTGGATATCCATTTAGTTATCAGCGAGAGTTAGGCTTTTGTGGCAGGTGCTGAAGTGAATTATTTTATAAAACCCACTTATAATAAAGCTTTCAGGGGATTTTATTTTTTTTTAATCAAGAATTTTTCTCCGGTTGATCTGGTCGCCGCTGTAAATGATACCAATTTGGATTGATATCAGGGATTAAAATGGAAAGAATGAGGTAGGAAATAAGTGGCCCCCTCGGAGCTTAATTTTGGCGAAATTAGACCGAGAAGGCCACGAAAGTTAACTTATATCGCGATTATATCATTCTGCTTAAAAAAAGTTAGATTTGGGGTCAGGTAATTTATGCACTGGGGGATCTCCAAATAATAAAAAAATCCTCAATCTCCTTGATAATTGGTCTGAAAGGGATTATATTATTGGGGTTAGTTGAGTGAGTTGAGTGAGGTAAGTGGGTAAGAGATTTGGTGTCAGGTAATTTATGCACCCGGGCATCGACAAATTAAAAAAAATCTTCAACCTCCTTGATAATTGGTTTGAAAGGGATTATATTATTGGGGTTAGTTGAGTGAGTTGAGTGAGGTCAGTGGGTAAGTGAGGAAAATTTAATAATCTCCCTACTAACCATACTCAACCGACTCACCTTACTCACCTAAAACCTGAATCGGTAGAACCGGATGTGTTGACAAAACAAGCAAAAGATAATATACTAACTGCCAGTGAGGCACTATGGAGCGTTTAATAATTGAAGTAAACAGTAGTAAAAACGTGGAGTATCTATCAGAACTGCTGAGAAAATTCGATTTTATCACCAGCATAAAGAAACAAAAACCAATAAAAAAAACCAATAAGAATGATATGCCAATCGAATGGTCCAAACCTAATGCAGATATAATGGCATTAGCAGGAATATGGAAAAATAATCCAAGATCAATTGAAGAAATCAGGGAAAAAGCATGGAAGAGGGATTAGTATTATGTGATACAAATGTATTTATCAACTTTTTTAATGGGAATGAGGAAACAATAGACATATTTAAGAAATTGGGAGATAAAAGGATATTAATCCACTCTGTAACTGTAATGGAATTGTATCAGGGAATGAGCAATAATACCGAGTTAAACAGAATGAAAAAGAAAATCAAGAACTATTCCATTTTACATTTCAATACCGATGTGTCAACGCTGACAATAGAATACATT
>WVZO01000061.1:3862-37360 GCA_011772425.1 Candidatus Aminicenantota bacterium
CAATTTGAAAGATTTTCAATTTATCCCTGATATCAGTTTATATAAGCTTTCGCAGCAGACATAGAAGCGAATGGTTCTATTGAGTTCTTTGAGGTGTTTGTAATTTGGGATTTGGTACTTGGTACCTGGAATTTCCCCTGAAAGTGGTGAAAGGCTTATTAAATTGGGTCGAAGGGCGCCTTTCTCTCCTACCGCACGGACACTCTAAAAAACTTCTGCCCTCCGTGCGGATATACTGACCAATACGCATATCTACATGATGGACATAAAAACTTAAAAAATTTAAAAATGTCCATCCTGAAATTACTATGTCTCCGACGGCCAGGGGCTCTTTTGAAAAACCGCCCCTGGACCCCACAAAACTTTTTGTTTAGAAAAGAAAAACAGTTTAGCGCCGTCAGGCGTTTTAAATAGGTCCGAAGGACACCTCTCTGTTTGTGATTTGTTATTTGGGATTTGTAATTTCCCCCGAAGGGGGTGAAGGGCACTGCTTTACCCACTTTTCTACCATTTCCAAAACAACTTTCTTGCGAATGGGTTTGGATATATAATCATTCATACCCGCCTCAAGACACTTTTCATAATCTCCTTTCATACTCTGGGCTGTCATAGCAATGATGGGGATACCGGCAAATCCTTTCTCCCGGATCATCCGGGTGGCTGCAATTCCATCCATCTCAGGCATCTGGATATCCATGAAGATCAAGTTGTATTTCCCAGGACTCGATAAATACTTTTCCACGGCTTCCTTTCCGTTCTCTGCCGTATCCAACCGGTAACCTGCTTTGGTTAACATGGAACTGACCAGCTTCCTGTTGATGGGATTATCTTCTACTAATAAAATATGAACATCATGTTTAACATCATCAAAGACAAGCTGCTGCTGCTTTGCGATTTCTTCCTGTACATGTTGTACTTTCGCTGCTTTCGGTACTTCAGAAGCCAGTAATCGTTCGATCATCGGTATAAGTCTTTGGGATTGCACAGGCTTTGTTAAAAAACCGTCAAACCCGGCTTCCCGGTATTTGTTCGACCGTCTGCTAACAGAAGAGGATAATGCCAGTAATGGGATATTGGAAATGGGGGGATCAAGCTTGCGGATTTGTGCAGCCAGTTCGTAACCGCTCATGCTAGGCATGATCAGGTCCAGGATACCAAGATCAATAGGCATTCCTTTCTCAACATTTTCTTGAATGATGGAAATCACCCCCTTCCCTCCCAACTGCTTCTCCACAGACATGCCGTGCTTTTTTAATATATGTTCCAGGATATCCAGGTTATTCCTGTTATCATCGACAATAAGAACTCGCTTCCCCACCAGGTTCACCATAACGGGTTTTGGCTCGGGTTTTTTTCCTGATTTTTCCACCCAGGCATAAAAATGAAAGGTACTGCCTTTTCCAGGTGTGCTCTCCACCTGGATATCGCCGCCCATATGTCTGGCAATTTGCTTGCATATGGTTAACCCAAGACCAGTTCCTCCAAATTTCCTGGTGGTGGAACCATCTTCCTGCTGGAAAACCTCAAAAATAGTATTCAGCCTGTCCACTGAGATGCCAATGCCTGTATCACGAACCTTAGAGTGGAGCATCAACCGGTTTTGGCTCTCTTCTTCAACATCGATGGAGAGATCAATTTCCCCTTCCCGGGTAAATTTAACCGCGTTTCCCATTAAGTTGACCAGCACCTGCCGGAATCTACCGGGATCCTGTTTTACATAGGCGGGTACCTGGTCGCTCACCCGGCAAAACATTTCAATGGGTCGATTCTCAATCCTGGGAAGGACTAATTCACATACATCAAAAGCAATTTCTTCAGGGGAAAAATCAATGGGGTCAAAGGCTAATTTCCCTGCCTCGATTTTGGAAAAATCCAGGATATCGTCGATGACAGAAAGTAACGCTTCACCGCTCCGGCTGATGGTGGCAGCATAATCCAACTGTTCCTCATTCAAACCGGAATCCATGAGCATTTCGGCAAAACCGATTACACTGTTCATGGGGGTGCGGATTTCGTGGCTCATCCGGGCCAGGAATAGGCTTTTGGAACGGTTGGCAGCATCCGCAATTTCCCGTTCCTCCCGGGCCTTTTCATTGGCTTTTTGAAGCTGAGCCGTGCGTTGGGCCACTAGTGTTTCCAACTCCACTTCCCGTTTTTTTAATCGCCTCACCCGCCAGCAATAACCGCCGTATACCAGGAAAATAACCGCCAATCCGCAGACCAGGTAAAACCACCAGGTCTGGTAAAAATAAGGTTTTATATAAAGAGGAATGGAAGCACCGCTTTCATTCCATATGCCGTCATTGTTGCAGGCCAGGACCCGGAAGGTATAATCCCCCGAGGGGATTTTGTTGTAATAGGCGGTTCTCCGGGTACCGACTTCGATCCACTCTTTATTAAATCCTTCCAGTTTGTATTTGAAGCGAACTCGTTTTACCACCAGGAAACTCAATCCTGTATATTTGATTTCAAACCGTTCGTAACCGGGAGATATAACAAGTTTATCTTTATTGCCAGGGAAAGGGGGCAAGATTTTTTTGTTGTCCACGATAATTTCCTCGATTTTTACCGGGGGGAGATGCGAATTGGTCTTGATATCGTTGGGATCGATCATTACCACTCCTTTGATGGTGGGGAACCAGAGTTTTCCATCACGGCTTTTCCACCCCGTGGGTTGGCGGGTTCCATTACATTCCCTGCTTTTCATCCCATCATTCTCATCATAGGAAACGCAGTGAATACCCGGTACATTTCCCTCAAAAAATTCCTCCACTTCTTTTTTACGGACCCGGAAAATTCCTTTATTGCAGCTCATCCACAAGTACCCGTTATCATCTTCAAATACCTGGTGTACCGTGTCGTCAAAGAGACCTTCCCGAAAGGTAACACGTTTGAATTTCCCCTCCTTGGGATTCAGACGGTTCAGTCCACCTTCCGTTCCAATCCACAGACTTCCTTCCTTATCTTCATAAATGGGGCCGGTATCGTCATTGGATAAACCTTCTCTTGTTGTGTATGGGGTGAATTTCCCATCCTTCAGGCAGTTTAGCCCGCCACCATTGGTGCCGATCCACAGGAGTCCCTCTTTATCTTCATAGATGGCCCTTATTTCGTCATCGGATAACCCCTCTTTTGTTGTAAATGCGGTAAATTTCCCATCCCTGGGATTCAGACGGTTCAGTCCCCCGCCTTCTGTACCAATCCACAGGTTCCTTTCCCGGTCTTCATGGATGGCTTTGATTCGATTACTGGACAGCCCCTGTCCTTTTGTAAATACGGTGAATTTACCATCTTGCAGCCAGTTGAGCCCATCCTCGGTTCCAACCCACAGGTTACCCGTTTGATCTTCACAAAGGGACCTTACCCGGTTATCGGATAAACCCTGTTGGGTGGTAAAGGTGACGAATTTGCCATCCTTCATCCGGTTCAACCCCCAGTCTGTTCCGATCCACAGGTTCCCCTCCCTATCTTTACAAATGGCCTTTATTTTGTTTTCGGATAAACCGTCCCGGGTTGTTAACCGGTGATTTTACCTGCTTTCATGCGGTTCAATCCGCTTTCGGTTCCGATCCACAGGTTCCCCTCATTATCTTCACACAGCTTTGTTACCTGGTTATTGGATAATAAATTTTGTTTTTCAGTAAAGGTGGTGAATTTCCCATTTTTTGTGTCCAGGCGGGTTAAACCACCGCCATACGTACCTATCCAGAGATTTCCTTCCCGGTCCTCACAAAGTGCGTAAATCTTATTATTTGTTAGTTGTTTTACCTTCCTCTTATCATAAATCTCAAAATGAACCCCGTCAAAGCGAACCAGGCCCTCTTCCGTTCCCAACCACAGGTAACCCTCCCGGGTTTGGACAATGGTATATACCGCGTTCTGCGGCAGACCCTGTTCAATTTCCCAAACTTCGTGCATATACTGGGTGTTCTTCTTCCCCGGGTCCAATGCCAGGCTGAAAACAGACATTAACACACATACCAGGAGTAGAATTAATCGTCTTATACTTTTTTTGTTTTTCCGGCGAAGATGGTATTTTAAAAGAAATCGAGTTGCATTTCAACAATTGAGACAATTTTCATTGAATTTTTTACCCCAGGGCACACAGAGACCAGGGGAAAATTAATACTCTTTTAAGAATGTTTCGGTATCGATGACTCTGGCATAATAACCGGAGAGTGAACTTAACGTGGAATCGTGCACATCTTCGGCACCGATGACTTTGTCTTTGAATTTCAACGCCCGCGTGGCACAGGCATCGTGCACCAGGATGCATTCAAAACCAAAATCATGGGCCGCACGGGTGGCAGCTTCCACACACATATGGGTCATCATACCGCAAATCACCAGACGTTTGACCTGGTGCTCCTTTAAGTACTTCAATAAATCCGTATCTTTGAAACTATTCACACTGTTTTTAGAAATGACTTTTTCACCCATGATGGGTTTGACGTTTTCATGAATTTCCGCTCCCTTTTTGGCATTGTGGCGGACATGGATGACCAATGATTTTTTTTCGCGAAATTTTTTCAGCAATTTTTTAGCATTGAGGCTGGCAGCTTCTGGGTTCACCAGGGCATAGTCGCTGCCGGGAAAATAAAAATATTGAACATCAATAATCAACAGCGCTGTCTTTGTTTTGGGAGTATCACCCGCCGCCGACAAATGAATATATGCCGGCACCAGGGCGAAGATCATAAAAACCAAAACCACAATAAACCACAACCTCTTTTTCATTTCATTCACCTCCTATTTAAAATAAAATTACAAAATAAAAAACCAAATAATTTTAATCCGTCGGTATTCCTTACTTTTTTTTGTCTCCGACGGCCAAAACCCTTTTTGTAAAAAGGGTTCTGGACTCCCAAAAACTTTTCATATGCGGACAATCATTGTACCCCGCTTCTTTAAATTTTGCCCAATTGTTTCCTTTTTGCTGCTTTCTTACCTTCTTAACTTCTCATCTTCTTAACTTCTTTCTTAAGTCAACAGTATTGTCCTCGAGGGGGGCGTAATTCTGTAAAGGCTGCGGCAATGGCAGCGAAAAGGGTAAAAATAAACACCCGCCAGGCGCCATTGGTGAGCACATCACCCACGATGACTGTTTCATGCTGTACCCAGAAGATAATTGCTGCGGATACTCCTGTATACAGCAGGGCGGTCAACACTCCCCACAGGGCAGCAGATATAAAACGTTTGGACAGCGGTGCACCTCCGCAGCCCAGTGTTATAGCTGCGCCGCACAGCACAATGATTAACAAGGCAAACCACCAGGTGTTTTTTAACGTGGGCATGAACCCGATGTATTTTAGAAATAGAAGATCAGCAGCACCCAAAACCACTGCTGCTCCAATAGCATAAACAACCACGTGCCAGTAGCGAGGTTTTTGTAAGGCCCTTATTTCTGCGCGTTTAAGCATGTGCCGGCGAATGGTCAACGGCCAGTTGTAAAATAAACGGTATACCCAGTGTTCAAGCAGCGCACCTCTCTCACCAAATACCGGCACGATATGAACCGCTTCTGTGGCCCAATGGCCGGCCATGAACCGGGCAAGCTCCGGGTAACGATAGGTCATTTGAATGGGAAAAGCCAGGTAACCGATGTATTTAAAAAATCCCAGGAACACCGCAATGTTGTAGTCTTTGAAGCTCCTATCTTTTATCATCATGTAAACCACGTATAATCCTCGCACCAATGAACCAGGGGAGATGGGTGTAATCTGGAACAACACCAGGATGGCAGTCACCGCTGCCATGGCTTCGGCAGTAGACATTTCCGGGTGTGCTCTCACATAAATCCAGCTAACCAGAACAGATACAATCTGGGTAACCGGCAGGGTGCACACATGCACGGCCAGGCTTTTCAGGTATTTCTGGATAAAGGGTTCTTTGAGCTGGGAATGAATTACTTTGGCATCTTCATTGGAAAGCATGTGTTTATCTTGCCCCTGCGATATCATGTCCTGCAGCCACTGTTCCCGCAGCGGCGCACTGAAATACAACTTTATAGGTCGTACAAAAAAGTGGTATAACCGTTCTTTAAAGTATTCCCAATTGGTAAAAAACCGGTGCAGACCTGCGGGCAGTATGGATAACGGCAGGTGCCGGAAATACCGCCAGAACGAGCCGCCAATCCGTTGGGCTTTGGGGCTGGTTACCCGGCCATCCCGGTGCCAGAAAATGGCTTTTTCCGCGCATTTGGCACGAACAGTCCGTTTTAGATATCTCCAGCTGGTCAAAATTTTACCATAATGTTTTCGCCAATCCGGTCGTCCCCAGAGTCTCCTGATAAATGGTCCCAGGATGGGAATAATGCCTAAGAGATAAAACAACAGCGTCAACAGTGTGCTTTTGTGCAGCCGTTTTTCGGTTTTATCATCGATGGTGTTTTTTACCCGCCAGCCAGTACGGGCACTTGCCAAGATGAAGGACCACAATCGCTTACTGAAAAACAGCCGCAAATGGTTGTGGGTGATATCCGGGATTGAATTCCTGTATATTTTTTCGCAGTTCTTCAGTTCTTCCAGCATAACCAGCATATCTGCGAAATCCTTTTTGTGGGCGTTGACGAATTTCTCCAGGTGTTTGAGGTTTCCCCTGTCGAACTGAACCAGGCTGCCCCTGGCGATTCCTGTAAAGATGAGTATAACATCCCCCGGGCTCATGGGCAGGAACGGCAGCAGGGTAAGGCCGGCGCGGAAATCCACGGCCATTAAACCGCCGGAGGGGTCACTTTCCGTGTCCTTACGTTTCAGGCAGTTGGGTTGGCTTTTACATGTGGACCATTCATACTGCCGGGCAAATTCATGGGCGCCCATGTCATGAAGGAGCTTGACAAAATTCTTCATGAATTCTTTTTTGGCCCGGTATTCCGGGGAACCCAGGGAATTGGGGTTCACGGGTTTCTTTCGGTTATAGAGCTTTAGCAGGTCCATGCGGTCATCCACTTCCAATAGCCAGGTGCGTCCCTCTACCCAGTCGCTGATTTCTCCGCAGCTTCCCAGGGTATTGTCCACAAAAGTGGCATGGATATCATTGACAGCGGTTTCATCACCGAAACGAATTTTGGCACCGCGGCGGATAAATTTTTGCCACAAGGCACCTGCCCTTGCCGCCGCAGGATTCACCTGGAGCTGAAACGGTCCCTGGAAGCCAATGTGGTACAACAGGCTGCGAAAGAACCGGGAAAATCCCGAAGGTGGGATTAATATTTTCATGGCATAACTGTGGCCTTTCTGTAAAGGCACACCATTCCCGTTTCCCTCGTTTTCGCAATCCAGGACCTTGATTTTGTATACCTGACCGGCAAAACCGCCGCCCACGAATTTTTCGATTTCCAGGTGTACCTTTGCCTTATCAGGGGGGGCCACACCGGTTACTTCGTAGGTCAACCGCGTACCAGGGTCGTAACGCCCTATCCGCATGGGGCGGTGCAATTTTTGGTTATAAAATGTTTCTCTTAATGAATTGCAAACCTCGATATCATATGAATGTTCCGATGCCATATAAGTCTATCCTTTTCTTATTCCTTATTTCAACCGGGTGAACGTATTATTAGCGGTTAAAAATAAAGTCTATTGTATATGAAATAGGCTATTATTGCAATAGGCAGGAAAAGGAGGAAAAGGGGACATTCAAGAAAAATTAGCCACGAAGGACACAAAGGAACACGAAGTCAGTTGGTAGTTGGCAGTAGGAAGTAAGAAGTAGGAAGTAAGAGGAAGGTAAACATCGGAGCAAAGGGAAATGATTCCGATGGGGTAGGAAGGCTGAAACCCTGTAACACAGGCTGACCGTGTATGAAAAGTTTTTGGAGGTCCAGGAACCTTTTTTCAAAAAGGTTCTTGGCCGCCGGAGGCAAATGAGTTCAGGATGGGCAGGCAAAAGGTTTTATAAGTTTTTTCTATTTCTGCCCATCCTAATATGGGTTAGTAGATCCGCACGGAGGGCATAGATAAAGACAGTTGGCAATTGGCATTTGGCAGTCGGCAAGCGAGAAGAGAAGAAGGTAAGTTGAAGGCTTCCCCATCCGTGCGGTACGAGAGATGGAGTGACTGGAGTTTAACTATTACGAAGGCGTTAACAACTCTTTTTTAGCAGATAACGGGTCATGGATGATGAGATGGCTATTCTTTTTTAATAGCTGGCTATAAAAGGATGTATAGACGTCTATTCTTTTTCAATAGCTGTAACAGTTAAGTTAACCGCGAAGGCACGAGAAGGCAGTTGGCAGTTAGGAGTTGGCTTTGCGCACTGCGCTCTCTGCTCTACGCTCTCCGCTTTCCCTAATTACTAATGACCATCATTCACAGAATCCCACTTTCCTGAATCCACAATTCCACCGTAACGATCGTTGTTCTCATCAAACAGCGAAATTTTTTCGCTTGGCCCTTTTTTTATCAAATTTTTATCTTTAAATCTTGCGATTTCTTTACTATTATGCTATAGTCTAAATCTAGCCCCAACAGTACCAGAGGAGGCAATAGAATGACTAAGAATTTTGAAGCATATCTTAATCTTGACAAAACAGGACTTCAGAACAAGTATGTAATTATTGTAAATGGGAAGGTTGCAGCTAAGGGAGAGGATATAGAAAAAATGCTTGAAAAAGTAAAAAAAAAATATCCTGGTAAGATGCCTTTTGTCGCTAAGATTCCTGATGAGAGGATGTTAGTTCTATGATTCGATATGAATTTAAGGAGGAAGAAAGCAGTATAGGAAGAATCTTGCGTCCGGTAGCTGATGTGGTTTTAGAACGAGATGAATTTAAAGTAGAGATATTAATGTATATAGATTCCGGCGCGGATATTTCGATGATTCCCTATCGATTCGGTAAGGCTCTTGGGCTTAAGCAAGAAAAAAATGATATTATTCGAGAAGTAAAGGGCATTTCTGGTGCAGGCATTCCCTATTCTATCAAAGAAATTACTCTTATTTTAAACGGTAGAAAGTTGAAAGCTAGAATTGCCTGGGCATTAGTAGAAGAAGTTCCAATGTTAATGGGAAGGATGGATATATTTGACAAATTTCGTATAATCTTTGATGAAAAGAGGGGTTGGATAGATTTTGAGGAAGGGGAAGATTTGCAATCTAAAGAAAAATGAAAAAGTTTAGGTTGCAAAAGTCATTCAAAATTCACATTGGTAGGAGGATAAGAGCGAGGAAGGTTACAGTCAAAAGAAAGCCACTAATCTCTTTCTAGGAATTGGTTTTTGTTTTGGCTTCCGGCGAATATGTCGGTGCCGTCTTTGCCCAAAATCCCGCTGCATCATTCATATTTTAAGGCGTTTACCGGGTCTTTCATGGCCGTTTTGATGGCCTGATAGCTCACGGTCACCAATGCCACCGTCAAAGCAATCACACCGGAAAGTACAAAAATCCATATCCCAAAACCGGTTTTATAAGCAAATCCCTGGAGCCAGTTTTTCATTACATAATAAGCAATAGGCCAGGCCACCAGGTTTGCTGCCAGCACCCACCTGGCAAAATCTTTAGATAATAACAAAACAACCCCGCTGACTGTAGAACCCAGGACTTTTCGAATCCCTATCTCTTTGGTGCGCTGTTCAGTAGTAAAAGAGGCCAGCCCCAATAAACCCAGGCAGGAAATAAAAATGGCCAACAGGGCAAAATAGTTAAATATCTTCCCCATTCGCTCTTCATTCCTGTACAATTTATCATACTCTTCATCCATGAAGCTGAATTCAAAGGGGGAACCGGGATTGAGTCGTTTAAATACTTTTTCTAGATATCCCAGTGTTTTCCCAAAATTCCCCGGGGCAACCCTGACAAAAATATAACGGAAATAATTGGGCCTGAGATGTAACATCATGGGACCGATCTTTCTATGCAAGGGCAGGTAATGAAACTCCTTAATCACACCGATAATGGTCTTTTTATCATCGCCTCGCCAGAACCGTTTTCCCACAGGGGAACCAGGGCCGATTATTTTTGCCAGTTGTTCATTGATGACAATGGAATTGGAAACATCCCCAGGAAATTTTTTTGAATAGAATCTTCCATCAAGCAATTTAATTTTAAAGGTATCGAGAAAATCATATCCCACCCAGGTTTTATTTATCTCCACTTTGGTATCGGGTGGTTTCCCTTCCCATTCCCAGCTCCCATCAAACATGCCTATTCTCGATGGTTTATTGAAAGAAGTGGTTACATTTAAAACATTGGGATTTTTTAGCCATTCATTTTTCATGGATTCATAGATGGCGCTGGTTTCGGAGCCAGCCTGCAGACAAATCACATTATCTTTATCCAGCCCCAGGTCCCTATTTCGCATAAACCCCAGTTGACGGAATATTAAAATTGTACTTATTATCAAAATAATTGACAGGGAAAATTGAAAGATAACCAGGATTTTCCTGAATAAAGCGCCCCTGGAACCTGATTTTATCGATTCTTTTAATACGGTTACCGGTTGGAAAGAGGAAAGAAACAGGGCCGGGTAAGAGCCGGAGATAAGACCGGTGACCAGGAGGATGCCCACGAGTCCCATCAAGGTTTGCAGGTTTTCAGTGATATTTAATGTTAATTGCTTTGCCACCAGGTTATTAAACAGGGGTAAAAGAAGTTGTACCATTAGAATTCCCAGGGCAAGAGCCAAAAAAACCATAACAAAAGATTCTCCGAAGAACTGCCAGATCATCTCTTTTTTTCCTGCGCCCACTACTTTTCTCAATCCCACTTCTTTGGCCCGGTGTCCGTAACGGGCTGTAGTGAGGTTCATAAAATTGATACAAGCAATAATTAAAATGGCAAAAGCCACGATTAAAAAGATATATATATTCTGTATCCTGCTGGCGTATCCCCCCCTGGTGGAATACAGGTAAATCCTGGAAAAAGGATTAAGAAACATCCTGGAAGTATAGTCCGCCTCACGGCTTTGACGGTCGGATATTTTAGCGCTCACCTCCTGGCTGCGGGTATTTTCCCGGAGCAGCACATAGGTGAGAAAATCATTACTTTCCCAATCATTAAGATCTCTGCCACCTTTTTTAAGATAATCAATGGGAAGGAGTATATCAAACCGGAGGGAAGAGTTTAGGGGAATGTCTTCCATAACCGCAGTGACCATAAAGGTATCTTTGGTGATTTCCAGGGTTTTTCCCAGGGGTTCTTCATTTCCAAAATATTTATAAGCAATCTTTTCCGAGATAACGATGGAATTGGGCCCTTTGAAGGGTGATTGGGGGTGTCCTTTTTTCAAGGGAAAAGTAAAAATCTCAAAAATAGAGGCATCGGCAAATCTTATTACTTCATTAAATATGTTTTCGCCGTAAGCCACCGGCACTCGTCTGGGAATAAAGAAACATCGCGCCGAATTCAAAATTTCAGGGAATTCATTTTTTAACGCAGGACCCACAGCCGCTGCCGCGGTGTATACCCAAACTGTTTTACCGCCCCCTAAATCAATGTCCTGCTCAACCCTGTACAACCTGTGGTAATTCTGATGAAACTTATCATAGCTCAATTCATCCTGGACCCACAATAGAATCAAAATACAGCATGCCATTCCTATTGCCAATCCGAAAATGTTAATCGATGAATAACCCTTGTGTCTCATCATGTTTCTTAAAGCAATTTTTAAGTAATTCTTGATCATAGTCTTCTCCTTTTTATATTATCATTATTAGTTAGACGACATTTAAACAAAAAAAGTTCACAAAAAAAATTTGAATATTTTCTTTTTTCAACTGTTTACTTGTATAGTGAATATGATAAAGGGAAAGGGGACAGGTAAGAAACCGGGCAAGAAACCGAAAAGAAATAGGCTTAAAAAGCCGGGGAAACCACCTCTTTCGGTGAAAGACAATATAATCAAAACCGAATGTAATAGGAATGTGCATTGACAATTCCTAGTAGGAATTGATTCAATCCCGAGTAGGAATTGAAGGAGTAGACGCAATCAAACCTTTTAGATCTTACTTATTCCTTTTCATGACATTGGTGTGAAATATTTTTTCGCCTGGCCCCTTTTTTCCTTTTGTGGTAAAATAAATTTTTAAGGAGGCATAATGAAAAGCCAATTAATTAAGGGTCTATTATTCGTTTTACTGGTTTCAGTTATCTCCCGGGCAGCATGGAGCGACCGGGTCTATTCAATTGTGCCTTTGTTAAATGTTAGAGAAAAACCATCGACCAATTCAAAGATCATCGAGTTTTTGCGGCATGGAAGATGGGTGGACGTGATTAGCAAAGGCGATGAATGGTTGAAGATCAAAATGCCCAATGGCAAAAATGGCTATGTTTTTACAAAACTGGTAACCGATTTCCGGGTTAAGGTCCTGAAAGATGAACGGCGTTTGCTGCTCATGAAAGGAAATAAGGTACAACAGCAATATCCTGCAGCATTGGGTTTTAATCCCCGGGATGATAAAATCAAACAAGGGGATGGTTGTACGCCGGAAGGCCGTTTCTATATATGTCAAATCATTGAGAAACCAAAGACCGCGGCAACGTATGGTCCGGTGAGTTTAAGGATTTCTTATCCCAATATAGAAGATGCCAGGAGAGGATTGAAAGATAAATTAATAACAGAAACCCAATACCTGGCGATTGTGAAAGCCATACACCACGGCCGGATGCCGCCGCAAAATACACCCCTGGGAAGCTCAATTAAAATCCACGGGGGTGATCCCGGCGTGTCCCATGATTGGACACTGGGATGTGTTGCCATGAAAAACCCTGATATTAAACAATTATTTAGTAGAATTCCCAAAAAGCTGGTTATGGTGGATATTTACCGCAGCCGGCAGCAGGAACAGAAATATAATGGAAACGGGTATGTAAATCGCCGCACCCTGGAAGAATCCCAAAAACTGATAAAACAGGGATGTTCTTATACAAGAAAAGCCACGGCAATTATCCCCATATCCTATCCCCTGGGTGATTTTGATAAGTCCATCGGGGTTTGTACCGATGTGGCCATTCGAGCATTAAGGGGGCTGGGCATCGATCTCCAGGCGCTTCTCTATGAAGACATCATTCTCCATCCCCGCAGGTATCCTAACATATCAAAACCCAATCCCAATATCGATCATCGCAGGACACGGAATTTAAAACGATTTTTCGATTATCATGCCGAGATTTTAACCATAGAACCACCGGCAAAAAAACCAAACGAGTGGCTGCCGGGGGATATCGTAATCATGGATACGGGTATTCCCAATGGGACCATTTATGATCATATAGGAATTGTCAGTTCACGAAAAACCAGGGAAGGGATCCCATTGGTGGTAAATCTATGGACAATCGGGTGTCAGTTAAACGAAATGGAGCTCTTAAACGGCGATTACCCCAAAATTGTAGGGCATTACCGGCTGCTCCATCCTTTTTTCTACGATGCGTTAAAGTAGAAGAGAAAAAATTAAAAAATAACATCTTTCATCTTACAATAATAAAATCCACATTTTTTGTTGACAATGATCGTTGATTGAATTATATTAGACGGTGAAAATTTAAAATGGTTAAAAAGAAGTTAGGAACTTTTTAAATGATTATTGAAGGATTTATCTGGCTGCCTGATATAGTTGATAAGCTTGAAAGTAAACACAACGTATCAATATTTGAAGTTGAAAGCTTATTTGCAAGAAAGCCAGTTTTCAGGATAATAGAAAAAGGTCGTATAATAGGTGAAAATCTATATCGAGCTTTAGGTCAAGACCAGTCAGGAAGATATCTTGCTGTTTTTTTTATCTATAAGACGACTCGTGAGGCCTTAGTTATATCGGCTCGCGATATGTCAGAACGTGAGAGGAAGTATTATGCAAAAAGAAAAAAGTAAGACACCCAAGACACATGATCCTTTGCCGGAATCGTTTGATTCAATTTCTGAAGCGGCTGCTTTTTGGGATACCCATGATTCTGCAGACTATGAAGATATGATGGAAGATGTTGATTTTAAGGTAAACATTGAGCGTCGGATCTTTTTAGTGCCTGTAGCAGAGTCAATATTTGGAGCGGTTCACAAAAAGGCCAGAGCTCAAGGTGTATCTATTGAAACAATGGTAAATTTGCTGCTTCAAGAGCATGCGCGATCATGAATGATGAATGGTGCTGCATCTCAATATTTGGACATTAGTTATTAGAAATGTTCAATTTTGAGACGCGGTCCCATCTACTCCATTACTCCAAATTTAGAATTGCTGGTCGCTTTCCCGGGCCTTGATCGTTTCCTCCATTTATGGTATAACCGGTTTTGAAAAACTAAAACATAAGGATGAAAAAAAATCATGGAAAGAAAATTGGCGACAATAAGAAAAGTGAATGAAATCAAGCCCATTGAAAACGCTGATATGATTGAGTTGGCTATTGTTGACGGTTGGCAGTGTGTGGTTAAGAAAGGTGAATTTAAACCGGGTGATTTGGGGGTCTATTTTGAAATAGACTCATATCTTCCGATTGAGGAACGCTATGAATTCCTGAGAAAATCATCATATAAAAAAATCCCGGACCAGCTCCAGGGGCAACGCGCAGAAGGATTTAGACTGAAAACCGTAAAACTCCGCGGCCAGATATCACAGGGATTGATGTTACCTCTTGATATGTTTCCCGAATTAAAGACAACTTCCCCGGGAAGCGATGTCACGGAATCGCTGAATGTTGAATTGTACGAACCTCCGGTTCCCGCCAATCTCGCAGGTCAGGTGCGGGGTAAACTGCCGGGTTTCCTCAAGAAAACCGATGAAGAAAGAATTCAAAATCTGCCGGAGTATTTCGAAAATTATAAAAACATTTCATTCGAATGCACTGAAAAAATCGACGGTTCATCCATGACCGTATATTCCACCGAGGATGACCAGGGGGTATGCAGCAGAAATCTTAATTTAAAGGAAGATGAACAAAACACGTTGTGGAAAATAGCCAAACAACTTGAATTACATAAGCTTTTAAAGGAATTGAATAAAAACCTGGCACTTCAAGGCGAAATCGCAGGAGAAGGAATTCAAAAAAACCCCTTAAAAATCAAAGGCCAGCATTTATTCCTGTTTAATATCTGGGATATAGAGAAAAGACAACATCTTACTCCCGAAGAAAGAATGGAGATCTTTGATTCTTTTGAAAAAAGAGTACCCATTAGACATGTACCGGTCATATCATCCGAAATAAAAGTTTTTGAAAAATATAAAACCATGCAGGAACTCCTGGATTTTGCCGTTGGTAAATCTCTCCTTAATAAAGATATTGGCCGGGAAGGTATTGTTTTAAAATCCCTGGAATCCATCGGCAGGGAAATAATTTCCTTCAAAGTCATTAGTAATAAATACCTTCTTAAACATAACGCTTAAATTTCAGCTTTCTATTAAAATACCATGTCAATGTAAAGGAAAAAAATGAGTGAACTAATTTGTCAGGCTTGCAGTACGGTATATTCAATGAATGATCCCCGGTGGCAATGCGACTGCGGCGGCCTCCTGGACATTTCCTTCGTACCGGCCTTTCCCCTGGAGAAAATAAAACAAAGAAAACCCCTGATGTGGCGGTACAGGGAAGCGATTCCTATTGAAAACGATGCCCATATCGTCTCCTTTGATGAAGGATTCACACCGTTGAGCGAAGTGGTCATTGCCGGGAAAAAGGTTTTGATTAAACAAGAACATCTATTTCCCACCGGCTCATTTAAAGACCGCGGCGCTTCGGTTTTGATCAGCAAAATCAAAGAGCTGGGTATCTCGAAAGTTGTTGAAGATTCCTCTGGCAATGCCGGTTCTGCCATTGCCGCCTATTGTGCTGCCGCAGGGATTGCTTGCGACATCTATGTACCGGCAGATACGTCTGAGGGAAAATTAGCCCAGATTCAACTTTTCGGTGCGAATCTAAATAAAATTCCAGGTACCCGGGAAGACACAGCCGCGGCCGTGCTTAAAGCCGCAGAAACGGTTTATTACGCCAGTCATTACTGGAATCCCTTTTTCTTTCACGGTACCAAAACCTTTGCCTTTGAGGTGGCCGAACAACTGGGATGGAAATCGCCGGATACTCTTATATTAGCCGTGGGCAATGGGAGTTTGATATTGGGTGCATACATTGGTTTCAAGGAACTCTACGATGCGGGAATCATCGATAAAATCCCCCGGCTTATCGGGGTTCAGACTGAGAATTGCGCTCCCCTGTACCATGCTTTCCGGGAAAATTTAAAAAAAGTGCCGGAAATAAAAGGCAAGAAGACCATTGCCGAGGGGATTGCTATTGCTGCGCCCATCCGGGGGAATCAAATCATAGAGGCGGTGAGAAATACCGGTGGACATTTTATCGTGGTCAGTGAGGATGAAATCAAAGAGTCATTAAAAGAGATGTGTCGAAGAGGTTATTATATAGAGCCCACTGCTGCAGCTGCCATTGCCGGAGTTAAGAAATATCTGCATCATCACCAACAGGGATCAGGTGGTGATGAGTTGATTGTATTGGTATTTACCGGTCATGGATTAAAGGCCGGAAGAAAGATGCTGGAGTTTTAGAGGCAGGGAAAAGAAGAAGTTAAGAGGTTGAGAAAAAAAATAAAAAATGTGCCGAACTATGGATTTATGAAAGAAAAATGATTAAAATATGCTCTTTGTTTTTTTTGTTACTGTTACGTTGGCAATGGCAGTTTTAATGTTACTGTAATAAGTAAAAGGAAAAAAGGAGTTAAGATGAAGATAAAGCGAAGCAGCGGCATGTTGATGCACATTACATCGCTTCCGGGAAAGCATGGGATCGGTACGTTGGGAAAAGAAGCCCATGAATTTGTGGATTTGCTGAGAGAAGGCGGACAGAGATATTGGCAGACACTTCCTTTGAGTCCGGTATCCCCTACCTTTGGATACTCTCCTTATTCACCGCTGTCCATTTTTGCGGGAAATTATCTCTTTATCAATCTGGAGATGCTTCAAAAAGAAGAGTGGATGCGTAATTATATTATGTCAGGCTTGCCGGTTAACGAATACAACGATTTCGTGGACTTCGACAAGATTGTGGCATTTAAGCTTCCTTTGTTGAGAAAAGCAGCGGAGAATTTTTTCAAGTATGCAGAAGGAAAAGCGCGGGAAGAATTCGATGAATTTTGCGAATTCTCCAAATACTGGCTGGAGGATTATGCCCTGTTTGTTCCTATTGCCGAACATTACAACAATTTTAACTGGTTAACCTGGGATGAAGAGATTCGGCTGCGAAAACCCGATGCCATTAAAAAATATTCCCAGGAATTGAAACCGGAGGTAGATTTTCATAAATTTGTCCAGTTCATTTTTTACAAGCAGTGGATATCATTGAAGGCCTATGCGAATAACAAAGGGATACAAATCATTGGGGATATTCCGATATATGTCAATTTTGACAGTGCAGAAGCCTGGGCCAACCCGGGCATCTTTCAATTGGACCCCCAAACCTATATGCCGATAAACGTGTCGGGTGTGCCGCCCGATTATTTCAGCCCCACAGGTCAACGATGGGGAAATCCCCTCTACATCTGGTGGGAAGGGGATCGATTGAAACAGGAAACCCTGGACTGGTGGGTGACGCGTTTTAAACACGTATTTACGTTTTTCGATATTACCCGCCTGGACCATTTCCGCGGCTTTGAATCGTTCTGGGCAATACCGGCTTCTGAAGTGACTGCTGTCAATGGAAAATGGGAAAAAGGACCGGGAATTGAGTTTTTTAAATACATGAAAAAGAAACTAGAGAAATTACCCATCATTGCTGAAGACCTGGGGGTGATTACTCCTAAAGTGGAGAAGTTAAGAGATCAGTTAAACGTACCGGGTATGAAGGTTCTTCAGTTCGCTTTTGATTTTAACAATAAAAACCCATACCTGCCCAACAATTATACCACTACCAATTGTATTGTTTATACGGGTACCCACGATAACAACACCACCAATGGATGGTTTTACGAACAAGACATTGATGAGAATACCAGGAACTATGTGATGAAATATCTCCGGCTCAATCACCGGGATGCGTTCCATTGGGAGTTTATCAGCCTGGCATTAAGCACTATTGCGCAGTTAAGCATTTTCCCCACCCAGGATATATTGGGGTATGCGGGTAAGTTCCGGATGAACACCCCGGGTAAAATCCAGAGCAACTGGCGTTGGAAATTAACCCCGGACCGGCTGACTCCTGAGATTATGCAAAAATTGAAAAGATTGTGTATAATGTACAATCGAGCGTAAGGAGTGAAAATGAAACTTAAGTGGATTTTTATGGTTTTGATTTTGGGATTGGTTTTTACATTAACATTAACGGCTGCGGACCGGATTACCGGGAAGATGTTTGCCACCCGCTCGGAAGTTTATGCTCTTGAGGGGATGGTGGCAGCCAGTCAGCCGTTGGCCGCCCAAATCGGCATTGATATCTTAAAAAAAGGCGGCACAGCAGTGGATGCAGCCATTGCGGTCAATGCAGCCCTGGGTTTAATGGAACCCACTGGCTGCGGTATTGGGGGTGACCTCTTTGCCATCGTCTGGGACAACAAAGAGAAAAAACTGTATGGTTTAAACGCCAGTGGACCGGCTCCCATGGCATTAACCCTGGAGCACTTTAAAAAGCAAGGTCTGGAGAGGGTCCCGTACTACGGACCTTTGCCGTGGACCGTTCCCGGATGTGTGGGGGGATGGTTTGAATTGCATAGAAAATTCGGCAAGCTGCCCATGAAGACCATCCTGGTACCAGCTATTGGTTATGCTGAGAACGGGTTTCCTCTTTCTGAATTGATTGCCTATTACTGGCAGCGATCGGTTCTGCGGTTTAGAAAATACGAAAACTTCCAAAAACTCTACGCCCCCGAGGGAAAATTACTGAAAAAAGGGGATATCTTTAAGAACCGGGAACTGGCAAACACCTATCGATTGTTGGCAAAAAAAGGACGTGATGTCTATTACAAGGGAGAAATCGCTAAAACCATGGTGAATTATTCTCAACGGGTGGGTGGCTTTTTCCAATTAACGGATTTTGCCAATTTTAAACCGGAGTGGGTTCAGCCATTGAGCGTTAATTACAAAGGTTATGAGGTTTGGGAGCTTCCCCCCAATGGGCAGGGCATTGCGGCGCTGCAGATGCTTAATATGCTGAAAACCTTTGATTTGAAATCTATGGGCCACAATTCAGCCCAATATTTACACACCCTCATCGAGATCAAGAAGATTGTATACGAAGACCGGGCGTGGTTTTATGCAGACCCTAAATTCTCTAAAATACCCATCAAAAAATTAATTTCAGAGGCGTATACCAGGGAGCGATTAAAACAGTTTAATCCGAAGCGGGCCAGACGAAAAATACCTCACGGCGATTTGAAATTGGAACAGGGCGACACGATTTACCTGACTGTGGTGGACAAAGACCGCAATGCTATTTCACTTATCCAGAGTAACTATGCCGGTTTTGGTTCCGGGATGGTGCCGGATGGGTTGGGATTCTGTATTCAGGACCGGGGCGCGCTGTTCAGCCTGGAACCCGGGCACCCCAATGTAATTGAACCGGGTAAGCGGCCCTTTCATACGATTATTCCTGCTTTTGTCACTAAGGGCGGCAAACCCGTGTTTACTTTTGGAGTAATGGGGGGTGCCATGCAGCCCCAGGGGCATGTGCAGGTGTTATTGAACATCCTTGAATTCGGTATGAACATCCAGGAAGCGGGTGACGCGGCACGGTTCCGTCATTCCGGTTCGTCGCAGCCGGATTTTGGCAAAATGACCGACGGCGGCCGGGTGAACCTGGAAAGCGGTATCTCTCCCCAGGTGATACGCGAACTGATATCCATGGAGCATAGAATTACGTTTGACCGGGGCGGTTACGGCGGGTACCAGGGCATATGGATCGATCATGAACGGGGTGTTTTAATCGGCGCCAGCGAATCCCGCAAAGACGGATGCGCTATTGGGTATTAGTTGGCAGTTGGCAGTTGGCAGTTGGCAGTTGGCAGTTGGCAATAGAGGCACGTAATTGCGCATGCCGTGCCCGTACAATCTTTATTACAGCTTTTCTAACGAGACATCGCCGTCTACTGTTTTTATTTCCATGGTATACTGTGCATCTCCATGCTCTGCTCCGAAGCGGTTCCTTTTTTTCATAGTTACATTTTTAAATTCCATACCTTCCATATCAATCCGGCCGTCACCGGTTTTCACCTGCAACTTAAAACCCAATTCCTTAGTGAAAACCAACCGGATATCTCCATCCACGGTTCGAAACAGGCAGTCGTCTTTTAACCGGCTTCCTTCCTGGAATGTAAAGGTGCCTTCGCCGTCCACGCTTCTAAAATAAACACTGGTAAAAACACCGGATGCGGTCACATCGCCGTCTGTGGTCCCGGTACTGAGGGTACCGCTGCACCGGTTTACATCTATTCCGCCATCCACGGTGCGTAATTTTATTGGTCCGCGGCATTGTTTTACTGTTAAATCTCCGTCTACACTTCGCAGGGCAACATTTCCCTTGAGACCGGAGACATCGATATTTCCATCTACAACTTTAATCTTAATATCCGTATTGACCGGAACTACCAACCTGGAGTTTACTTTTACACTGGGGAGGGAAATAATACCGAAAATTTTGGGTTTCCGTTTGGGATAATTGATTTCAATGTCCAACCGGTTGTTTTCAAATTCGATCTCCGGTTGAACGTTTTCAAAGTATTCCAGGCGCCCCCGGGATTCGCCGCCTTTCAATTCTTTTTCAAATGTGAACAGGATTTCATTTCTGTTGTGAGTTTCAACAGTAACATTGCCGTCGATATCGATAAAATTGATCACCGCTTGTTTGGACGGATCCACTTCAAACCGTTTTTTCGTTACATCTGTCTTGCCTCCATAAAGTTGAAGTATTCCTATGGTCAATAAAAACACGATTGCAAATGATAGTTTTTTCATTTTCATTTCAATACCTCCTAGGAAATAGATAACGTTTGAAAACCATAAAAAGTTTCAAAATAATTTTTTATGAAATTCTATTGAATTTCCAGGGGTAAAGGACTATATAAGGATGCCAACTGCCTACTTCTTACTGCTTACTTATTGAAAAATAGAACCATTTCCTTTAAAATAGCATTGTGGTTAAAAATTAAAACCATTATTCTTACCAGTGAGATAAAAATGAACTCAGCCATTAAACGGGTTCTGAAATTTATTATTCCTTCCGTTTTTATCCTATTATCCCCGGGACTAAACGGTCAGACTCCCAAAAGTAATGAAGCGGGGAATCCCTTTATACGAAACTACACCCACAAAGAATATAATGCCCACCATCAGAACTGGGCAGTGGTCCAGGATAAGCGTGGAGTAATGTACATTGGAAATGGGGATGGTGTCCTGGAATTTGACGGTCATTACTGGAGACTGATAAGAGTTTCCAATCATTCGCTGGTGCGGTCTCTGGCCATCGATGCCGAAGGAACCATCTATGCCGGGGCAGTGGGGGAATTCGGCTGCCTTGCCCCTGACACTGCTGGACAATTAAACTATATTTCCTTGACCCATCACTTGAAAGATGAAGATAAAAATTTTACCGATGTGTGGAGCATCCATGTCACCACCCGCGGCATTTATTTTAAAACCACCCCTAAAATATTTCACTACTATAACGGAAAAATCAATGTAATCCCGGTGGCTTCAAACCCCTTTGCTTTTGCAGTAATGAATGAAATCATTATCCATAGCGATGGCCTCTATGTTTTGAAAGAAAAAGAACCCCGGTTATTGCTCCACACAAAGGAACTCTCAAAGGATGTAACCCGTTTACTTTTTATTTTGCCTTATAAGGACGACCAGATTTTAATTGCCACCCAAAACAAAGGATTTTATATTTACAACCTTGCTCCCCCACCTTCCATCTTAAAAAGGTTTCCCACGGAGATCGATGACTATATCCTTTATAACCTCCTGTATCTTAGTAAAAAAATTTCACCTCACCGTTATGCGTTTTCTACGTTAAACGGTGGAATTGTCATTATGGACGATAAAGGGAAACTGGTGCGGATCATCAACAAAAACCGCGGATTACAAAAAAATATGGTCCATGATATCTTTGTGGACCGTCATCAAAACCTGTGGGCAGCATTAAATAACGGTATTTCTTATATTGAGCTCAACTCCCCCATTACCCTTTTTAATGAAAAGAACGGTCTTGAAGAGACCGTTCTATGCATTACCAGGCACCGGGGACAGCTATATGTAGGAGCCATTGACGGCCTTTATTATCTTCCGGCGTATAAATCGGAGCCATTGAATGACAATCACTGCTTTTTACGGGTAAAAAATATCAACAGCGGCTGTTGGGCCTTTGTCAAAACAAAAAGGGCATTATTTGCCGGAGGAAACTTCGGGGTCATTCGCATCGATGATCCACTGGATAAGCGGGTTTATGTAAAAGAATTGGTATACTGTTTCGGTCACTCCAGAACGTTTCCCCGCCATATCTTCCTGGGACATAGAAACGGACTGGCAGCCCTGGAGATTAAACCCCAGGATGCCGAAGTGATGAAAGGAACTAAAAGAAACGAAAGGAACCTGGAGATAAAACATATTTCAAAAGATAAGTTTAAAGATGTTCATGGAAAAATCCGAAAAATCATCGAGGATAATCATGGAAACTTATGGTTGACCACTCAATACAATGGTATCATATATTTAAGATTTACCGGGAAGGATATTACAAACTTCCGGATGTGCCGGTTGGGGACAAAACATGGCCTGCCCCGGATGGATTGGAATTGGGTGTATTTACTCCCTGCAAACAAGCAAATCATTGCGGCGACGCAGAAGGGGATTTACAAGGTGGATATTCCCACCGATCCGGGTTTTGACCCGGGAACACTGCGATTTATCCCTGAAAGTACGTTTGCCAAACCAATTAATGATGTATCCCCTGCCGTTGAACATATTTATTTTGATAACCAGGGCAGAGTCTGGATAGTAGCTGATGAAGGTTTGGGTATTTTAAGCCCGGATCAAAAGGGGACGTTCCAATGGACTAGAAATCCCTTTAAAAAAATAGAAGGAGAAATTCAAAAGATCTGGGTGGAAGACAAGGGAATCGCCTGGATATGTACCAGCGATGGCCTATTTCGTTATGATTCTTCTGTTAAGAAGAACTATGAAGCCGATTATCAGGCGCTCATTCGTAAGGTGAGCCTTCATAATAACGATCCTGTTATTTTTTACGACGCCAACACAAACACCAGCAAAGGGATAAACCAACAGCCGGATGCGTCCGGACCTGTTTTCAAATATAAAGACAATTCAATTATGTTTGAATATGCGGCTCCCTTTTATGAACATGCAGAAGCCAATCGATTCAATTATATCCTGGAAGGTTTCGATAAGGAATGGAGCGGCTGGACCGTTGATACAAAAACAGTATATACTAATTTACCGGAAGGGAATTATTGCTTTAAGGTGAAAGCCAAAAACATTTTTGAACATGAAAGTAAGGCAGCGGTGTTTAATTTTTCCGTTTCTCCCCCCTGGCAGCGGACGATTTTTGCCTATATCGGGTATGGGATCGGTTTGCTGATCATTATTATTTTAGCTTATGCCGCTCATCGCCAGCACCTCAAACACGCCATCCTTCAAGAACAGCGAAAATATGAAAAGTGCCATTTAGACCCGCAAAAAACCGAAGAATATAAAAAAAAGCTTCTTCATTTCATGGAAACCCAAAAACCGTATCTTGATAATGAATTATGCTTATCCTCTCTTTCCAAAGCGGTTGGGATTCAACGTCACTATATTTCCCAAATCTTAAACCTCAAACTGAAACAAACCTTCTGGAATTTCGTCAATGAATACCGTATCAATGAGGCCAAAAAATTATTATCCCATCCTGGGAAAAAAAATCTTAGTATTTTGCAGGTGGCTTATGAAGTGGGATTTAATTCCGGTGTATCTTTCAACCGGGCCTTTAAACGGCACACCGGTATGACACCTTCGAAGTATAAATCAACATGTATTAAAGGTTGAGGTTAAGGTTTTTCCGGTTGGAACATTTCAAACGTTATGAAGGATCCTATAGGGTGTGGGCGCCGCCCACTTTTTGATAATTGAGTAAACACCTAATTAGGTGACTTGATTTTTCATTCCATTTCTTATATTCTTAAATTCCATTATACACATAAATTTCAAATAATGAATTTCAATAGCGGTGTAAAATCAGCCGCTTCCATGTTAGAGACTCACTTGACACAACTGTAAAGGAAGAAAAAAAATTTTAAAATATAGGAGGGCTATTTATGAGGAATCAAAAAGTTTTTGGTTTTAAAGCGGTTGTTTTGGTTTTAACCTTATGTCTGCTGGGGTTTGGAGGTGCCCTGGGCCTGATCCGGGCGGAGTACAAAGCGGATGAAGCGGGTCTGTCCCAACCGGCGGAAAAAATGAAGTACCGAACCGACCGAATCATCGTGGAAGCCGACAGTGAAAAAGATGCCAAACAAATTGCTAAAGAAAACAATCTCAAGGTGTACAGGAAATTCAAAGAACTTTCCCGGTTGCGAGGTCACTGGGTCGGTGTATTGGTAAAAGAAAAGAAAAACAACGCGTCCATCGAGGAAATTGTCCAGACTCTCAGGAATACCCGTGGAATTCGCCGTGTTGAATTTGACCATATTTTTACTATTGCTGCCACTCCCAATGACCCGCGATTTTCCGAACTCTGGGGCATGCACAACACCGGTCAAACCGGTGGGACAGCGGATGCTGACATCGATGCGCCCGAAGCCTGGGACCTGGCTACCGGTTCTGCGGATGTTATTGTTGCGGTAGTGGATACTGGGATCAATTACAATCATACGGACCTGGCACCCAATATGTGGAAAAATCCGGGCGAAATTGCCGGCAATGGACAGGACGATGACGGCAATGGTTACATCGATGATATTTACGGCATCGATACGGTGAACGATGACACAAACCCCATCGATGATAACGGCCACGGTTCACACTGTGCCGGAACCATTGGGGCCAAAGGTAATGACGGCTTCGGTGTTGTGGGTGTCAACTGGAATGTGAAATTCATGGCATTAAAGTCGTTTAATTCCGGGGGCTCCGGTTATACGTCCGATTCGGTAACCTGTTACGAATATTTGATCGACCAAAAACAACGGGGACAGAATATCGTCGCTGTCAGTAATTCCTGGTCAGGCAGCAGTTACGTTCAAGACCTGGTGGATGTCATTAATATCGCCGGACAGGAGGGCATTCTTTCTGTTTGTGCCGCCGGTAACAACAGCAGAGATAACGATCAAACTCCCATTTACCCGGCTTGCTACGATTCTGTCTATGTGATATCGGTTGCTGCCACGGATCATAACGATGCGTTGGCTTCATTTTCCAATTGGGGCGCCGTATCGGTTGACCTGTCTGCACCGGGGGTGAATGTTCTCAGTTGTGTCCATACCGGCAATGATTTCGGTCAGAAGAGCGGGACCTCCATGGCCACTCCCCACGTGAGCGGTGCCGTGGCATTACTGGCTTCGGTTTTCTCCAATGATACTCCCCAGCAGCGAAAAGACCGGATACTTAATTTTGTAGACCCCATCCCGGCCATGTCGGGAAAATGTGTCTCCGGCGGGCGCCTCAATGTCTTTAAAGCGGTCCAATCCGATCCCTTTGTAGTGGCGGACTTCGAATGGAGTAAAGACGGTGATTTCACCCGTATATTTACCGATCAAAGTACTGCCAATTACTGTACCATCACGGGCTGGAACTGGGATTTCGGCGATGGCAATACCTCTACCCAGCAGAACCCCACGCACACGTATTCTTCTGCCGATTGGTTCAATGTAACTCTTACCGTGACCGCGGATACCGGTGCTTCGGATTCCAAAACCAAAACGGTTTGGGCCGGTCCCAACCTGAGTCCTACCGCAAACTTTACTTATTCCACCCCCGGTGGATTTGTGGTCAACTTCAGCGATCAAAGTACGGATATTGACGGCACTATCGCAGGCTGGAACTGGGATTTTGGCGACGGCAATACGTCCAGCCAACAGAACCCCAGCCATCAATATCAATACCCCGGTACCTACACCGTCACCCTGACAGTAACCGACGATGAAGGGGGTACCGATTCGATTACCAAAACCGTAGCGGTCCCATTGTCTTATTGTGCCTCCTCCAGCCTCACCGCCAACCCTGTGGCCATTTCAATGGTGGAAATCGGCACCTTCTCCAATTCATCCGGTAAAAGCACGTATTCCGACTTTATGCATATGACTCTCAACCTGAATACAGGACAAACCTATGATGTGACTATCACCCTGGACGATGATTTCTGGACATGTTACACCCGGATATATATCGATTACAACCTGGACGGCGATTTTAATGATGCCAATGAAATTGCCCTTGAACAAGTTATCGATACATCATATACCGGGACCATAACCATTCCCTCCTCCGGTGTCGTGACGGACCGGAAATTAGGAATGAGGGTTTCCGCCAAAACCAGCAGTTACCGGGGTCCCTGCGATGACAGTAGTGGTTGGGGTGAAGTGGAAGATTATACCATCATTTTCGACAGCACCGGCAACCAACCGCCCACCGCTGATTTTACTTACACCACCAATGCCCTGACCGTTGATTTCACCGACCAGAGCTCTGATCCTGACGGCACTATTGATAGTTGGTCCTGGGATTTCGGTGATGGTGGAACATCTACAGCCCAGAACCCCAGCCATACCTATGGGGCTGCCGGAACCTATACCGTGACATTAACCGTAACGGACAACGAGGGTGCCACGGATTCTGTTTCCAAGGATGTGACTGTCAGCAGTCCTAACCAGCCGCCTACCGCTGATTTTACCTATACTACCAATAACCTGACCGTCAATTTTACTGATCAAAGTTCTGATCCCGACGGCACGATTCAGAGTTGGTCATGGAATTTCGGTGACGGTGGAACCTCTACAGCGCAGAATCCCAGCCATACCTATGGGGCTGCCGGTACCTATAACGTGACATTAACCGTCACCGACAATGACGGTGCCACGGACTCTGTATCTAAAAATGTCACTGTCAGCAGCGCCAACCAGCCGCCCACCGCTGATTTTACCTACACCACCGATGGCCTGACCGCCAATTTCACGGATCAAAGCTCCGATCCTGACGGCACGATCCAGGGTTGGTCATGGAATTTCGGTGACGGTGGAACGTCTACAGCGCAGAATCCCAGCCATACCTATGGGGCTGCCGGTACCTATACCGTGACATTAACCGTCACTGACAATGAGGGTGCCACGGACTCTGTATCTAAAAATGTCACTGTCACCACGCCGCAGAACCAACCGCCCACCGCTGATTTCACCTACACCACCGATGGTCTGACCGCCAACTTCACCGATCAGAGCAGCGATCCTGACGGCACGATTACCAATTGGTCCTGGAATTTTGGTGATGGAGGAAGTTCTACAGTGCAGAATCCCAGCCATACCTATGGGGCTGCCGGTACCTATACCGTGACCTTGACCGTCACTGACAACGACGGTGCCACCGATTCCACATCGAAACAGGTGACAGTTTCCGACGGCGGTGGAATACCTACATACTGTGCCTCCAGTTCTATCAGCACCAATCCCGGGTACATCACCCAGGTGGTCATCGACAGCTTTTCCAATTCCTCAGGAGCAGCGAAATATTCCGACTTTACCAATATGACCGTTAATATGACAAAAGGTCAAACGGCATCGGTCTCCTTAACGCCGTATACCAGCAGCTATATCTGGGATGGTTACTGGAGAATCTGGATCGATTACAACCGGGACGGTGACTTTAATGATGCCGGTGAATTGGTATTTGAGAATTGGATGAAAGATCAAAACGGACAACCACTTAACGGTTCTTTCACAGTTCCTTCATCCGGTGTGGTAACGGGTCAAAAAGTAGGAATGAGGGTCTCCTTTAAGATCAGCTCTTATCGAGATGTCTGTGCCACCAACAGCGGTTGGGGTGAAGTCGAAGACTACGCCGTTATTATCCAGTAGGAAGTAAGAAGTAAGAAGTAAGAAGTAAAAGGGTGAAGGAAGCTTCGCTTCCTTCACCCCCCCCTTCCCTGGCTTCTTTGCTTCTTTTTTTGCCAACTGCCAACTAACTTCGTGTCCTTCGTGTCTTCGTGGTGGAAATAAATTACCTGGTATCTGTGGTCAGAACATCGATTAAAACTCCATCAAAGCTAAATAGGAGGGATAGAGCAGAAAAAAATGACGATTACAACGATTATACCATTAACTTTCGTTAATTAAGATGGTATAATATCCAAGGAGGACAAAATGGCAAATGTTATCGAGATAGATAATGATCTTTATAAAGCGCTTGTTGAGTCATTCGGACAGGAAGTGCTGAAGGAAAAGATCAATACATTTCTTATATCCGCCATAGAGACACAGTTGGAAAAATACACCGGTGAGATTTTGAAGTTTGAAAAAAAGTATGGCACCTCGTTCAACGAATTTGAAAAAATGTGGGATGAAGGAATAATTGAAAACAAGCATAGTTATGAGATAGAGGGGGATTTTATGGATTGGGAGATGATGGAGATGGAGAAGAAGGATTTGCTGACAGCATTATCAAAACTCAAAGAACATAGACCGGAAAGAGTGATAAGCTGAAATGGATGATTTCCTGGATAAAATCGAGAAGTCCCTGGAAAAAAACTTCCCGGGATATCGAATTGAATTTCTAATCAAGACGCCAAAGTCGTTAAAAGCAAGAGTACATCTCAAAGAAAATTATTTTATTGCTATCTGGCACAACGTAAGAAATAATAGAATAGATGTTGCGCTTATAAAGGATAGTCAGCGTATTTTCGGGTATGATAATTTGAAAGAATGGCATTACCATCCCTATAAAAATCCATCCGAGCATATTCATTGTAATCCGCCTTCTATTGATAAGATAATTACCGATACAAAGAAGTATTATGAAATAGACAAAAAAGAAAATTTGTAATCCAGATCAATTGCTTGAGCATATCCATAAAATAAGATGCAAATAAGGTGCTATTCTTTATTCTTGTTGATTAAATAAGCAATTGATATTATAATAGTAGACAAATGAAAAAAGATGACCGGATTTTAAATGAGTTTGTCGAGGTAGTTAGTCAAAAGTTTGGCAATCATCTGAAAAATATTATCCTGTTCGGCTCCAGGGCCAGGGGAGATAATAACGCTGATTCCGATTACGATTGTTTGCTTATTTTCGATAAAGTTTCNNTTCGATAAAGTTTCACGTGAGTTTACCAATGTTATCGATGAAGTTGCAGGAGATTTTCTATATAGATACAATGTTGTGTTTTCGGCTTTCCCGGTTTCAGAGGCAAGTTATGAAAAACAGCAATACAACCCGCTTTACATGAACGTTAGAAATGATGGTATCTCTTTATGAGCGAAATAACTATCCTTCATCTGGCGGATATCCATTTTAAAAAGAAAAAAGCGGATGAAAATAAAGCCTTCCGCCAGGATGTGCAGCAGAAGCTAGTTGATGCGATAAAGGCCCATACAGAGGAACACGGTACGCCGGGAGTGGTGGCAGAGAATAATCTACTGCCTAGTGACTTTTTTCCCCAGGGTCTTAAATTAATTAGGTGACCGTATGATCGCTAACGGAAGCAAAAAGATTATTATAAATAGGAGGTGACGGAGCTATTATAGGAAAGCCGATAAGGTTTGAAGTTTTTCTAAGATTTTCCTAAAAAAAGTTGAAAATTTTTTTCTGTTGTGGTAAGTATTTAAATATATAGGAGACGACGATGTTTAGATGGGAATTACGAGAATTGTTATGGGTAAAGAGGATAGAAATTCAATATTATCCCTTTGAGGTGACTTTAGGAGGCCCAATATGCCTGAACCTTCAGATTTAGAAATACCGCCGCCGAAAGACTGGCAACGCTTTGAGCGTTTGACTTGCGATATCTTTTCGGCAGAATGGATGACAGCCGCTAATATGCACGGCCGCGAAGGTCAACCGCAGCATGGTGTAGACATATACGGCCAGCCAAAAGGCTCCAAAGAATGGTATGGTGTTCAATGCAAACGGAAAGGCCGGTTGGCTGGCTGCAATATAACTGCCGATGAATTCCGGAGAGAAGTAATGAAGGCAAAAAAATTCACCCCTCCCCTTGCTCGATTCATCCTTGCAACAACAGGCGCACGGAATGCCACAGTCCAACAAATTGCCAGGCAGTTGTCACAAAAAAATCAGGAGAAAGGCTTATTTTCGGTCGACGTCATTTTTTGGGAAGATTTCCTCCACATGTACGATCGCCACAAAGAGGTATTCAGGCAGCATTATGATAATTTACTTTACAAAGCTGATGAAGGTGATTGGATTGTAGAAAATTTGGGACGTAATGATTCTATTTACTCGGATATTTATTCGCAATATGAAAATGGATTAAACAAACTGTTACATCACATGGGAAAAAATCATCCTAAATATAGTGAAGTTTTGCTTCAGCAGGGAAAGTTACTTGAAAATATCACGAAGTCTCGCCGATATGGTGATCCAGAAAGTCGCAGGGCAGAACGAGCTGAAATTTTTGATCAATTGAACAGACTATCACTATCTATTTTGGGAAAGTCGTTTAATGAAATTTGCATATAATAAGTTAAAAAAGGAGGAACACTGTAGTGGAAGATAATTACTCCCTTTACGAGATTGCTGTCTGTGAGTTGATTAGACGACTTAGCAATAAAGATGATTGTAAACGTTACCATGAGGTACTTGGTTATCAACACCGCTTGAATCACTATATAATAAAATGCCGCACTCATGGGGAACCAAAGGAATTCGAAACCCAATTTAACGAAATTATATCTCAACTTAACCGTGTATCATTGCTCGAACTCAATGTTTCTTTCAATGATATCTGTAATAATGTCTCAAGAGAAAAGCAGGACGATGTTGTTAAGCAAATCCCATTTATTATAGTGGCTATGACGCAATCTGAAGCGGCAAAACTTTTTGAAAATTATAATGAATCCGAAAAACTTAAGCTGCTTATAGACAGTATTTCAAAAGGTCGGAAAACCACCCACTTTATCCGTCAGTTGATAGAAAGATATGCCGAAACCAGGAATAAGTGGAAACCTTTTGAAAAAGATTCACGTACTATAAGTGATATAATTAATGACTTACTCCCCAAATTAATTAAAATTTTGTTTCCCATTCGTGAAGAAGAAGCCAATATTGATTTGATTCCAGACTACTATGAGAGTGCTTTTTTTTCATCAAACCTCGAAGAACGCAGCGAAATCAGGGATTACTTCATTCAGAGAGATTGCATTTTTATCGTCGATACCATTTCCCTTTTTAATCCGGAAATCAGGGATCGTTTTTTACAATCTCAACTTGCTGCAACGAAACCTATTATTGGTATATTGCCAATCAGCAAAGACTCAATGGCCGCATGTGAAATTATTGAAGAATCAATAAAGGATAAATTTGAATGGGTTTATGAACGCTATCAGCGCAAACTTGAATATAATTGCTCTTTAGAAGCCTATAGTCTCCCATCATTCAATCGCTGGCTATATAAAATACTTCCAGATATTGTAAAAAGAATTCCTCAGGCTGCGCCGGAAAACATTAATAAAATGAAAGAAAATCTCAAATACAATTCGAAAGGTTTTCAAAAAGTAGTTCTATCAATGGGAGGCGCAAAATGATCATTACTTTCTATTCATATAAAGGCGGTGTCGGGCGCACAATGGCTTTGGCAAACATTGCCGAATTATTCTTCAGGAAGGGAAAAAAGGTTTTGATGGTAGATTGGGATCTGGAAGCTCCAGGTTTGGAACGTTTTTTCTTTAAGGGTGAATCACTTGAGAATTTAATGGAAAAACCAGGTGTGGTGGACATGCTGCTAGATTATAAAGAGAAAATGATGAAGCAGCCAACCGACATGGGAAAAAATTCTGATGATATATTGCCATTTAAGGGACTTGATCATTTTCTTGTTGATATTTACCCCGATAAAAATAACGCGGGAAAACTTTGGTTTTTACCCGCTGGAAAACGTTCAGGGGAAAATTTTTCTAATTATGCCAATACTATTCTTACATTTGATTGGAAAGATTTTTATGAAAATTGGGCAGGCGAACTTTATTTTGAGTGGCTTCGCCGACAATTTGAGAAAAAGGCAGATGTAATACTGATAGACAGTCGTACTGGATTAACCGAAATGGGTGGTGTTTGTACCTATCAGCTAGCTGATACAATCATATTGATATGTGGCACAAATCAACAAAATATATATGGTACATATCATATGGCCAAAAATTTTACAACTGAAGAAGTAAAAGGATTGCGCGCAGATCGTCCGCTGAATATTTTGGTTATACCCGCTAGAATTGAAAACGCGGAAAGTGACAAGCTTGATAAATTTAAATTACAATTCATTGAAAAGTTCGCTCAATTTATGCCCTTCACAGACATTAGAGATGTATGGCAAATGCGCATCCCATATATCTCTAAATACGCGTATTCGGAGGTTGTCGCAGTTGGCGAAGGTTCTAAAGCAAGTGCTGAAGATATATCGCAAGCTTATATAAAACTCTATGAGATATTGGCGACAGAAAACAAAAAGGGAACTATAGATGCCATAAAGAGTATCCCGAAGGTAGATAGAAGGAAATGGAGCGAAAATAAACAGCAATATACAAAAGAGATTAAAGCTGAAACTTTGGATATGTCTACTCCTTCAGCAACAAGTACAGTGATAACAATACTCCATATGTCAGAGATTCATTTTAGGCGGAAACAGCACGAGAAAAATAAAACTTTCAAGCAGAATCTTCAGCTTAATCTAGTCGAGACTGTAAAAGCTCATTCAGAAAAACATAAACCTCCAGATTTTGTTGTTGTTACTGGCGATATTGCTTTTTCTGGGAAAAAACACGAATACGATGAAGCATTGGATTTCTTCGAAGTATTAAAAGCAATATTACCTGAGGAGACCCAGTTTCTGGCGATTCCTGGTAATCATGATGTAGATCGGGATCGAGTACATAAACTCTTTTCTCTGCATCGAATTGTAATAGATGACCAGATTGACGATCTTCTTGAAAGAAAAGATGATATTATAAACTTTATTAATTTAAAGTTCAAAGCTTTTCGTGAATTTGCCAAACATCTAAACCCTTCACTTTATAAAAAAGCTTCAGATTACTTCTGGGTGAAGAATTTTGAAGAGAAGAATGTTTCTTTCCTTGGACTTAACAGTGCGTGGGCATCAGAGAGTGACAATGACCGATTCAATATTTCACTGGGTTATTCGCAATTGAAGGCGGCGCTGAAAAAAGCAAGGGCAATCTCCAATCGTGTAGTGTTGATGCATCATTCACCCCTTAACTGGCTTAAAGACCTGGAATACGGGAAGACCCGCACGGAGATGTTCAGAAAATGCCAACTTCTTCTGCACAGCCATACCCATTCGGATCATGCCCTGGTATTTAAAGACCCGGTAGATGCCTGCATTTGTCTTGGTACCAATGCCTCCTATACGGCTGATAAA
>WVZO01000061.1:37432-37617 GCA_011772425.1 Candidatus Aminicenantota bacterium
GAGCGCTGGCGCGGCCAGGAAGGAAAACCTTATTTCCTGATCGAAGCGGTGGAATCGATAAAAGAAGAGAGAACAGATGAAAGTCTTGTTCCGCTGCAAATACCGGACGATTACCGGAACTGGGTGCGGGAATTTCATTCCATCCTACCGGTGGAGCAACTGGCCCGCAAGGGTGAGGTGGTTTT
>WVZO01000715.1 GCA_011772425.1 Candidatus Aminicenantota bacterium
CCGTCGCTGATAACCGAAGCCATGGGCCGTGAAATTGAAAGGGTAACCGGAGTACCGATTGTAACTTTGACTTATGATGGAACCGGGACCCCGGTAAATGATCGTGTGATCCCTTATTTAAAATATCCAAGATCAATTAAAAATCAAGGCTGAGGTTAAGGCTGAGGTTGAGGAAAAGATTTTCTTCCTTAACCTTAACCTAAACCTTAACCTGAGTTTAGCCAAGCCCTTTTTTTATTTCGGGCTCGGCTCATTTATTTGTTAAGTGTGCGACGTGAGACGACAGGTAGTAATATGAATGTTAAAGATGTGATGAAAAAAATCCTTGATTTCCGGGATAAACGGGACTGGCAGCAGTTTCATGATCCCAAGAACCTGGCAGCCGCTATAGCCATTGAGTCTGCTGAATTGCAGGAAGTCTTCCTCTGGAGTAACGTAGACGAGTCACGAAAAATTGCTGCAGAAAAAAAACAGAAAATATCACAGGAACTGGCGGATATTTTTATATTCAGCTTATTGTTTGCCCATGAAACCGGGATCGATATTGGAAAAGCAGTCCTGGAGAAGATTGAATTAAATGACAAAAAATACCCCGTAGAAAAATCCAAAGGCACCAGTAAGAAATACAGGGAACTGGATTAAACTCAGATAAAGGTTTAGGTTAAGGTTAAGGAAAAAAATCTTTTCCTCAACCTCAACCTTTAATAGGTTACCTTTTCTTTTCAGTACTTTTCAACTCGTGAAAATTCGGACGTTTCTGAGATTACCTCTGTACCCGCTTTTTCAAAAACTAACGGTTTATTCATGAATTGAGGGTGTTTGCCATTTTCGATAAGCTCAATTTTACCGATATCCAATTTAATAATTTTGTCGGCAGCATCAAAATAATTATCATCATGGGTGATGGCAATGACAATTTTTCCTTGTTCTTTCATTTTCGGCAGCAGCGTCCGGTAAAAGAACTTTCTAAATTCCGGGTCCTGATCCGCTGCCCATTCATCAAAGAGATAGATTGGGAAATCCTCCAGGTAACATTTCAGTAATGCCAACCTTTTTCGTTGACCTCCGGATAAATCCAGGGTACTGAATGCACCATCTTCTATGTGGACTTTTCCTTCCAGGTCCAGTATTTTTAAGTATTCTTGAATTTCCTGGTCCCTGTTCTCAAGGTTAACATTGTATAGTTTTTCAAACAGGTGAAAATCACTGAAAACAACAGAGTAATATTCACCCAATTGTCCGTTGTTCACTTCTTTGCCATCGATTTCAATGGTCCCCTTAGCAGGGATGTATAAGCCGGTCAAAATTTTAGCGAGGGTGGTTTTACCACTGCCGTTACCGCCAGTGACAAAGAGAACCTCACCTTTGTTGGCTTCAAAATCCAGGGGTCCCAAAATAAACGTTTCATGCTCATCTTTGCTTTCATATTTAAACAATATGTCCCTGGCTTTTAAGTTCTCGACATTGGTTTTATTCCGGATGAAATCCTCTTCCGGGAGTGCGGCTGGCGGTTGTTCCGGTGTCTCTTTGAGGAAGTTCTGGATGCGATTCCATGATACACTGATTTTTGTGGCTTCGGGGACGGCTCCCATTACCATGGTAATAGGGCCGATCATATATACGAAGATAAATATGAAACTCAGCAGCGTATATGACGGTAAGGCTGGAAACATCTTTTCAAACCCGAAACTTATAATACCCAATAAAAAAATGAGCATGGAATTCCCAATCACCATGACATTGACAAATTTTATGTAAGCAAGGTCTCGTTTTTCACGGAACTCCAGACAGACGTCTTGCAGCTCATTATTATATTCCATCTTTTTATTACGATGGAGGACCAATTCTTTAAACCCTTTCACCAACCCGTCTATCAATCGCATAAAAACATCCTGGGTGTCCCTGGCCTGGTCCATAAGGCGTTGAGCACGTTGACCGACGATGGAATAAAAAACGATGATGACAAATATGATTCCCAATGTCATCAGGGTGGGCACCGGTGCCAGGATGGCAAGATAGGCAAATATGGATGCGAGGGTTACCAGGCCGGTTACGATAATCATAAATGTATTGGGGGTATTGCCCAGGGTATCCGTATCATTATTTATGGTGGTATATATTTCACCGCTGTCAAGAGTTTCAAAGCGTTGATACCGGGTGGAAAACATTTTATTGATTAACTTGAGCCTTAAGTCATATACAACACCGTTTGCCGTTTTGATTAACATGGTTTGTCCGACTTTGGTCGCTCCGATAGAGACAAATACTCCTAAAATAAAATAGTATAAGAGATATGTCTTCGCTTGTGTCAGGAAAAATGCATTAATGACAATAAACAAAACGGCGGCGTTGGCAACACCGGAAACAGCACTTAAGGCAACGGCAAAGGGCAGGACGCGCTTTAATTGATCTTTTTCCGGGAAGAGGAGTGAGAGGATGGAAATAACAGCCGCGGCTCCCAGGACGGCCAGCAGTAAGACGGCGGCTGCGGGTAAGCTTAATGGTGCCCATACCACCGCGGTCTCCCAGGAAACATCGGCAAGGAGCCTGGGCAGCAAATGCACGCCTATTAGAAGTGGCACTGTGGCCAGTAATCCACCGATAATCCCGAACACTTTTTTCATGGTTAAGGGCGCATAGTCCCGCCTGCCTCTAAAAATTCCCCTGATGATGAAGACCACATAGACCAGGCATGCTGCCAGAAGCACTGCCAATAGAATTGAAATGACTGAAGCGGTCCTGTCCAACCCACTGTCCGGCACATGAACAGATTTATCTTCACCCACCAATGCCCCCAGGATGTAATTACCGATATGAGCGGTATGATTACTGTTGGAATTAGCTAAGACGGCGACACCGATTTTCTTTTCCGGCCGAAAACCGACATAACTGGTAAAGTTCGGATTCAACCCGGTATGAGAGAGTTGCTTTTCACCGACTAATGAGACGAACCATCCCATCGCATATGATGATAGATTGGCCGTCCCGACAGCTATGGTTCTGTCACGCCGGTGGGTTTTTTGAATGAGTGGGGTGAGTTCTGTTTCCACCAATCCCATCTGGATTTGCAGCCACCTGGCCATATCTTTGGCATTACTAAGCACATTAGCGGCTGGATCATTTCCTCGATAAGCCGGGGCGTCATAGGCCCGCGGGGAGAAAAAACCGATTTTATAGCCTTTGGCTTTGTGGCCGGAGCGGGAGTACACCCCGACAGCGGTACTGGTGAGCCCCAATGGTTTGAATATATTTTCGGCCATATAGGTTTCAAAGTCTTTGTGGGATACTTTTTCAATAATGGCTCCTACAATAGCGTAATTAACCGTGGCATACTCAAATTTTTGCCCGGGAATATGGTTTAATTCAATCCCAGATACATTTTTCACTGTTTGTTCCAGCGCGTCTTTATCATTCCCTTTGGGGATGAGGTCTATCGTATTGGCGGGTATACCGCTGGTTTGGTGCAGCAATTGCCTGATGGTGACCGGGTAGGTTTGACCCTCATATTTTACAAAAAATCCCGGGAAATAGTCGGAAACATTATCATCAAGACGAATTAATCCCTGTGCTGCAAGCTGAAGGGCAGCCAGGGCGGTAAAACTTTTACTGCAAGAAGCCAATTCAAAGAGTGTCCCGGACGTGACCGGCACCTCTTTTTCCAGGTCTGCATAACCGAAACCTTTTACCACATTCGCTCCGTCAGCCCTTAAAATCACCAGGCTTAAACCGGGGATATCCCCTTCCTCCATCAACTCTTGAACGGTTTTCTCAATTTCAGCGATTGAAAAACCTTTACTTTCCATTTCAGCGCCTAATGAGACGCTTAAAAAGAACACAGCAAATACAAACAAAACAACCATTTTTAGTGAAATAGTTACTGGTCTCATATTTCCTCCTTATCTTTATCCTTTATTATGTTTTCAATAAATTCCCTGGTTCCAGTGAATTTACACTACTTTACCTCTGTTACATGCAATTCCCATACTTCTCCATCTTCACTTTCAACCCCTTGATAAAACTTACCATTTCCAAACGTTTGCGTGTATTGGAAAAATTCAGTTTGTTCAATAAAGGGAAGATACGTCTTATTTATTAATTTACCTTTTAAATCATATACAAAGCATTCGCTTTGCCCGTTTTTTTTCCTCCATGACAATATATAAATTGTGTTATCCGCTGCATAGTATAAACGAATCCCGGGAAAATAATCGGGAAACGTCAACATGTCTTTCAAGAACGGATAAAATTGTTTGAAGCGAGCCGTTGTTTTTAAATAGTGGTGAAATCCTTCTTTAAAGCTTTTTGTCATTTTTACCGGTTCAATTGCCGGATCAATCGAACCCAGTTTTTTGCCATTTTCATCAAATATAAGGATATTTCGTTTTTCATTTTCAACAAATATTTTGTTATCCGCCACAAAGAAAAATCCGGTGCGCAGACCGAATGCATCCATTTTACTGCCCGGGACAAACCATTGCTTTTCCTGGTGAAGCTCTTTTATCACCCGGCTTAATTTTGCATCCCAAATATTTGTTGTCATATAATTTCCATCATTGTCCATAGAAAACCCATAACCGACAAACCTATTGCCAATCTGTTTAAACATCCCCAGGGGAGAGATTGTTCGCATCTCTTTAATAAATTTTCCCTGTTTGCTAAAGAAGGAGACCTTTCCCATACTGTTTACAATAAGATAATCCGGGTAAACATCGAGCATTACCGATCCCATACTCATCGTGGGGCTGATTCTAAATTCTCCCGGGCCTTCACCTTTTTTCCCAAACTTATTTTGAAGCTTATAATCTTTTAATGAGTAGATTAACACTGTTTCGCTGTCAGTAATGTAGAGTTGACTTTCATCTACTTGCATAATAAAAGGATTCGCTAACTCGTCAAGAGTTGCGACTTTTTCCGGGTAAAGTAAGAACCCGGTTACCAGGATAGTTGCTAAAATCAATGTTGTTTTCACGTTAACCTCCTTTTTTTTATTTTCTTAAACTGTCGGCAAGAGAATTTTCGTTTTTAATAAGAACGGCGCTGACGTTCTCTTCCTGGCCGAATGCTTGATTATTCAAATGATGAACCAGATCGAAATAATTTTTCATAAATACCTCTTTTATGGCAAAACCTGAATTTTGTAAAAATGTTACATACAATACAGCGCCGTCATAATCTTCCAACACTTTCATGTAAAAATAGGGATGGTGTTTTCCCGCCCTTTTCTCTCTTTCCACGTCTTCATACTCCATTTTTTTCCAATAATGATAATTCCCAAATATAGAATTAAACGTAAAGGGAGATAACAATTTTGCGTAATTGTCGATACCGGTAATATACCCTTTATAGGCATAGTTGAGGAAATTGAGGTTATTGGCCTTGAGAAACTCTTTGTATTGGATAAAATGATCCAGCACCCCCCGGGGGTTGCTGTGAACATCCTCGGGGAAAAGTACGGGGATGCTGTCGGGAAAATCACCGATGATGTGATTAAATTCCGCCCCTTTATAAACCCTGCCGTTGGATATATACTCGATGGGTACTTTATTAACTTTGAATAACTGACCCAGTAGTTTCGTATATACCACCAGGGCGATTTCATTATAATAACCTTTAAATCGTTCATTTATTATTGAAATATCCAATTCGAACGCCTCATATTTCAATTCCTGGACATGGTAATTTTTTAAAATCTCTTCAATGGCACGGGCATACTCGGGGAAATGAATGTACGGTTCCAATTGGATATTTTCGTAATTCTGCTCTTTCAAGAAATTAACGTAATCGCGATAATCCTTTATCGGTGTTTCTTTCTCTTTTGGTTCCTCGATGCCCTGGCTGAGGCTGTGCAGTTGTTTATGAAGGATACCGACACTTTCGCCGTCAAATATAAGATGGTTAAACAGGAATACCAGCCGGTACTGGGTATGGGTAACCTTCACTAATACGATTCTAAACAGGGTATGATTTAATACATCGAAAGGCTTTTTTAAGTGCCGCCCCAGTCGAGTGGCAATGTCTTCCTGGCAGGCTGGTGAATACGAGGAGAGGTCGATAAAGGGTATCCGGATATTGGCAAAGGAATCGAATTCCCTGATAAAATAACCTTCTTTTCGCTCTGTATAAACGCCTTTTCGCTTTACAATCACAGATCTGAGCAGGGAATTTTTTTGAATCAAGGCAGTGACGATCTTTTGGATTGCGGTGATGTCCAGGGGATAGAAAAAATCATAGGAGTAATATATCGTATTGGATGTAATGTTTTTGTAGGGAGGTATTAAAAAGGTTTTTTGTGTTGGTGATACGCCATATTTGCGGGTTTTGTTATTCTTTTTTAATAAACCGGTTAACCGGTCATTTTTATTTAATTCCTCCCGCATGAGGTACAGTTCGTTTGCACTGAACTTGTTTTTTAAATCCAGGAGCTCCGGCAGTACATCTCTATCGATATCCCCGGATTCCGGGACCCGGTCCCCGGGTGAAATGAAGGTGATATAGTGGGGATAAATGTTGGTGCCGGGGGCTGCTCTATTCTCTGTATCTTCCAGCACCCGCCGGATGTCAAAGGGTTGATGGGCTAAGAATAATATTCGATAGGAGAGGTCGTCATGGTGATACGTCCGGTAATAAACGTAGGCATTGTATTTTTTTGATAAATAAAGTGCGATGGCTTCCATGTCCGCGTCGGATTTTCCCGGTTGGGGTAAATTCTTACAAATTTCATGGATGTTTTGGTGAAGCAGCAGGTGATGAAAGGTAATATCGATATGTGATTTTTTTATCAGGGCTGCCAGTTGGACCGCTTTTAATGAATCGCCGCCCAATTCATAAAAATCATCATATATTCCCACGGGTTCGATTCCAAAGAATTGTTGAAATATTTCTACGAAGGTTTTTTCCATCTCATCCCGGGGGGCAGCATATTCTGTGCTTAATTTGATTCTTTTCTGTTTACGATTCATGGGCATTGAAGATTCGTTTTCAATTTCTGCTGCAGGACGTTTCATCAGCACTGCCGTGTCATGTGGGGATATGGTATTTCCGGACACCATTTGCTCTGCGATTTTATGGATATTGTCCCTGGCGGTGTAGGGGGTGCGTTCAAAGGAGTAGGTGGGCAGCGGGATGCGGTTTCGTCTCTCCTGCTGATAAAAACTGCTCCAATCTATACGGGCACCTGAAATCCAGAGGTGACCGATTTTACTCAACAGGTAAAATAAATCCGGGTATTTTTCTTTGGGATGGCGTATGATATTGATGGGAAAATTATCCTCCTTTTTAATGGGGTGTAGATTTACAGCGAGGGGCAATCCCCTGTCCGAACCCACCTGTACGAAGATCGGGTTTATGTCCTTTATTAATTTCCCGATACCGTCGGCAAAGCGGATGGTTTCTGCCATGTGCCTGGCCCAGTAATGGGGGGAAGTGGCCTGTTCTTTTGTAATCCAGGTACCGGTTAGTCCTGATATATAAGGAATTTGCGGTTTTTTTAAGTCGATTCTCCCGACATGTTGGGCAAATTCCTCTAAAATGGGAGCCATCAATTGGGAATGACTGGCCCTGGGGAAATTGATGCGCAAGCATTCATGTCCCTTCTCTTCCAGGTCTTTTTCAAAGCGGTTGACAGACTCGGTGGGACCTGAGACAATACAAAGAGCAGGGGCATTGATAGCAGCCAGGGATAAGTCCGGGCTTAACAAAGGTTTGAGTTCAGCTTCCGGGAGTGGAACACTCATCATGGCTCCATCCCGGGTTTTCTGCATCAACCGGCCCCGCAGCACCGCCAGTTTTAATGCATCTTCCAGGGAGAATACACCGGCCAGGGCAGCGGTGGTATATTCACCAAAACTGTGCCCGATCATGGCATGGGGTTTGATGCCCCATGCCATTAATAATTTCGCCAGGGAATACTCGAATAACAATTTTACCGGACCGGAGTAAAGGAGATCGTTTATCTTATCAGGACTTGTATCCTCCCCGGCTCCCTCTTGAGAGAACGGGTAGAGAATATCTTTAACGTTCTTGCCGGTTAAGGATTCCAGGATATGGAAACACCGGTCCACCTCCTCCCTGAATACGGATTCATGCTGGTAGAGGTCGCGGCCCATATTGACATACTGCGATCCCTGGCCGGAAAACATAAATACCAGATGGCGGTTTTTTTCGGTTACCAGGGCGGTCCGGGTTTGCAGGTCTCCATAGTCCGGTGATGTCAAATACTCGACGGCTTCCTGGTGTTTATGAGTGGGGCAGACCACCATGCGTCGGTATTGAAATTCCTTCCTCCCGGTTTGCAGTGTATAAGCGGTATCTGCCAGGTTAATACCGGGATTTTCTTTTAAATGGTTGGCCAGGTTCCGGGTGATTCGTTCCAGTGCGCCCTCTGTTTTGGCGGAAAGTAAAAGCAGTTGAAATTCCCTGCTGGGTGACGAAACCTCCATTTGTGGTGCTTCTTCCAGGATGGCGTGGGCGTTGGTACCGCCAATGCCAAAGGAACTGACCCCGGCCCGTAAGGGATATGTTCCATTTTCCCATGGTGATAATCCCCTATTGACATAAAAGGGGCTGTTTTCAAAATCGATTTTAGGGTTGGGTTTATTGAAATGCAGGCTGGGTGGAATAAGCCGGTTTTTTATGGCCAGGGCTGTCTTAATCACCCCGGCAGCCCCGGCAGCCGCATCCAGGTGCCCCATATTTGTTTTTAAGGAACCGATGGGGCAAAACCTTCGTTTATCGGAATTAAAGGCAAGTTTTAATGCTTCGATTTCCACCGTGTCACCCAGTTCTGTTGCTGTGCCGTGTGTTTCGATATAACCGATGGTTTCAGGTTCTACTTCCGCCATCAATAGGGCGGACCGGATGACCTGGGCCTGTCCTTCCACGCCGGGGGCGGTAAAACCAACTTTTCCCAGTCCATCGTTGTTGATTGCAGAACCTTTGATAACGGCATAAATATGGTCCCTGTCGGCAATGGCATCTTCCAGCCGTTTTAATACTATCACCACTGCACCGTTTCCAGCCACAATGCCGTGGGGGCCGGCAGTGAAGGCCCGGATATGGCCGTCTGGCGATGCCACCATGCCTTCCTGGTAGAAATAACCGCACTTTTCCACCAACGTGGCACTGACTCCCCCGGCCAGGGCCATGTCACATTCACCGTTTAATATGGCCTGGCAGGCCACGTGAATGGCCACCAATGACGTTGAACAGGCGGTATTCATTGAAAAACTGGGTCCTTTTAAGTTGAGTTTGTAGGAGACCCGCGTGCAAATGTAATCTTTATCCGCCAATTGAGTTGATGCCCATGCGCCGGCATTAATGCTTTCCCCGGATAATGCCGCCCTGGCTTCCCAGTGAAAGTTAGGGGAGGCACCGCCGTAGACCCCGATTATCCCACTGTAGGTACCTGGAGAATACCCGGCATCTTCCAATGCCTTCCATGAGCATTCATGAAAAATCCGTACCTGCGGGTCCATGAGCATTGCTTCCCCCGGGGTATAATCGAAAAAGGACGAATCAAAGTACTCGATGCCTTCTAAAAAACCGTTGGCTTTGATATAATCGGGATTTTCTAGCTGCGCCGGCGGGATATCGGTTTCCAGCAGCTCTTCTTCGCTAAAGAAGGAAATAGATTCTATCCCGTTTTTTAAATTGTTCCAGAATTCATCGATATTCTTTGCTCCGGGGAACCGGCCGTCCATACCGATAATGGCAATTTCAAAGCCTGTTAATTTCATTTTATTATTCATCTGGCCTCCTGTTTTTTTTGTAATCGTCTCATTCTATCTCTTTTACCTCTCTCGACAGCGTTAACCCGGTCATCCCCGGGAAAACCGGTCTTGTTTTCTTCCCGGCTTAAATACGCTGCCAATGAACTGACGCTTGTATAGCGAAACAAATCCACCACCGGGATTTCACGTTTTAAGGCTTCCTTCAACCGGCTGTTCAAGCGAACGATATCCAGGGAAGTCCCGCCAACCTCGAAGAAGTTATCCTCAACGCCCACCTTCTCCAATCCAAGGACGTCTTTCCAGATTTCGGCGATCATTTTTTCGTTTTCGGTTTCAGGTGCAATATACTCTGCCCCGGGATCGGCTTCAGGAGCGGGAAGCGCATGCCTGTCCACTTTGCCGTTGGGTGTCAACGGGATGGTTTCCACCGGGATCAAATAGGTTGGAACCATGCAATCCGGCAGGCGCATTTTGAGGAAATTCCTTACTTCTGCCGGGTCTAACGGTTGTTCGCTTACAAAATAGGCACATAAATATTTCTCGCCGGACTTTTTTTCACGGTCCAGCACACAGGCCTGTTTTATCCCCCTTATTCCCAGCAGTTGATATTCAATCTCGCCCAATTCGATGCGAAACCCCCTGACCTTCACTTGTTGATCGATCCTGCCGCAAAATTCGATATCTCCACCGGGAAGCATCCTGGCAAGGTCGCCGGTTTTGTAGATTTTTTCAGAAGAGTAGAGACTATATGACCTATAGGACTTATAGGACCTATAGTTAAAAAACTTCTCTGCGGTTAATTCCGGGCGGTTTAGATATCCCCTGGCAACGCCTGTTCCACCAATGTATATTTCTCCATATCCCAGTTCCGGTGCCGGTTTTTTATTTTTATCCAGTATATATATTGTCGTGTTGGCTATAGGTTTACCAATGGGTATTGTTGCCGCCCCGCTGCCGATATGGTCTATATTAAAATACGACGCATATACCGTGGTTTCCGTGGGACCATATACATGAATTATCTTGTTTTTACCCAGGTATTCCAGCGCTTTCCTGGTATGTTCCACCGATACCCGTTCGCCGCCGAAGAGAACCTTCCTTATCCTGTCGAAACAATCGATTTTTACTTCCACCAACGCATTAAACAATGCTGTGGTTACAAAAAATACCGATATTTTCTCTCTCTTGATCATATCCCCCAGCCTGTCTGCCGATAACACATCATCGGCTCTTACCATAACCAGGGCCGCACCGTTCAATAACGCCCCGTATATATCGAATACAGAGCCGTCAAAGGCATAATTGGATAACTGCAATACCCGGTCATTCTCATCTAAATCAATGTAATTGGTGCTCTTGACCACCCGGATGACATTGGTATGGGTGGTAAGGATTCCTTTGGGCTTTCCCGTGGTACCGGAAGTGTAGATGATATAGGCAAGGTTAGCCGAGCTAACCTTGCCCAAGGTTGAGGTTAAGGTTGAGGTTGAGGGAGAAAAGTCTTTAGAAATATCAATCAGCTCGATAGATTCTTCCTTAACCTTAACCTCAGCCTCAACCTGAGCTGCTGGCGCAGCCAGCAAGACCTTTGCTGCGCTGTCGGCAAGCATGAATTTGATCCGTTCTTCCGGGTAATCCGCTTCGATGGGCAAATAGGCACCCCCGGCTTTTAATATGCCCAGGATACCGATAATCATTTCCAGGGAACGCTCCACCATAATGCCCACAATGGCATCGGGGCCAACACCTTTTTCACATAACAAGCGGGCCAATTGATCGGATTTTTGATTTAATTCTCTGAAAGTAATGGAGATATTTTCATGCATCCATGCATCCATGCATCCATGCCCGACAACGGCAACGCTGTCAGGCGTCCTCTCTGCCTGTTCTGCAAATAACCGGTGAATGGTCTTATCTTGCGGATAGGGGGAGGCGGTTCGATTAAAATCTTCCAGGATCTGCCGCTTTTCTTCTTCGGTTATAATTTCTATCTGGCTTAGAGTTACCTCGGGACTGTCGATAACCTGTTTTATGATCTGGTTGAAATGCAATCCGACCTTTTCTATGAAATCGCTTTCATACACCAGGGAATTGTAACTAAACTTCACCTTGTAATGTTTCCCCGGGATAACAATGATATTAAAATTATAATCGGTTTGTTCATGCATTTCCACATTTTCGAGATTAAAACCGGTGCTTTGCTCTATCTCCCCGTCACTGCGTTTTAATTGCAGTTGGAACGGATAATTCTCAAAAATCATCATATGATCGATTAAATTTCTCTTTAATGGGGTGTTGGACTGTATCTCTGCCAGTGGTAAATATTCATAGGTTTTGGCGGGTAAGGCGCCTTCTTGTATGGATTTTAAGAATTGAGTGAAGGTTTCTTGTCCGTGGCTCTTTATTCTAACGGGAAGGGCATTTATAAAAAGGCCCACCATATCTTCAATCCTGTCGATTTCCGCAGGCCGGCCGGATACAACGGCTCCAAAGACAACATCGTCACTATTATTATATTTCTGCAGCAAAATACCCCATAAAGCCTGGAATACCGTATTGAGGGTTACCTGGTTTTGCCCGGCAATATTATTTAATCCTGACACCTGTTTCTCATCGATTGTCAAAAGGTGTTCTTCCAGTTTATAGTTATTATCATCTCTCAACCGGTCCAGGGGCTTTGGTAAACCCACAGGCTGTTCATATCCTTCCAGGTACTTTTTCCAGAAGGCCAGTCCTGCCTCCTTGTCCTGCCTCTCCAACCATTCCAGGTAGTGTCGAAATTGCTTTACCGGTGGTAATCGATATGCTCTTCCTTCCAGGTAACTATTATAAATCTCAAAGAAATCTGAAAATAAGACCCCCACGCACCACCCATCCATCAATATATGGTGAAAGCTCCAGATAAATTTATAGAAATCATCCTCTTCCCGGATAATCGATAAACGCATCAATACATCTTTACCCAGGTCAAAGGAACGCTGTTTGTCTTGTTCTCTGAATTGCTTGATAAAAGAAGCTTTTGCTTTTTTATTGGGAAGGTTCCGTATGTCCTGGTAATAAAAATCTATTTTTCTTTCTTTCAATACGATTTGCAGGGGCCGGTCAAGTTTTTCATGGATAAACACGGTTCTCAATACTTCAAGACGCTTTAACAGTTCATTAAAACTCTTTTCCACATATACGATATTCAATTCCCCGCGAAGATGATAAACCATTTGTTCAAAGTATGCGTAAGAAGCGCCTGCGGATATGGAAATGGCAACAGAATAGAAACCTTCTTGCATCGGGGATAACGACCATATATCCTCTACCGGGTATTGTTCCGTTAAGCGGTCAAGTTGGTTTATCGAAAGTTTCTTATAGGATAAATCACTGGGGGTTAGATGTTTCCTTTCCTGTTCCCTACAATAGGAGATAACACGAATAAGTTCATTTTTATAATGGTTCAGCAAGGCTTCGATGGTTTGCCGTTTGAAATGCTTTTTATTGTAAGAAATGGACATGGTCAGTTGTTTATTCGCTGCAGCCCCGGTGATTTCCAGCTCAACGTTTCGTTCTCCCCTTAAACTCATGGGATTACCGGCCGACTCCCTGGCTATTTCAAACGATTTCCGGTCCACATCCTCATCAAATCGTCCCATATAGTTAAAACTAATCCGGGGGGTTAATTTAAATGTTAAATCGGATTTAAATGTCCCGGCCAGATATTTCAAAATCCCATACCCGATTCCCTTGTGGGGTACTTGACGCAAGCTTTCTTTTACCTCTTTTATCTGGCGGGACAGGTCATTTTCATAAGATAAATCCAGTATTACAGGATATAAACTGGTAAACCAACCGATGGTTCGGCTCACATCAAGGTCCAGTATGTCCTCCCGGCCGTGTCCCTCGAGAGCGATTAACAACCGGTTATGTCCCCAGGTTTTTCTTATTGCCAGACCCAGTGAGATTAACAAGATATCGTTTATTTCAGTTCCAAAGGCCTCATTTGTTTTTGTTAATAGAGTATGGGTTTGCTCTTCACTTAAGTTGAAGGATATCATTTCCAGGTCTTTTATGATATTGGATGCCTCATCAAAGTCTTTGCGGATGTCGGGGACGTCGGTGGCTTCCAATTTCGACCAGTAGGCTTTCTCTTGCAGAAACGATTCGCTGTCGGCATATTCGGATAATTTCTCCGACCATTGTTTAAACGAACCTGTTTTTGCGGGTAATACCAGTTCTTCACCATTTCTGTATTGCTGAAGTAAGGTTTCTATATCTTCAAATAGTATCCGCCAGGAAACGCCGTCGATAACCAGGTGATGAATTACCATCAGCAGGCGATCGCCATCATCTAAATGGAACAACCCCAGTTTCATTAACGGCCCGGTTTCCAGGCAGAGGCTTGCCTGGATTTCATTGGTTTTGTCCTCCAGTGCAGAAGCGGCATCTTTTCGATTTCTATAATCAAATACCTGGAGAGAAAAGGGATAATCCACTCCCTGGTTTACCTGTTTAATATCTCCATTGTCCTCCTTGTAAATCATGCGCAGCGCATCGTGATGTTCTTGTAATTTTAAAAATACGGCTTCGATGGCTTCCTTATCAAAGCCTTTTTTCGAGTAAAGCATCACTGCCTGGTTTAAATGATGGCGGTCTGTCAATTTATTCTCAAAAAACCAATGTTGAATGGGAGTTAAGGGCACGTTGCCGGAGATTATCGATTGATCCGAAATTTCCCCGGTCTTCTTTACAAAAGGCGCTAATGCCGATATCGTCGGATTCTGAAAGAAATCTTTCATTTCAACCTTATAGCCTTCCTTATTCATTCTTGCCGAAATCTGTATGCTTTTTATGGAATCGCCTCCTATTTCAAAGAAACTGTCGTTTACACCGATCCCTTTTCTGCCCAATACGTGTTCCCAGATTTCTACTAATTTTTCTTCGATTGCATTTGCAGGTGCCGTATAATCGGCATGACCGGTTAAACTTATTTCATAAGGTCCAGGGAGTGCGTTGCGGTCGATTTTACCGTTGGATGTCAACGGAAACTCTTTTAACTTTACAAAATAGGCGGGTATCATATAATCAGGTAATTCATGGCTCAAATATTCACGCAATTCAGGTATTTCAAACTCTTTATCCGAGACGAAATAAGCACACAGGTATTTATCTCTTCCTTCATTTTCTTTTACCAGGACAACTGCTTCTCTTATGTCTTTGTGATTCAACAATTGAATCTCGATATCTTCCAGTTCGATGCGAAAGCCCCTGACTTTTACTTGATGATCTTTCCGGCCTGAAAACTCGATACTCCCATCCACCAGCCATCTTGCCATATCTCCGGTCTTATACAACCGGTCCCCCTTTATAAAAGGGCTGAGGATAAATTTTTCTGCTGTCAGTTCCGGTGAATTTTGATATCCCCTGGCAATTCCTTCTCCCCCTATGATTATTTCCCCACATACACCGATGGGAACCGGTTGTAGATTCCTGTCCACAATATATATTGTTGTATTGGATAAGGGCTTGCCTATGGGAATTGTGCCCAATTCGTCCTTTATTTCATCCAGTTCATGACAACTTGCATAGACAGTGGATTCCGTGGGGCCGTACACATGAAGGACTTTGCCTTTTCCTAAATATTCAAAGGCTTTCCGGGTATGCTCCAGGGAAACCCGTTCTCCGCCAAAGAGAACTTTTTTTATTCCTTTGAAACATTCTATATCCAGTTCCACTAACATATTAAACAAGGCCGTGGTGGTGAAAAAAACGGTTATTCCTTCATTTTTGAGTATACACCTCAACCTGTCCATTTCAAATAAATCTTCTTTTTTTATCAACACCAGGGCTGCCCCATTCAACAACGCTCCATAAATGTCGAATACGGAACCGTCAAAGGCATAATTGGATAATTGTAATACCCGGTCATTTTCTACTATATCTATATAATTGGTGTCTTTGACAACCCGGATAACATTGCGGTGGCTTATCAATGTCCCTTTGGGTTTTCCCGTGGAACCGGAGGTGAACATGGCATAAGCTAAATCCGCCGGCTGGTTCACAGGCGCCGGATTCCCGGTTAATTCTTCGGATAGTTTCCCCTCCATTTCATCCAGGAAGAGGATTTCCCGGCCGGGCCTCCTGCCGTGGTCTGCCCTGCCGGGTATGTAAGCAAGCCCGGGGATTTTTTCCAGGACCGCTTCCCCCGGTAATTTACCGTTATTCTCGATAATTTTTTCTATTAATTCACAGAACGTCACTTCGCCTTCCCCCATCACCACTACGTCAATATTATCATCCTGCAATAGGGTGGCAAAATCGCTGGTAGCATAAGGCCCGCCAGCAATTATGGGAACGTCGATCCCATATTGCCGGATAACATCGATGGTCTTATGAAAAAAATCTTTATAATAGGTTAGTGTGCGAACGCCGATCACATCCGGCTTAAATTCTGACAACAGGTCCCTTAACTCCTGGTAATTGTCAAAATCCAGTCGAGATTTGATAATCTTACCATTTATTTTACTGCCAAGGTGATGCGTTAAATAGGTCAGGATATACATTGGGCCCAAAGGCGGTTCAACCATGTTGTAAAAAACATCTTTTTCAATGCTGAAAAAAGTGGATAAATCTAAAATTAAAACCCTTAACGCATCGTCTGCCGGCGTTACCACCGGGGCCAGTTTCTTCAATTTCTCATTCAGACGAGGCACCTTCATATAATCCGGATCAGGAAAATCCTCCGTCTTCAATTCATTTTTCGAAATCCCGGCAAATTCCAGCAAATCCTCTAAACCGTTAATGGGCACATTTAAATAGGAACTGTACTTTTGGGCAATCTCATCCTCGGTTAATATTTTCATCTGGTAAGGCAGCACATGCAGCAAACGCTTCTTCGACAAAAAGTATTCATGGAGGAATTCCGATTTGTATTTTAAGGTAAAGTCCCTGTCAAAGGTCAACGTGTCAGACAATTGGTGGTATGCTTGACCCGCAGCTTTGCGAATGACTTCTTTTGAAATGCCCTGCTCCAGGGCGAGCTGCTCCATTTCCGTATTTTGATATATCTTTACCGTATGGATATAAGGGAAATGGATCCACTCCATGCTGTTGAGAAAATCCATTGTCATCAGCGCTTCTTCCTCGGTCTCAGTGGGAAAACCATGCATGGTTTGAATATCCAGAATGACCCCGGGATGTTTTTCACAGAAGCAGCGGACATTCTCCCCTAACTTTTCTATATCTAAATTTTTCTTGATCAGCTTCTGAAGTCTTGGAGATGCGGTTTCCAGGGATAGTGACACATTAACTGTGCCAGCTTCTACCATCAGGTCGATGTAATCTTTTGTGAGCAGTTCCCCTCGCAGTCCATTGGGGAAAAAGAGCTGCACCTTCATATGGTTCTTAATGAGTAGTTCAAAGAACCGGGTACTGTTTTTGACATTTAAGTTAAAAATATCATCGATAAAAGAAAATCGTTTTATACCGATATCATAAAGGCGTCGGACTTCTGCGAAAATATTTTCGGCTGAACGGACAATGTGGGTTTTGGGCCAGATTTTATGGCAGTAGATACATTTGAACGGGCATCCGCGGGTACCCTGCAAACAGACGCTGTCTTTAACCGCAGCCAGACCAATATATTGATTGTATTTCTCATGATCGATCAGGCTGCGGTCAAGAAAGGGCAGATTGTCTAAATCTCTGATCTGGGGACGCACACCGGTCAGCCTGGGTTCCTGTTTAACCACCCCTATTTCTTTGAAGGACAGCAGTGAATGATCCTTGCTAATATTCCTTTTGGTTAATAAGAGGGGGGTATTGGCATCCTTCAGCATCGAGCAGATCCTATTTTCGGGTAATTTGAGATCGATGGGTAAATAAGCTCCACCGGCTTTCAATATGCCAAGTATCCCGGCAATCATCTCAATCGAAGGGTCCATCATTATCCCCACTGAGGTATCCGGTTTTACTCCTTTTTTTCTTAAAAACCCTGCCAATTGATTGGCTTTTTTATTCAATTCCCTATATGTCAACTGTTTATCTTCAAATACCACCGCTGTATGATCCGGTGTCCTGTTTACTTGTTCTTCAAATAACCGCTGGATTGATTTATACTTCGGGAAGTCGGTTTTTGTATCGTTAAAAACAGATAATAACTGTCTTTTCTCTTCCTCCGCCAGTATATCGGCGGCCGCCAATGGTAAATTTATGTCCAAAAGAACATCTTCAAGGAGGTTCGTTAAATGAGAAATAATTCTCTCTATGGTACTCTTGCGGTACCGTGACGGATTATATTCCACGACTCCTTCGACTGTTCCCCCTGTTTCTAAAAAAGAGAAAATCATATTGGTGTTGATATGCCGGATATAACGTTTATCATGAATGTTTTCAAGTAAACTGACAATATCAAATAAAGGGAAATCACCACCTCCGGGAAACAGGATATTCAACTGTTCCGGCAGCAATTCAACCGGGTAATTGAAATTTTCCGTTGCTTCAACAATCGTCTGGCTCACCTGTATCAGCAGGTCCTTAAATGTGATGGGGGTTTCTAACCGATTCCTTAATACCAGTACCGTATTAATAAAATCCTCTTCAAAATCCTGTTTATAAATTGGTGCTCCTACGATTATATCATGGGAACCGGTGTATCTATAAAGTAATGCCACCAATCCAGCCACCAGGATTACATTCAATGTATGGTGTGAACCACTGCTTAATGTCACTAAATTTGAGGAAACGTCCCCGATGAATTCAAACTTTATCTCATCAAAAGGATCTTCATTACTCTCTTTTCCTTTATAATCACAGGGAAAGTTTATTTTTGTCAGCTCTCCTGACAATTTATTTAACCAGAAATTTTTCTCTTTGATATTTTGATTTGCAACTAATTTGTAATCCAGCGAATAATTCTCTTTAACATTTTGGTTTGCAGTTAATTCAAGTTCCATCAAATAATTCCTATTCATTTTAATTATATCTCCTTATTGTTGATATGTTGTTTTTCCCATTTTTGTTTTGAAAGCCGAATTTGATTTGAGGGTTATTAATCTTCTGATATGAAAAATGATGAGAGACGCGAATATCTTCCAACCTAACATTTCTATTCTCTGCCACTGCGGTAATAATCTCTTTGAAATATTTAATAAATAGTTCCACTGTTTCTTTTTTAAATAGTTTTGTGCAATATTCGACCATAAAGACGATCCTTCCATCTTTCTCTGTTGCATTTAAGCTTAAATCAAATTTTGACGTGTTGTTTTCGTATTCGCAGGGTTTCAGGGTTAAACCGGGTATATTCACTTCTGGCACATCCATATTCTGTAAGCCCAAACCGACATCAAACAAAGGATGGCGACTTACAGCATTCCTGGCCCCAACCTTTTCCACAAGAACCTCGAACTGGTAGTCCTGGTTTTCAAAGGCTTTTAATGTTTTCGCTTTGACTTCTCTTAGGAACTCTTTAAAGGTTTTTTTCCCTTCGGGAAAATTCTTTAAAGCCAGTATGTTGACAAACATCCCGATTACCTGCACCAGGTCCGTATGTCTGCGGCCGGCTACCCCGGTGCCTACTGTTATCTCTTCCTGGCCGCTCAGTTTTTGAAGAAGTATATTGAATTGGGCCAGCACCACCATAAAGAGGGTTGCTCCTTCCTCTTTTGCAATCCTGTTTAATAACCCTGTTTCTTCTTTATCCAACACGAATGTTATTCGATCACCCTCGAAGCTGCGGACCCCAGGCCTTGGAAAATCTGTGGGGAGGTTGAGTACAGGTACTTGCTTTTCAAATTCGTTTAGCCAATAGTCTTCCTGTGCCTTCATTTTTCCTGACCGGCTCTGGTTCTTATGCCATTGGGCAAAATCCTTGTAGCGAAGCTTTAACACCGGTAAATCCTGCCCTGAATATAATGCCATAAAGTCGTTTATAAAAATCCCCACAGAGGTTCCATCCATGATTATATGATGCATGTCTACCATCAGTGTCTGCCTGTTTTTTGCCGTTTTTATGAGTCTCACCCGCAGCAGCGGCACCCGTGCCAGATCAAAAGGCCTTATAAAATCTTTTTTTATCTGCGCTTCGGATGCCGTACCGTTCTCCGTCAAATCATAATATTCTATTTCAAAGTCTGCGTCTTTATGTTTATGGATCTTCTGTACCGGTTCTTCATTTATCATTTCAAAACCGGTCCTTAAACTTTCATGCCTCTTAATCAGCTTGCTAAAGCTCTCTATCATCCGCTTCCTGTCAAGTTCACCTTCCAGGACCACAAATAAAGTTACGTTGTAGTTTGTAAGTGTCTTATCGATCTGTTGTTGAATGTACATTCTCTTATGGGCAGACGAGAGTGGATAGTATTCTTTCTCTTCAACCAGCTCTATGCATTTGTATTCATTTTTTGCCAGCCCTTTTATATATCGCGATAACTCTCTCACGGTAGGATTCGTAAATATATTCTCCATGGGCACCCTTACTCCAAGTTCTTTGTGTATGCTGGCGATCACAATGACTAATTTCAGGGAATGGCCGCTCAACTCGAAAAAGTCGGAATCCAGGCCGATATTCTCCTTCTCTATCCCCAGTACCTGGGACCATATCTCTACCAATTTCTCTTCTATTTCATCGCCAGGGGCAATATAATTTCCCTCGGCTTTTAATCCAGGATCCGGCAATAATTTTCTATTTACTTTGCCATTTGAATTTAAAGGGATTTTATCCAATTGAACAAAATGTAAAGGGACCATAAAATGGGGCAAATTTTTTGATAAATAGTCTCTCAACTCCGATACTGCCAATTGGGTATCAGAAACGATATAAGCACATAAATGATTATCCTGGGGTTCTTTTTTTTTCATCATCACCACAGCTTCTTTTATGTTGGTGTGCTTCAATAATTGATTTTCGATTTCTCCCGGTTCAATGCGGAACCCCCTGATTTTGACCTGGTGATCGATTCGGCCCAGGTACTCCAGGTCACCATCAGCTAAGATGCGAAGCAGGTCACCGGATTTGTAGATTTTTTTAGAAGGAATATAGGTCCTATTGGTCCTATAGGACCTATAGCAAACTAAGAACTTCTCTGCCGCTAATTCCGGGCAATTTAAATACCCTCTGCCCACACCTTCTCCAGCAACCCATAACTCACCGGGAACACCGATAGGGACCAGGTTCAAGTTGCTGTCCATGACATAAGTACGCAGCGTGGGAATGGGTTTACCAATATTGCTGATGCCGGAATTGATCTCCTGGTCTGCTATCTCTTTGTAGGTGACATGAACCGTGGTTTCTGTGATACCAAACATATTAATCAACTGGGTATCTGGGTACCTGGTTTTCCATGCCTTTAATTTTAGTGGGTTGAGGGCTTCACCCCCGAAAATTACATATTTTAACTTCAGGTCATTTTTCTCCTGTTTCAGTTCCTCTTCGCTCAACCGGTAAAAGGCAGAGGGCGTCTGGTTTAAAATCGTCACGGTTTCTTTTTTTAACAGTTCCAGGAAAAGGACTGTATCCCGTGCCATCATCCGGGGTATGACTATTAAGCGGGCACCGTACAACAATGCCCCGTACATCTCCCACACGGAAAAATCAAAACAGTACGAATGAAACATCGTCCATACATCTTTATCATTAAAATCAAATTGGAATTTATCGTTAAACATTAAGCGGACAACATTTTTATGTTGGATCATCACGCCTTTGGGTTTGCCGGTGGTGCCGGAGGTGTAGATGATGTAGCATAGGTGAGTAGGGTGAGTAGGGTGAGTAGGGTGAGTAAGGTGAGTAGGGAGTAGCTCGCTCAATTCATTGATTTTTACCACATCAATTCCCCCACTTACCTTACTTACCTCACTCACCTCACTCAACAAAACCCTGGCTCCACTGTCTTTTAACATGTATTTTATTCGTTCTTCCGGGTATTCCGGGTCGATGGGCAAATAGGCCCCGCCGGCTTTTAATACAGCCATGATACTCACGATCATTTCGATGGAACAATTTACCAACAGGGCAACAATGGTATCGGGTTTGACACCTTTTTGCATTAACAAATGGCACAGTTGGTTTGATTTTCGATTTAATTCGCTGTAAGTGATTTTGTTTGTTATTTGGGATTTGGGATTTGGAATTTGCCCGATAAGGGCCACATGGTCCGGTGTTT
>WVZO01000015.1 GCA_011772425.1 Candidatus Aminicenantota bacterium
TGTGAATAAAATTCTAAAATTAGAATTACTGACTTATTGCGCTAAAAACACTTGATATTTTCTTTTCTTTTTGCTACATTATCCCCAATGCTGAAATAATACCGGTTGGAATGAGCCAATGAAAAAGAAGATACTTATCGTGGATGATAATATAGAGGCTCGCCTTCTCCTGGAAACATTATTTAGGGGAAGCGGGTCTGCAGTGGTCAGTGCTGCCAATGGTGCGGAAGCAGTGGAAAAGCTGCAAAAAGAAACCTTTCACCTGGTCATTTCAGATATCCTCATGCCGGTAATGGATGGATTTCAATTGTGCCGCGAGTGTAAAGCCAGCGACAAACTCGGGCATCTGCCCTTTATTTTTTATAGTGCCACTTATACGGATAACAAAGATGAAGAGTTAGCTTTAAAACTGGGAGCTGATCGATTTTTACGAAAGCCCATGGAGCCAACCGCTTTTATAGAGACTATACAGGCATTGCTTAAAGATACGGAAAAAAGAAAGCTAAAACCGGGCAGACCGCCGGATTTAATGGATAAGGAAGAAATTTCCAAACTTTACAGTGAGCGGTTGGTGAATAAGCTGGAGAAAAAGACCCTGGCATTGAAAGCGGAAATTCTGCAGCGCCAACGGGTAGAAAAAGCTCTGCGGATTTCAGAGGAGAAGTACAGGGCAATAGCCGAGACGGTCCCGGTTGCAGTAACCGTCAGCGACCTGGAGAGAACCATCACCTATGCATCTCCCCAAACCGCTGATTTGCACGGTTTTGATTCTCCCGGAGAACTGCTGATATCGATACCGCCATCCCCTGCGGATTGATTCTCAACGAGTTGATTTCCAATGCTTTAAAGCACGCGTTTCCCCGTGGTAAAAAGGGCAATATTTATATTTCCATACAACCGGTAGAAGCACCGTTTTATGAATTGACGGTCCGGGATAACGGGGTGGGGATGCCCGGGCATTTTAACCTTGAGGAAACGGATTCGCTGGGGATGAAATTGGTAAAAATGCTCACCGATCAGATTGAGGGTTCAATAACCATAACACGTGATAAGGGCACAACAATTAAAATAAAGTTCCCCAAAAAATGAAATTCTCCCTTGACCCCTTTTTTCGTAGGAAAGGGGAGAAGGAAAGGGGCGGGCTAGGTTAAAAATTTGCCTGTCCCCTTAAATTTTGTCCCCTTAAATTTTGAAGGGTCCCAAATGGCAAAACTTTGTTTTTTTTGCGCGTTTTTACAGAATATTAATAAAAGACTCTTGACAAATTGAACTAAAGTCGTTATATTTTAACGCTAGTCTTTTGGAGGAATTTTCAACATGAAGTGGAATGCCGATCAACTCTTTTGTTTCGATTTACCCACCACACCTCAGCCTGAAATTGGCAAAATCCTGGTTTCCGGTGCGTCCGGGTATGTCGGTGGCCGATTGGTCCCGGAACTTCTTGCCAGGGGATACCAGGTCAAGGTGATGGTGAGGGCGGATTCCCCGGAATATAAAGAGAGATGGCCAGAGGTCGAAGTTGTTGTGGCGGATGCGCTTGATAAAGAGGGGTTAAGAAAAGCGTTGCAAGGAATTCATACGGCTTACTACCTGATTCATTCGATGCTGCTGGGGGAAAAGCAATTTGAGTTAGCAGATATCCAGGCGGCCAGGAACTTCAGGGAAGCAGCAGAAGAGAATCTTGTGAGTCGAATAATCTACCTGGGCGGCCTTGGTGATGTTAATTCAAGTCTATCGCCCCACCTTAGAAGCCGGATGCAGGTGGCCGAGGATCTCCGGCAAGGAGTGATCCCGGTTACCGTACTCCGGGCAGCCGTTATTATCGGTTCGGGAAGCGCCTCATATGAGATTCTAAAAAACCTGGTAAAAAAATTCCCTGTCTATCCTTCTCCTACCTGGGCAAGGACCAAATGCCAGCCTATTTCTATTCGGGATGTGATAAAATACCTGGTGGGTGTCCTGGAAACAACGAAAGCAAAAGGAAAATCCTACGATATTGGTGGAAGAGAAATTCTAACCTATCAACAAATGATGAAAATCCTTGCTAATATAATGGGTAAAAAAAGGATTTTTATACCGATTCCTTTTTCCACTTCCAGGTTTTTTGCCTATATTACCAGTCTCTTTACTCCCGTACCTGCCAGGATGACCATGTGCTTGATGGGGGGATGCAAAAATGAAGTGGTTTGTCAAAACAACGATATAGAAAAGATATTGCCCTTTTCCCAACTTACCTACAAGGAAGCTGTGCTTAGAGCGATGACGCGGGAGGAGCAGGATGAAATTCATACCCGCTGGTCTGATGCCTATCCGCCTGCTCATGAACTGGCCATGAAACTGAATGAGCTCCCAAAAGCTCCAGGGTATACCAGTTCCTATTCGATTCCCACGACAAAAAATAAAACATCGATTTTCAAGAATATTTGCAAAATCGGTGGAAAACAGGGTTGGTTTAACAGTAACTTATTATGGAGGCTTCGAGGTATGATCGACCGAATCCTCATGGGAGTGGGGACATCTCGCGGCAGGCGGAGTGATTCTTCGCTGCGAATTAATGATGTCATTGATTTCTGGCGGGTGGAGGACCTGAAACAAAATGAAATGCTGCTGCTGCGAGCAGAGATGAAATTGCCGGGTAAGGCCTGGTTGAAGTTTAATATCCACCAGCAAGGGGCTAAAAATGTGTTATCGGTGAGTGCATTTTTTACCACCCGGAGCTTCTTTGGAAAAGTTTACTGGTACATATTTCTACCCTTTCATTACTTCATTTTCTACGATATTATTCACCAGATTGAAAAGAGAAGTTAGGAGAACGGGATCATCAAATGGTAATGGGCTGCGTAAAAATTTTGGACTTGTTGGTTAATTTATCCGTTAAATCAATGATTAAATAATATTTTCCCTTGTCCAGGGAAAGAAAGGGTATCTCTAATTTGATTTTGGCCCTGGTTGCCTGTAAAACGTTGGATTTATCATATACCAACTCCTCACTCCCTTCCCGCATCACCATCACCCGTACCTCTATAAGTCCGAGTTTTTTGCCCTCCACTTCTTTTCTTAAATAATTAACCAACGATACCTTTAAGCGTCTATTCTTAAAGGAAAAACCGGTTGTATCGATTTGTGAGGTTTTTTTTTCTTCTTCAAATTGGGGATTCAACTTTAGTTTTTTAATATAGAAGATATTGTATCCCCCGTTACCAATTACTTTTACTTTTATTTTTCGATCTTTGTTATGCTTTTCCCCGGGTGCATAAGATAAAATATAATATACATCTTTTCTTTCCGAGACTTTTTCCAGGGATTCCTGTAATTTGTTGGTTAAAATGACATCCCCGCCAGTAGCCCTGCTGATTGCCCTGAAGCTGTTTTCATAATCCGATACTGTCTCAGAATAGTCGAAATCCTGGGATGTTGTGGTCCGGCGAGATCGGAATAATAATACGTGAAACGTGGCATTGGCTTTGAAAAAAGCCTCCTGGATTTCCTGCAAAGGAAAGCTCTGGGATACTTTAAAGGAATATTTTAATTTTTGCAGCATCTGTTCCAGGAGGGGGGTGGTGGGCTTGTCAAAGTGTCCGGTAATCCAATCTCTTATTTTCTGTTCAATCCGGCTGAAGGAACCGAATTGAGGAAAAACCTCCCGCTGCTGAAACACAATAACCCATTTCTCCATCTGGATATTTTTCAATACATCCGCAAACCAGTAAAATTTTTTTACATCCGGGATTAAATATTTTTTCGCATAGTCATCCCAGATGCGTTTATAATTGCTTAAAAAAACCTTTGTCGCCTGGTCTACAAAGTAGTTTTGAAAAAATTGATTGACTTCCTCATCCAAACGTGTAAATACCCGGTTCAGTTCACTCTTGGCTTTCATTGAATATAAACTGAGGATTTTTTTCAACACAGGTAAGCAGCGGATCATTTCCCTGGAATTATCGATATTAAAGGTTCTATCCGGCGTAATAATGACAACCCTATCGGTTTCCCTGTAAATGGTATTAAAGAATGTATCAATTCCGTTGGCCACATCCTGGTTAAAATCAAAAATATTAAAAATAAGTACAAAGAATCGACTTTTCTCCTTTTTTTTCAAGGGAGTCGTTTCTATATCGCTTTTAATTTGCCGGCTGATGACCTGGAAGGTGTTTATTTGTTGTAGTTTTCCGTCTTCATAGAGTTGAAAGTCTTTTTTTTGCAGGCCTTCCACGGGATTCCCTTTTTGGAACACGCGTACCGGCACCAGTACGTTAACCACCTCGACTTTTTCCAGGATTCGTTCCTGTTCTTGGGGGGAATAATTTGAGTTTTCATATCCCCAGACGCTAACCATTAAAGCACAACATATTATACCTGTAACAATTTTCTTCATTTCTGTTCATCCTCGCTGCTTTTTGATTGTCTACTCCCAACTGCCAGCTGCTTACTCTTTTTTCTCTTTCTCTTTCTTTTTCTTTTTTTCTTCTTCTTTCTTTTTTTTCTTTTCGATATTTATCTTAGCGTACTTTTGCCGGGCAATTTCGGACTTGTAATAGCGGTGCAGGAAATCATAAACCACCAGTTCATGCAGTCGCTGTTTGGATTTAAACAAGCGGTTGATCATCATGTGGCTGTAACTGGCCAATAAATCATTCAATGGTACCTGCAGCTGATTGTTTTGGTTTAAATCCAGTATTTCCTTTACAAATGGCTTAACAGCAGCGGATTTTTGCGTCAGTAATTGGAACAACGGGTACATTTCACTGACTTCATCGTTGGAGCGATCCATCAATTCATTAATTTGCGGACGATTGGCCCGGAATTTTTTTTCCATCTGGTCTTTCAAGCCGCGGTTCATATTAAATTCCCTGCCGAAATTCTCTCTCAGCATGGTGACCTGGTCGAACCGCTGCTGCATGTCAAATTGAAAGTCCTCCAGCATACTTTCAACAGCCCGGAGCGCAAACAACCAACGAATCCGTTCGCCTTCATCCCCTTCAATCAACGAGAGCATATCCACGATCATTTTACTGTCAAAGAAAAATATTTTTTCCGCCAGGTCCATGGAATGAATACCGTAGCGTTCCACTTCCCGTTCATAGGTATCCACCTGGATTTTCGCTAACAGGTTGTGTTGGATGAACCAGGCAGCAGACGATCGCACCGCCAGGATCACGGGTGTCATGTTTTTGGCGTCAGGGATGTGAAAACGTACCCGCGTATGCAGCTTGGGGTCGGCATAGCGGATGAAAAACCAGTAATCGATCAACCGGTTGGCTAAAAGCTGCTCGGTGATGGGTTTTATCATCTCCGTCAGGATGAGGTCAGCGGTCTTGGGACCGGTATAAAATTTATAATACAACCACTCATCCCCAATGATAAATGTCCGCTTTAGTGCGGTATGTTGTTCTTGCGTTTGCTCTTGCTTCGTATTGGCTTCCATTTTTATTCGTTATTTTTTACGTTATTTGTTATTTATTATTCGCTTGGTCTTCTTGCTGCTGCTGCGCTTGTTGGGAATCGGCATCCAGTTTCCCGGCATTATAAAAAGAAAAGATAAACTCATTGGTAAATACACCTTCTTCGCCTTTGACAATAGAATTGCCAGGATCGAACAGGAATTCCTCCAACTGGAAACCTCCCCTGTTTTTGGTTACGGAAAACAGGGTGCGAATGCACATGAGGTTCTCCAGGTTGATGAACAACTTATTATCGCTGTCCGCCAACCACACATATGCAGGCATGCGCAGCTTTGTGCGCCACTCCTGGATAGCACCGTACAGGGGATCATCTTCTTTTATCTTTACGATATCTTTTAAATCATCCCTGCGAATGTTCCAGGTGGCCGGGTTAAAGATTAAATTTTTATAAATCACCCGGGGCAAGAAGTCGTATTCATTGGCAAGAGGTCCCCAGTTAAATCCAATTCCGCCCCTGAGGTTCTGGGTTTGCATGTCAGCCAGGAAATGGTAAACCGGGAGCGCATTATAAGAATAATTATGGGCATTGGTGAGGCGGGGGATAATTCGTTTATTTAAGCGTTTCGACCGCAGCACCACCTGGTTGGCTTTGACAGATACCATGAGATCATCCACCTTAATGTGAAATTCTTCAGGCACCGCAGCTTTTGCCAGGTAAGGTATTTCATAGGGGCGAAGCACGGGCCGCAGCAGCACGTTCCCCACCCGCGATTCGGGTAAATGAATAATTTCAGCCATGATCACATCCGGGTTCAATTCCCCTTCTTTTTTGGTAATCTCCTTAACAAATGTATCTGTCGTCTCATCCGCATGGCAAAAGCGACCCAACAGATTGCCTGCGCCTGAACCGCCAAAACCGCCCATTAAGACCCTGGGTTTGGGGTATTTATCACTTTTGTTTTCAACAATCTTCACCATGGTGGACAGGGAGTCGGGAAGGTCGTTCCAAACAGGCTCGAAAGGCTCCAATTCTTTTTCCGTGATTTCTACTTCGTAGCTGTTATTTGCCAGGGATTCCCGGTATTTTTTTAACAAAAAAGAAGTCACCGGGTTCCAATTGATCTCCTGGCTCGATTCACCTGATCCCGGTACGGCCAGGTCATCCACCAGCGGCGCCACATCACCGGCATCCCGGGTTTGCCTGTACCCGATACCGGCTTCGGTATCCAACGCCTGGAGCAGCGGTATTTCTTTGGTTTCCCACCGTTCAAAAAAAGCATCGCGGAATTGCGTCAATGTGGTGGCCGAGGGTCTTCGACTTAACCGGTTTAGCGCATCCATACCTTCCAATAAATCCTGGGCAACGCTTTCATCAACGACACAGTGACCAACAGGCTTGACCATGTCGGTCTGGAACAGGAATTTCAATTCAAACGTGGTGTTTAGCGGTTTGAGGTCTTCGGCGATGCGATGGTAATAGGAAACCGTGGTGCCGATCTTGCTTTGGTCTACTTCTTGTAACAAGTTCTTAATGTGGACAATATTTTCCCGGACATCATCGATGCCCTCCACTCCTTCCAATACCGCCAGGATCTGGTTCAGGAATTCCGGTCCGGTGATAGCCGGTTCCAGTTCATTGACCAGTAACTGGCTGCTGACCAATTCTTCGATAAATTCCCTGGCTTCTTCAGCGCTGATTTCTTCATCTACCAGGAGTCCAGCCAGGTCTTTTAAATAGGCACCTTTGCCAGCCACATCCAACACGTTCTGCAGGTACTCCGAGTGGTCTACTGCCACGATATGGTGAGTGCGCCGGGCTCCCTCCCGGTACCGGTATTCCACGTAACGCAGTTGATTGCCTACCGGGTAGACACTGGAATTGGGATACCACTTGATTTTTTCTTTAATCACCGGGTGCTTACCCAATTCCTGGGCCAGGGCGCAGAGATAATTCATATCCAACCGCGTATGGCGTGAATACTTTTCCTGGGGTGGAAGTTCCACTCGTGTTTCCTCATCCCAATTCCCCACATTGAATCCCGCAAATAACCCGAACGGTGTGGGACGGGTGGACATCCGCAGAACATAACGCATCAACCCATAATGCAGCCGCCTGACTTTTTTGTTATCGGTTAATTTCCCTTCTAACCGTGCGTGAAGCTGGGCATGAAGATCAGGCGAAGCTAAAAAAAGCGCCTCATCCACCACCGGGTTTTTACATACCTCCAATAACTGCTCCTCGGAGATATTTTTGCCGGATGTCAGGGATTCGATAAAGTCGAACGAAAACAGTGGAGACCGCAGTATAAATGACGAAAAATTTTTGTAAGGTATAGTTTTTCCTTTCATTTTCTTACTCTTAAATTAAAGTTCATTTTATCTGTTTACACGTCTATTGTCAACCCCCCGCCCCTCGGCGACCTTCTCTTCTCACCTTCTGACCGTCTGCCCTATGACTGTCTGACCCTCTGATCCACTGTTTCATCGAGCGGATGTAATCGGAAACCGCGCGCAGGGGGCAGAGATAATTACACCAGGGACGGGTAATAAATAAGGCAGCGATCAACACCACTGCCAGCAGTCCGAATTGAAAATAAGTACCGGTGAGGTTAAAGAATGTGCCAAACACCTCCACATTCACGTGAGCAGGGTTGCGAAAGAGCAGTGCCAGCACCACAGCGGCCCAGGCCAGGCTGCGCTGAATCCAGCGCATATACGAATGGTATTTCAAAGGAATTCTTGGTTTGGCACCACCGATAACCTTAAGTACCTCCTGGGTCGAACCAAACGGACAGAAGGTATCGCAATAGGGGCTTTTTTCTATCAATATCAATGGCAGCGAAACTCCCACTATTAACATATACCAATACAAATGGGTGTGCCAGTCGGGCCAGTACCCCAGTAAAAGGGAATTAATATTGATAATAGATAGAGGAATGGTATACACAAAGCCCAGCAGCAGCATGCCCATGATCCGGGAGACCCAGTGCATGGTCTTTTGGATTCTGGGTTTTTGCTTTATTTTTTTGCTGTAACCGGCAAAACCTGCTGCAAAGAGCAGCAGCAGGATCAGTTCCGGTAAACCGAAACAAAGGGGTTTTGCTTTCTCCGGTTCTACCGGCAGGTTTAAGGTTTTTCCTGCCACCTGGCGAAGGGCCTGGCGGGTCGAGTTAAGCAGCGCATTTAGCGAAAGGGTCGCGCCGGAAACAGAGTCCACATCCTCTCCCGGCAGGAAAGAATGTGAATAGCTCTTACCTATCAGGGAACCGGGAAACTCTTTGGCCAGGACCTTGCGGAAAAACGGGATTGTTTCTTTGTGGTCCACGATGGTGATGCCGGAGATCTTGCCGGATAGGTCCACACCCACGGCCACCCGCATGGGTCCTCCATAACCAGTGGCTTTGCCAATGGCTGCATAACCTATCACCGGTTTGTCCTGGTCTTTGGACTCTTTTGCTGCATATCCTGCATAGATTCCCGCAGAAACAGGTTTAAGAACTTCTGGCCCGGGCAGTGCTTCCTTCAAAAACGGCAGCAGGTCTGCCTCCTGCCGCAGTGCTCCCCCTATCCAGGCCGCGATAATCGTCACCAGGGCAATAACTCCTAGAATACGTTCAAATTTTTTCTTTTTTTTATTGTTCATTACCAGCCGGTTGTTCCTCTTTTTTGTTGCAGCTCCTTGTTTTACCTTTTTACATGTAAGTGTAAAGCCACATGACCATGGACCTGTGGATTCAGCATTGACGCACTGACAAAGAAAGACACATGCTTAATTCTTGTTTTAACGATAAATTACATTATACTGATTATTCGGATAATATCAAGGAAAAAAGGACAGTCAATCATGAGCGCATTTCCTTCACCCGTAAACCAATGAAATTAATCAAAAGTTTTTGCGGGGGTCCAGGCCCGCGGCGCATAGCGTCAACAGCCGCAGAAGGTCCTTCGGACCATCTCGAAGGCTTCCTTACCAGAGCCAACCAGCCAGGTAACCACATTTGAAATTGACATGAATTGAAAAGAGGGATGTTGTTTCAAACGTTTGGGGAAGCCTTCAACTTACTTTTTTTATGAAAAGCTTTTGCGGGGGTCCAGGGGGCAGTTTTCTCGAAAAGAGCCCCCTGGCCGTCGGAGACAAAAAAAAGTTCTGATAGAGTTTTATAGGAGTCAGGATGGACATGTTAAAAGTTTTAAGTTTTTTTTGCCTGCTACCTCTTTCACCCACCCAGGCGGTGTTTTTGTATTTTCCCCGGATGCGTTCCACCTGGAGATCGGCAGTATATTTAATGTTTGTTATATCTGAGGCATCGATTCCTTCCTCTAATTTTACAGGAACCCGGTTCGTGCGTTTATTGG
>WVZO01000305.1:0-320 GCA_011772425.1 Candidatus Aminicenantota bacterium
CAACCACTGTTTCTTTTCCTTTTCTTTTTACCAGTCCGTACTGCTCCAACCATGACTGCTCTTTATCATTGGGTCTGTATTTGACATTATCAAACACAATCTTAACAAACGTTTCTTTATACAGTATGGCCTTTATGTAATTCTTTGCAGAAATGTGTCAAGTAAGTGGTTTTGCCGCTCTGCCTGGGGGCAAAAATAGAGAAATACCTCCCCCGGTCTACCATGGTTTTAATGTCCTGGTTATCGGGGTTGACGACATTTTCCAGGGGGACATAGTAAGAAGCTTCGGGATCCACTGTCCCGGATTTTTCAAAGAAGCG
>WVZO01000305.1:355-9343 GCA_011772425.1 Candidatus Aminicenantota bacterium
ATCTTATTGTAAGACCTTTGAATTGTCAAGTATTCCCGGGAAAAAAATGAACCGGCCATTTTTCCTTTCCTATTGATTTGACCGTTAATTTGGATTATAATTTAGAATCAATCATCAGAAAAGGAAAATGAACAATCAATCCGATGCCAAAGAAAGAACCTGGAAAATAAGGGAATATATTTCGGGGTTAGAAAAGGTAAAAGATGAAATAATCGAGTATTTGGGAACCAGGACAGACCTGGATGAAAGCACCAGGAACCTGTGGACCGGTGATGTAAAGGAATGCTATTACAGCGTGGTGGCAGCCTGGCAAATGCTCTCAGCCGGGGTGGAAGGTGCGGAAGGTAAACGCCAATTCCAGGATAGTGCCAGAAAATTTTTAAAGGCTGCCCAAAACCGGTTCGCCCAGGTGAGCAGTGAATTAGTAAGCCTGGGCACAAACGACAGCCGCCATCTGAACCAGGAGGCGGAAGAAGCCTTTAACTACTGCCACCTGGCTTTATCTGCAGAGTTGGAACGATTGTCTGACGAGAAAAAGATTATTAAAAAACCTATCCAAAACGTGCTTAAAGCAGCGGAGGGGGAATATCACCTTCCCTGCTCGGTCTGCGGTGAGATTGCCGTGAAATTTAAATTAGGCCGTGGGCGGTTTGATAAAGATGAATCCCTGGTTTTTTCCGGCATTTCCCACAGTACCTCCCTCGACAAGAGCCTGGCCCCCCAATTATTTAAACACCTGGAGGAAAAAAACCTCTCCCTGGCTCATACGTTCATGAAAAAAAATCATCGACAGGAAGGCGTGGATGCTTACTGTCCAACGTGCGGTAAAATTTATTGTGCGCGGCACTATCAAACACGGGAAGAGTATGACGAGGGGTTTTACGACTGCACCTGGGGCACCTGTCCCCGGGGACATAAGAGAATCATCCACGATTGAAAGAAAAATAAGTCACCAGGCAAAAAAACCTAAGAGAAATAAGACACCACAGGTAAATCCACCATGGTTTTTAGACCGGGAGACGCTTGAAGAATTTGTTTTACGGCATTGATAACAATGGCACAGGTGGCAATATCTCCATTCACTCCTCCTTTTATAATTGAGACAATGGGCGGCTCTCCATCGATTTCGATAATGTCCCGCGGTTCCGGCTCTCCAATGGCTGCACGGAAAATCATCGTAATACGTTCCTGTCCATTAACATATCCCCTGGCAATTTGATGGATGCCCGCGGCATCACCTTTTTTAATAGTTAGCAAGCCTGTTTCGATTTGTTCTTCTACAATCACCGGTTCGATGGTTTCTTCGTACCGTTCCAGCACCCAACCCATACGATGAGCAATCATTTCCATGGAATTTCGCAATCCCACATGCCCGAAGTTACCTTGATTGATCCTTCTTTCATATTCTTCCCGTGTCAAACCCACGCCGATCTTTTGTTGAAAAGGCACCCGCCTGTAGGTTGCATCTTGAAGGCGTGTGATTTTTATTGTGTTTACCTTTTGGCAAACCGCGGTGAGACAGGTGGGCAGCGTATCCATCAAAAATCCCGGGTTAACCCCGGTGCCCAGGACAGCTACATTGTGCTCTTTGGCCACTTTATCGATGCGTTCCGCCAGTTGGGGAGAGGTGTTCCAGGGAAAAACCAACTCTTCACAGGTAGATACCACCGGGATTTCAAAGGAAACAATTTCTTCCACCTGGTTTACGATTTGTTCCATGCGCGAAACCGTGGTTAATATGGCAACATCCGGTTTGTTTTTGGTAATAACCGGTTTAATGGAACCGGATATGTGGATGTCCGGTAAATCGAGGTCACCAGCGGATAATTCCCTCAGGGTTTTGCCTATTTTTTGTGGGTCATTGTCCACTGCCCCGGTGATTTCGAGGCCTTCCCGTTCAAGGATATAGCCGGATATTTTTTGACCCAATGGCCCCATACCGATTTGAAGAATTTTTATTCTGCTCATATTATGTCTCCGTTTTTGTAGTAATTGTATCTGTTTTAATTTTACCACAGAGGAAACGTTAAAACGAGAACACAGAGTTTTTTTTATTTTACTACAGTACCTGGTGGTTGATATTTTCTCTGATTTATGCTATTTATTTATATCAGCCAGACCCATCAGGTAGGGCATAGGCCGTACGCCAAATGAACAACTGACAATATAGACGTCAAAAGAAGGTGTTAATGAGTATAATAATTAATGGAATTTTAATATCATTGCTAATCTTTTTGATTTTTTTGTACATTATGAGGAAATTAAATCCATATCGCCAAAGTACCCTTGATATAGAATTTATAAATTCAATTGTTAAGGGAGATTATGAGAATGCANNACAGGTGCAGTGATCGGGCAATATGCCGATATAGTCGATTTATTAATTGCCGAAGGCGTCGATATAAATCGAGGAGGAGTTGACAAAACCAAAAAACTTTATCGTTTCGCACCGTTACATTTTGCTGTGGGCAAAGGTAATTTTAAAATAACCAAGGCTTTAGTAGATGCAGGGGCAGACATTGACATACCTAATAATGACGGTGTTACACCACTCATGCTGGCAATGGTTACAAAAAAGGAAAAATTTGCAAAATTTTTAATTGAGAAAGGAGCAGATTTAGAGGCAAAGAACAAACTGGGCAGTACGGCTTTAATGACCGTATGCAGTGAAGGTGACAGCGAAGAGGAAGTAAGATGCCGCCTGGTAAAACTTTTGCTGGATAACGGCGCGGATGTGAATGCCAGAGACAATGAACAATCCACCCCCCTTATGGCTGCCGCTTTAGAGGGTTACAAAAAAGTGGTTCAATTGCTTATCGATAATGGTGCTGATGTTGAGGCCAAAGATGATAATAATATGAGCGCAAGCGATTATGCCAGGAAATATAAGAACCCTGAAACGTTATCTATTCTCTTGAAACACCAATGTGGTATAAAATAAGAATTATCATAAAATCTCCACGGAAAGAACTATCACCTTGATGGCGGTTTTTTCGATTTCTTTTTCCAGTTGTTTGTCTTCTTCTTCGCTTAATTCCGCGAATACCAGGATTTTTCTTGCATGTCCCCTTTTCTCCTTTTCTTTTCTTGATACCAATGAGTGCCGAATCTCAAAGTTGTTAATTGGATGGAGAATTGATCAATCGATAACACTTTTTCCCTTTAAAAATCTTCACTCCTATGAAAATAAGTCCACAGATTACACGGATTTACACAGATTATAAAAAAATCTACGTAATCTGTGGTTTCCCCTTTTTCACTATTTGTGCTCTGTTCATTTCCGGCTCCTTTTATATTTATCAAGGGTTTTACCAGGTATTATTATACACCTGACTTCGCTCCATATGCAAGTATTTTTGCTCCAAATGTGGAAAATTCTGCTCCACATCCAGGTGATTTTGCTCCATATGCAAATGGTTTTGCTCCATATACAGGTGGCTCTGCTCCATATGCAGATGGCAATGCTCCATATACAGTTGACTTTGCTCCATATGCAAATGGTTTTGCTCCATATACAGTTGGCTTTGCTCCATGTACAGATGGCAATGCTCCATATACAGTTGACTTTGCTTCATATACAATTACAACAAACAACAACACACAACCAACGCCTTTTCCCTTCGGGAGAATAAGATTAACGCCTTCGGCAATCTTTTGAATGAAAGACCGTAATCATTCCAACAATCGACGTTTCATTCCGACACAATCCTGATTTTTTCTTGCATGTATCCTTTTCCCAAAGATTTTTCAGACTTAAAAAATGATTGGGAGGTGCTCCCAAAGACTTTTCAGACCGATAAATCGAGTGGAAAGGTTGAAAAAAAAATTGCTTATGTATAAAACCGGGGAAAAGGGAGGAACTTTTTTGAAACTTTTTCCTTGAAAACTACGTTATTATATGTAATCATTAGCAATGCAAACAAATGATGCATGTACATGTGAACGGTGAATTTTTACATCTGCCTTTTAGGGCAGGTGCCCGGGGGCGGAAGCCTGCCAATTTATAAGACTCAAGGTTGAGGTTAAGGCTGAGGTTGAGGAATTCGGAATGAAGAGCCTGGTTTACAGGATCGAAGGTCTGACCAAAATCTATCGGAACGGAAACGTTTTAGCCAATGACAACCTAGCCCTGGAAGTCCGCCGCGGTGAGATTTTCGGTATATTCGGACCCAACGGCGCCGGCAAAACTACCCTGGTTCGCCAAATGGCCGGACTGATTAAACCCACTTCCGGTTCAATTTACCTGGATGATATCGATGTAATTAATAATCCAAAGATTATCCCCTATTACGTGGCGTACTTCGCCCAGGCCCCCTGGATTCTCTGGAGCCTGAAAGTATGGGAAACTATCTATTTCACAGGAATTTTCAGGGGAATGACTAAAAAAGATGCAAGAGAGCAGACGGACCAATTATTGGCGGAACTGGGTATATACGATATCCGGGACCGGTTAATGGAACGCATCAGCGGCGGTCAAAGCCGGTTGCTGGGAATCGCCGCCGCACTTATCGGCAGCCGCCCTGTCCTCATCCTCGATGAACCGACCAATGAACTGGACCCACTTAATCGCGCCAAAGTATGGGGCATCTTTTCACGGTTATGCCAGGAAAAACACGTCACCATCATCCTGGTGACCCATAACGTCCTGGAAGCCGAACAGGTGGTAGACCGCGTAATGATCATAGATAAAGGAAAAATTATCGCCAATGGTACACCGGGAGAGCTGAAAAACATGGTGGACGACCGCGTCCGCATCGAGATCAAATTTAAACCCAACAGCCCCATCAACCCCCATACCTTTATCAAATCCTTTGACGATTATAAACAATTAAACGCCGATAAATGGCAAATTTTTATTCCCAAAAAAGAGGTTGCCTCGGTTTATAACCGCATCATAAACAAAATCGATATCGAAAACCTGGACGATTTCCGGCTGATGACTACCACACTGGAAGATGTGTATATCCGTATGGGAGGCGGAAGCAGCACCGATGAATTCCATGCCAACTAATCAAAATAATAAATCCACCTATCCCTTTTCCAAACATATCCGGGATACCCTCTACCTCACCTGGACCCAGATGCTAAACGTCCGCACCGGATGGGTGTGGTACTTTTTCCTGAGCAGCTTTATTCCCCTGCTTACACTCTTTTTCATGTTCCTGGTCCTGAGCTATCAAATCGAGTGGGCCGAATATGTGGTAACAGGCAACGTGGTATTTGCCGTAGTGCTGGGTTCTCTGAATACCCTGGCGGAACAGATGGGCTGGATGAAACAAAACCGTTTTTTCGAACATTATGCAGCTTTACCCATCTCAAAAATCAGTTTGATCATCGCCCTGGTGACGCGGTGTACCTTGTTCTCTTTCCCGGCCATGGCTGCAGTTCTTCTTATCGGTAAACTGCTTTTTAAATTGCCTGTCGTGATGCATCCGGTAATAATTCTTGTTTTTACCTTGAGCGGTTTTGCCTTATCCGGTATCGGGGCGTTTATCGGTATCACCAGTACCAACAGCAACCGGGCCAATATTGCCACACGGGTGGTGTTTCCTATCTTAGTGTTTACCGCGCCGGTGCTGATCCCCCTGAAAAACCTGCCGGTTATCCTCCAGCATACCTCGAAAGTTTTGCCTACCACGTACATTGCTAATGCCTTTCGGGCAGCCTTAAAAGGGGATTTAGGGTTACACTTCTGGATCGACATGGGAATCATTTTGCTGTTCACGATGGTGTCGTTATACCTGGTAGCCCGAAAATTCGACTGGCGAGTAGATTAATAAGGAGCCACGAAGGCATTTACAATGCGGTAATAAGCGCGAAGGAACACGAAGGAACACGAATGAACCGATACGAAACATTGATTGATATCCTTTATGCACATCGGGATATAAACGATAAAGGTATAACTATTATCCGAAATCAAACCGATGAAACCTTTATTTCCTATAAATCTCTCTTTCACAAGGCGTTGAATCGTCTCTATTCACTGCAATCCAGAGGAATAAAACCCGGGGATGAAATCATCCTGCAAATCGAAAATATCGAACATTTTTTGACGTCTTTTTGGGCGGGTCTGCTGGGGGGCCTGGTGGTTATCCCTCTTTCGATTCGGACCACCGAAGAAAGTGTTTTAAATTTGCTGGAAATCTGGAATCGATTGGAAAATCCCTTTCTGCTGACCGATACGGAGTCCAATGGAAATGTGGTTTCCAGGATTGAAGACTGTGTGCAGCGACATGGTTTTGAAGAATATGGCTTGCAAATAAAGGAACATACATTATTTATAGATGCGTTAAGCCAATCACAAGCGGTTTCCCCAGGGATGCTCCCGGAAATCCAACGGGAAGATATTGCTTTTATCCAATATTCATCCGGTTCTACCGGGAAACCCAAAGGCGTGGTGTTGACCCATGATAATATTCTTACCAATATCCGGGCCATTATCCGGGGAATAAAGGTAAACGCAGCGGATACTTCGCTTTCCTGGCTGCCGTTAACCCATGATATGGGATTGATTGGTTTTCACCTGACACCAGTGGCCACGGGCTATCATCACTACCTAATGCCGGTGTCCCTGTTTATCAGGAGGCCGCTGCTGTGGCTGGAAAAGGCTGCCTATTACAACGTTACGGTTCTGGGTGCCCCGGATTTCGGGTTGAAATTTTTTCTTTCAGCGTTTAATGGAGAAAAAGACTACGGCTGGGACCTTTCTGCCGTTCGCCTGGTCTTTAATGGTGCCGAACCTATTAATTACACTGTATGTAAACAATTTGGAGATAACCTCAAAAAATACCATTTAAAAGATAATTGCATATTCCCGGTATATGGACTGGCAGAGGCAGCACTGGCCGTGACCTTTCCAAAAGTAAACGAATCGCTTAAGAGTGTGGTACTCAGCAGGAATACATTATCCATCGGTGACCTGGTTGAGACAGTAGATAAAGAAGAGGAAAACAGCAACAATGGCATCGGTTTTGTGGATGTGGGGTCCCCGGTGGCAGGGTGCCGGGTAAAAATCGTGGACGTCAATGGCAATCGCCTGGAAGAAAACCGATTGGGCCGTATTTTTATAAAAGGAAAGAATGTTACTCACGCTTATTACAAAGATGACATACTCACGAAAAATTTAATCCGGAAGGATGGCTGGCTGGATACTGGTGACCTGGGGTTTATGTGGAATAGACGACTTATTGTGACGGGCCGGCAAAAGGATGTGGTGGTGATTAACGGCCAAAACTATTATCTCCATGACCTGGAACGGCTGGCTGAAGAAGTGGAGGGAATCAAACCCCATAAAATAGCCGGGTGCGGTATAAACGATCCGGATACAAAGGTAGAAGCGTTATGTGCCTTTGTGGTATTTCGCAGAGATATCGAGGCATTTATTCCACTTTTACGACGATTGAACAATTATATTTATCGAAAGGTAGGCATATCTTTTAAACATATTATCCCGGTGCAAAAACTTCCCATCACCTCAAGCGGTAAACTCAAGCGGCATCAATTGGTCCAGCAATACCGGGAAGGGGAATTTGCCAGTACTCTCCGGACCCTTCGCCAGTGCATGGAGCAGACAGGGCAAAGGGAGCAAACAGGTAACAAAACCGACAATCCAATTGAGAAACAATTAATACCAATCGTTTGCCGGGTAATGGAAATTGAAGACATTGGTATACATGATAATTTAAGCGAATATGGGGTGAATTCCATAAAGCTGCATCAACTGCACCAGGAAGTGGAAACGCTCTTTCCCGGTATCGTTAAAATCGTGGATTTTTACGATCATCCTAGTGTTTCACAATTAGCTGGTTTAATTGCAAAACGGGAGAATTCTTTGGAGGACAATGACAATTCTCATGAGTGGGATTTTGTCCCATCGAAGCCGGTTAAAACACGCCGTTCTTCAGTCAAACGGCTGGCATTACTGTTTCCCGGGCAGGGTTCCCAGCATGTTGGCATGGGAGAAGAAATGTGCAGATACTTCCCGGTTGCCAACAGGACGTTTGAAGAAGCCAGTGATATTTTGCACCAGGACTTGAAAGCGTTATGTTTTGATGGTGACCTGGAGGAATTAACCAGGACAGAGAATGCCCAGCCTGCTTTATTAACCATAAGTGTTGCCAAATATCGCGTGTACCAGCAGGAATTGGGGATTATTCCCTTCCTGGGTGCCGGTCACAGCCTGGGGGAATATTCCGCCCTGACCTGTGCCAATGCCATTGCTTTCAGCGATGCATTAAAACTCGTCAGGATAAGAGGGAAATTGATGCAAGAAGCTTGCAAAGAAGGTACCGCCGGGATGATGGCAATGTCCGGTGTCCATAAAAATGCCATTGAAAAGGAGTGCAAAAACGTTTCAGACCCTGAGAACTGTGTAGTGATTGCCAATTACAATNNGGGTAGTGCCGTTAAAAGTAAGCGCTGCATTTCACAGTCCGTTAATGGAACCGTGCGCCAAAGCGTTTGCAGCGGAATTGACAAAATATAGGTTTCATATGCCGGAGTGGCCGGTGATTGCCAACGTCAATGGCCTGCCTTATAAAGATAAAGAGAGTATTCCTTTATTATTAAAAAAACAAATGACTCATCCTATTCAATGGCAAGCTACCATGGAATACATGAAACAGCACGGCATCGATGCGGCGATTGAAATGGGGCCCAAAAAAGTGTTGAAGAATTTAATGAAAAAAGCCAGCCGGCATATCATTGTTTATTCGACTAACACCCGTGAGGACTTAGAAGAATTGTACGAATTGGACCCTGAGGATTTTGTTGATAAGCGGCCCAATTTCCTGGAGCGCTGCCTGGCCATGGCGGTTTGCACTCCCAATCAAAACTTTAATGATGAGGAATTCCAGGCGGGTGTGATCGAGCCTTACAGGAAACTAAAGGAAATGTACTACCGGTTGGCGGATGAGAAAAAAGAGCCTGAGGCTCATCATATCAAAGAAGCCGCAGCACTGCTGCGGAAAATTTTTAATACCAAGA
>WVZO01000290.1:0-604 GCA_011772425.1 Candidatus Aminicenantota bacterium
ATCGATTTCCTTCTCGTCAAATTTTCCAATATATACAGCATAATTCTTCTGTTTCAATTCTAAAAAAACAAGATTTTCCAGCAGCCTGGATATGTCGGCATCCCTGTAAGACAAAACCGCATGCCGAATACCGATATCTCCTACAAAGTATTTCTCGTGAATTTGCAGTATTTTCTTTCCTTTTATCTCATACCGCTGCGTTTTGTATGCAGAGAATGTTTCCAGGAAATAACCAATGTATTTGTATACCGTATCGACGCTAATATTTAACTTCTGGGATTTAAGATAAAAAGTTTCAAGTATAAAAGAAACTTTTATGAGGGAAGGTGACAAGGGGAGGTTACCTATTGCTGAAATCCTGCCATTTTGTTTGGAATTTGGGATTTGGGATTTGGAATTTCCCGGACAAGCTAGATCCTTTTTGGTTGCGGCTTGTCCGGGTTGGGTATCAACCGAAAAAATCATCGATGATGTAAGCCTGCATCGTCGATTTTCTGCCCGGATTATTGACAATCGGACCTCCGATTGTCGTTCCGCCAACTGGATTATTGACAATCGGACGCCCGATTGTCGTTCCGCCGGTCGGATTAATGACAATCGGACG
>WVZO01000290.1:634-28206 GCA_011772425.1 Candidatus Aminicenantota bacterium
CGGACGCCAGATTGTCATTGTTTCAGTTGGATTTTTAACGATCGGGGATGCTTTTGTGGCTGCAAAGGTTGGTAAAATGACAATTGGTACTCCGATAAAGTCAAGGAACGAATATTGGCGCCAGTTACGATATGGTTTTGATGATTCTTCTTGCCTGTCTACTTTCCCCCCGGAAATAACTCCAGGAGACGGGAAACAAAAAGTCATAAAGTCATGCACCGTGCACATTTCCACATTTCCAGCACACTGATACGGGTTTGGTATTACAATAGATAGACTAAATCCCCAATATTTTCCCCAACAAACCGGTGGCGATATCGATTGGAAACGATATCACCAACCCTAACCTGGGGTCCGCTTTTTTTGCCAGTGGGACAGCCGTAATATTGGGATTTTCTATAACTGTTTTATCTTGGTATCCTTCCGCCAATACTTCTTCTTTTCCATAGGAGCAAAAGAAACTCACTGAAAAGTAATTGAAGCTGTATCCTAACCCCAAATAAATCTTTTTAAAGATGGCGCTGGATAATTCCGTGCCAATATTGAAGCTAAACCGCCCCCCTGCTTTTTTACCGAATGGTTTTCTTTCAGGTTCGAAACCAGGGTAAAAAGAGACGAAAAATATCACTTTTGGCTCCCAATATGTTCCTGCAGCCACAATGGCCTTTTGGTCATTTTCAACACTGGTGTTCTCAAAATTTAAACCAAAGGTATTAAACCTGGAAAAGGGAAAAAAGAGCCCGGCGTGAAGCCCGAATTTGAACCGATGATAGGTAAAAAAATCCATTGTAAATATTTTATAGGCATTAGTCTGCTTCAATTTATCATCGATTGTAGAGTAACGTTTAATACTGGCTGCGTATTTTTTCCCGGATTCGGTAAACTTGAATTCGATTTCTATCCTTCCAAACCTAGGCCATTGGGGGTCTATTACCTCAGGAAAGTCTAATATGCGAAGATCTTTTTTAAAATAGCCGCCTTTAAAAACGGGAACCGTGCTTATTGTCCTATCTTTCGCCTGATTTTCAGCGACAAAATAGTATGAAATTACTTTTTCCCCAGGCTTTTGGTTAGGATCAAGCAGACAAATATGAATCGCCCGGTTTGTTTCGTCTAATTCTCCTGCATAATTAGATAAACACCTGGGGAGTAAGGGCAACTTCGCTTTCTCTCTTTTTTTGTTTAATTCTTCAATATTGCGAAGAACCAGGCCATCTTTAATATTGATAATCACCTTCAGGACATCCCCTTTTGTAAATTTTTCAAACTCAATCTCATCCCAATTCCCATCCTGGTCTATTTCGATTTGACTCGGATTTTCCCCGTAAACGTTGAAACCTATTAACAAAAATAGACCAAAAACCATGACGCTAAAAACCCGTCCCCATCTTTTTTGCGTGTTTGCTTGGCACGTAATGTTAATTTGACTCATCTGTAAAATCCTCCTTATTGTTTTTTTTTAATTATAATAGCATAAAAACGTCCCTTCGATGGGTACACATGATGCAAAATCACGGGTAATTTCGTTGCAAGTGGATTTTTTTGGCCTGTCCCGTTTGCATTTAGAGAAGGAAGGTTACCTATTGCTGAAATCTTGACATTTTCTGGCAAAATATTTTTTCACAAGTCTCGAAACATTTTAATATAGAGCATTTACAGACCAAAAATTTTTCACCAACTTTTCAAAATTAAAAAATGCCTCTTTGTGCTCCTCGCCGAAGGCGTTTAAAATATGTCCGAAGGACACCTCTTCGTTTGGAATTTGGAATTTGGGATTTGGAATTTCCCGGACAAGCCAGGCTCTTTTTGGTTCCGGCTTGCCCGGGTTGTGGGTCATACGAAAAAATCCTTTTCGGGAAGACCGCACAAAATGTCGGGGTGTTTGCAGAAGTTGTCGGGGTGTTTAAAAAATCTTTCGGGGTGTTTGCAGGAGTTGTCGGGGTCATTGAAAAACTTTTCGGGGTGTTTGCAAAAGTTGTCGGGTCATTGAAAAATCTTTCGGAGTGTTTGCAGAATAGATCCAATACACACAATGGCCCCTTTTTTATCTTAATCCGAAAAAAAATATGGGCCTTCCAAATAATATGTGGGTAAAAAAACATCTAAAACGCCGCGGCTGCGGCGAAAGTTTTTTGAGGCATAAGGGGCGCTCCGAATATTCGTCCCTCCCCCTTTAAGTCCAATACCATTTTAAGTGTCAAAATAATTTTTCTCTTACCACCAATAGTATCAACGCCTGGTGAATATAGTATATGCGTGAGACGAATATAGTGTATGCGTGATGCGGATATAGTATGTTCTCGAGGTGGATATAGTATATGCTCGATGCGAATACAGTATATGCGTGAGACAAATATAGTATATACTCGAGATGAATACAGTATCAACGCGAAACGCCTTTCCAGGGAGGGAGACAGAACCAAAGGTTTCACCGGAATCCTGGCATTGTTTTACCCACAAATTCTTTTGAAGAGGCAAAAATATTTCACGGAGTTTTCAACTTTTCAAACACCGAGTCAGATTTCTCACCATCAGACGGAGGATGAGTAGAATCTTCCTTTTGAACAGGAGATTCACATGGGGGAGGATCAGGCACAACAGCAGGTTCAGGTTTCAGGTTAAACAACTCCAATAGTTTTTTATCGATCTCTTTTAACTCTTCGTCAGATATTTCACCAATTTTTCCTTTGATTAAATCATGACTCAGCGTTGCAAGTTTATTCAATTTGAGTAAAGAATCTTTTTTTAGACTGTTTTTGTCATTTTTCTTTATCAAAAAGTCACTTTTGAATCTTTGCTTTAATATTGTTGAGATAAACGCGGCAATCACATCATCTCCCTCTTCGACAAGCACCAGGGCAGGTCTTAGTTTATTTCCGCTTAAATCGGTGAAAGGAAAAGGGACCAGGATAATATCGCCCTTTTTCATCAATACGTTTCCTTTATATCATCCAGGGTATACAGGTCTTCTTCATCCTCCAGGAATTTGAAACTGCCGGAGCGGCTGGACAACTCCTTAATTCCCTCCCGTAAGATACCTTCTTCATGTTTTTGATATAAAAACTCGACAAAGTCCTTTATCTCAACGATTTTGTCATCCGGAAGCGCCTCAAGGTAATTAACGGTTTTTTTTATTAATTCCTGTCTAAGCATTTTGTTTCTCCATTAATATAATAACTTAAATATCACCAAAAAACAACCGTTAACACAGGAAAAAAACTGGAAAAAATGGTGCAAAAAAGGGAGCCAGACGAAAAAATCCTTTTCGGGAAGACCGCACAAATTGTCGGGGTGTTTAAAAAATCTTTCGGGGTGTTTGCAGAATCGTTCCAATACACAATGGCCCCTTTTTTATCTTAATCCGAAAAAAAATATTTCACGGAGTTTTCAACTTTTCAAACACCGAGTCAGGTTTACAGGTTTAAGAATCACGCCGGGGGATTAGTTCCCGGTTTCGACAAAGATGGGGATAACCTTTACCCCGGTTTCCTTATCCGGGTAATCCACCTCATAGGTCTTCCTGCTTTTATCATCGACGGATTCCACGAAAAACACCAGGAAAATCTCCGACAATTCCAATTGTTTTCCATATTTTGCGGCCTTTTGCCGGGACTCCCGGTAATTCCGCTCATCCACATAGGATTTTAATTCAATGCCGTACCGGTTACCGGCGTAGGTGACAATGAGATCGATTTTGCCGTTACCCGTGGGAAATTCGGGAAAAACCCTCCCACCCTGCGGTCTTAAAAATTCATTCAAGTAAGAATACAAATTAAAATGATAAACCGCTTCATAGATGCGCAAATCCCTTCGACGGGGGGCGTCTTTCAACAGCCATTCCCGGTTTTTTTTCAAATAGGTTTGATATAACTTCACCAGGTTTTTTATATCCAGGTGAGTTTCCGTAATGGTATCGTCGAGACTTTCAAAGGGTTCATACAGTCTCCCCATACTAGGAAAGAGTTCACTGGAGAAATAGTTGAACAGCCTCTTTTGAACAAAGGGGCAGGAAAATTTCACATAGTATTCGATGCGATTCTCTTTTTCCCGGTCGATGACGCCATTCATATACAAATAATTTAATTTGGTATTGTCGTAAGTAAATTCGATTTTACGGTCTGTTTTAAACAGTTCCAGGACTGTTTGCTTGTACGGCTCTTTATTGGCTTTACTAATAATATTCAAGATGTTATTGTTGGGTAGGATTTTGACGGCTGCCGCATGGACTTCCTCGAAGTTATCCATGGTAATTGCTTTAGCTTTTTCTTTATTATAGGTTTCTGTCAGCAATTCCCCGAACCAGCCGGTTAAACCGGGCTGACCATTGGTTTCATAAAACAGTTGATCGATGGCGTCTTTCTCAACCGTTTGCCTGCTTTCTTTTTCATACCATTTGAACATGCCGTCCACTTCTTCATAGGTCAGGTTGGGAATGTGCAGGCTGCGCTGGACATTAAAGGGAGAACCGGTGACATTTTCAATCCCCAGGACGCTGCGCACGCCTACCAGGGCCAGTCCATGAAGTAGATGTGTTTTATCCTTACTTTTTTTATCTATCTCATTGGACCGACTGCTGAAGATTTCCCTGAATATGTTGGCAAAATCATTGATAAAGTCCTCTTCCAGGGAATCAAATTCATCGATTATCAATATCACGGGTTTTTGAAAATATTTCTTGGTAAATAGAGTCGGGGTATGCCTGATTTTTTTTAGTGAAGGAAATTCCTTTTGAAATACCTCTGATAATTTTTCAACAAAGGCAGAGATGACCTCTTTCTCATTTTTCTCCTTTTTTACCGATCCGATAGAGAATATCCCGACCTCATAATCATTCATCTTTTTTATTTTTTGAACCGCTTCTTGCATCACCCATGTTTTACCGGTTTGCCTTGGAGCCCAGACCGTGATGTAATGGCCGCTTTTTTGTGGATTTTCTCCCACCAGTTGAGCATAAGCCCTGCCGATTAACTCTTTTCTCGGCGCAAAATAATGTAAATCCTTATCTATCGGACCATAAGATACAAATCGTCTCATTCTCGACTCCTATTTATGACCTATTCCTGTTTTTTCACACATCACGAAAGCATTTTATCAAAAATTAAAGGCTAAAGCAACGGGCTGCAAAAAAGGGGGCTAGACGAGAAAATTCCTTTTGGGAAAACCGCCCAAATTGTCGGGATGTTTGAAGGCAAAAAGCGCAGGACTATTTCTCCTCCGTTTTGAAGAATTTTCCCTTTATATCGCTGTTGGCACCTCTTTTTAATTCCATTGCATAAACATCACCATGGATATCGTTATTGGCTCCCATTCTTACGATTCCTTTTTTACAGACAATATCCGCGTGGATATCGTTGTTATTTCCCATGGTGATATTTCCACTCAATATGGTTACGACTTTAGAAATATCAACCTCGTCCTTAATAAAAATATTGCCTTTTTTTATGGTGATAGAACCGATGATATCCACACTCTCGGCAATAAACAGATCTCCTTCTTCAATAAAAATATTACCCGCAACATCGGCATCTTCCATAATTCTTACATTACCTTTCTTGATCTTAATATCTCCAAAATGTTCGTCCCGGATTACTGTGTCTTTGCCTGCCAGTACAGAAGCCAGGGGAAACATAAGAAGTAGAATAACAACTGACAATTTTTTCATTATGTGACCTCCAAATTTTTTTTATTTCCAATTATAGTTTATTATAGAATTTTATTCAACCTTTTTCTCTGTTCCTAAATCCACCAGGATAAAGGGGGCTGGTGCCTGGAAATAGTATATTCAATTTCCATTTACACGTTTCCCAGGGCTTGCTTCACCTTTTCCGGTGTGATGGGAGTGGAGTAGAAACGGATGCCGATAGCGTTATAGACTGCGTTGGCAATGGCACCGATGGTGGGTATCACCGGCATTTCACCGCAGCCCCTGACTGTACCGGGAGGACAATGATTATCAAGGAAGGCGATTTCAATGGGCGGCATGTCGGAGAACCTGGGAATCCGGTATTCGCTTAAATACTCTGTTTCTGTGCTATGGCCGTTTAGTTTGACCTCTTCGCTGAGAGCAAAGCCGATTCCCCAGGCGACCCCTCCCTGGATTCCGACTATGGCTGTATTGCGACTGACAACGATACCGATATCGAAGGCAACGCATACCTGCTTCACTTTTATTTTCCCGGTGCCGCGGTCCACAACGACTTTTGCTGCGACGGCACCGAGCTGGGCGCCGCCGTGCTTGACGATGGCCATGCCGATGCCCTCATCGCTGCCTAGCTGGGACCTGCCATATCCGATCATTTCGGCGCATTTATCGATCAGGTCAACAAAAGCAGGATATTGAACGTTTTTGCGCCGGAAATCAAGGGGGTCCATGCCCAGCCGATCGGCCACCATATCGACATGGCTCTCCGTGGCAAAACAAGTCTGTACATAACTGGTACCACGGGTGGCGGCGCGGCCAAAGGGCCAATCTGCCGCATAAGCCCTGGTCATCACATTGGGAATAGCATAAGTACACGTGCTGCCCTCGGCCAGGTCCTGGTAGGAATCGATTTTGCGGGCCATCATCATACCATCGGCGCTGACGCCGGTGGTCACGTCGATGATACAGGCCGCTTTAAACATCGATGATAACTGGAATTGATTCTTACGGCTGTAAATGAGTTTTATCGGCGCCTGGGCGAGCCCGGCAAGCACAGCCGCCTCCATGGTCACGGGATTGTCGATCTTGCCGCCAAAACCACCACCCACAGGCATGGCAATCACCCGAACCTCTGACTGGGGTTTGTCAAGATAATCGGCGATAATTTTCCTCGCCTGGTAAGGATACTGACTGCTGACCCAGACCGTCACCCTGCCGTCCGCGTCCTCCGGGATGGCCACGGCAGCGTCGGTCTCAATCTGGGCATGAGCAATGTACTGCGTGGTATAGGTCTCCGAGATGACCAGATCGCTTGCTTTCAGGCCGGCTTCAACGTCACCCAGTTCCTCTTTTACTTCTTCCAGTTTCGCACCCATGCGGGCTTCATCCTCAACCAGCAGTTGCTTTGAGCGTTTCGGCACGGACCACTCTGTTTCTACCAGGGAGAGCGCTTTGATTACATCGGTGTAACGCTCACCCACTGCCGCCACCCGACCCCGAACCACGTTTACCATTTTCACCCCGGGCAGGGCTTCCGCCGCTTCCATTTGGGCGGATAAAAGCCGGGTGATCCTGGGATGATAAGGCTGCGTAAGCCACCCTCCATAAAGCTGCCCCGGCATATGCAGGTCGCCCACATACTTCAACTCACCGGTAACGATCTTTTCTCCATTGACATTGGGAATGCCGCGGTCAACATATTGCTTTCCCGCCAGGGCGGCTTTGGGATCAATATCTAATATCACAACTTTGCCACGGCCTAATTCAAAAGCGCTTACCCGCTTGCCGATTTTTCCTTTTATCCCCACGCCGCCGGAGGTGAACCGCAATTGATGGGCCGGTATTCCTAACTTCCGGGCCGCCCGCGCCACCAGGTCGGCGCGGATTTTCAGACAGGCCTGCCAGAATCCCCAGCCCACAACCTGGGTTGCAGCACTGCCGTATGTGGGACCGTCGTCGGGACAACAATCGGTGTCACCCTGGACCACGGTCAACTTTTCCAGCGATATATCAAGACCCTGGGTGACAACAGCGGTGATAACGGTCTTCAGCCCCTGCCCAAGCTCCGTACGGTTGGTGAATACACTAACGCTGTCGTCCGGGCCGAAAACAATCCACTCCGTATAATCGGTGTCGGTGAGCACGGCTTTGCAAACGGCGTCTCCGAGGTCCATGGGGATACGCTCATAAGGCCCTGTTTGCGCACTGACCCCGGGGGAAAAACGGACAGCATAAAAAAGACCGGCACCCCCCAGGGAGGCAAGGAATTGACGTCGAGACATATTCATTCCGGGTACCTCCTCTATGACGTTTCGATAACCGACTCGATGGCCTTGATGATATTAAGATAAGACCCACAGCGGCAGAGGTTATAATCCATTGCTTCGATTATCTCCTGACTGCCTGGGTGGGGATTGCTTGCCAGCAGGGCAGTTGCTGTAATAATCATCCCCGGGGTGCAGAAACCGCAGCAGAATGCCGTATGGTCAACAAACGCCTGCTGCAAGGGCGAAAGGTTTCCCGATGTCCCCAGTCCCTCGATTGTGACTATATGCTGGCCCGCGGAAACATAGGCGACAGGCACCCGGCAGGAACGGCGAGCCACTCCGTCTATCAGCACGGAACATGCACCACATTCCCCCGTGCCGCAGCCAAACTTAGTGCCGGTAAGCCCGAGATCGTCGCGCAAAACCCAGAGAAGGGGCTCATCGAGTTCCACCATTACCTGCCTTCTCTGACCATTAACATTTAGTGTAATACTTTTTCTGGACAACGCACTCCTCCTTGATATTGGTAATTTATAAAAAGCTAACTTTCCCCTGTGGGATGACAGGCGTAACAGGCCCGGCTGTCGTAGGAATACCCAGAAACATCTCTATGCTTATTATCCATCTCATTTTTACCATGCTCATGACAATCGATACAGGAAAATTCAATGAAATTGGCTGTCCGGTGACATTCGGTACAGGAGAGATGTTGATGTTTCCCTGAAAAAATGGGGAATTTATGATCAAAAGAAACCTGGGACCAGGTCAGCGCTTCGCTGAGGTGACAGACCTCACAATCCGTATGAAATCCTACTTTTCTATGATCGGGTTCCGTGGTATTGTTATAGTCATCCAGGTGGCAGTTTATACAATCGCTTGAAATGTTATAACCCTGCGCGTGACATGTGATACAATCCAGACCCCGATGGGCACCTTTTAGCGGCCAGAACCGGTCATGATCTACCTTTGCCCCCTGCCAGTCCAATGCGCTGCTACCGTGGCATATTTCGCAGTCCGTGGGGTAGCCGGCCGCTATGTGGTTGGGGCTGGTGGTATTCATATATTGAGCCAGGTGGCAGGACACGCAATCTGTCGGAGTTCCCGAATATCGCCCATTTTGATGACACCCGGTACAGTCCGCTGTTTTATGCATCCCATTAAGGGGGAAGGTTAAATGATAGTATCCACCTCCCTCCCAATCAAGCATATTGTGACATATTCTACAATCTGTGGGAAATTGCAGGGCAGCATGATCGGGATCATCCGCTTTATTGTAGTCTTCCCTGTGGCAATCGATGCAGTCGCTGCCCCGGCCGGGAAACGTACTCCCCGGGTGACATTGATAACAATCAAGCGTCTTATGAATCCCTTCAAGGCGAAATCCCGTCTCCTGTTCATGTTCCCATGAACCGGGTTTAATTTTTTTCCAGCCAAAGGGAGTGTGGCACGCGCCGCAGTGGACTCCCAACCGTAAACGGTAACGGTCGTCTTGTTTCCTGTACCAATGACAGGCCTCGCAATCGGTGGGTGTACCCTGCAAAACGCCTTTCAGGTGACACTCCGAGCAAGGTACGCTCCTGTGTTTGCCTATCAAAGGAAAATTGGTTTTATCGTGAGTGACAGCATTCCATCGCTTTTGCCGGACCTCTAACCCGGGGCTGGCGCCATATTGGATGAATAAAAAGGAAAGCAAAAATACAGCGCCGATCTTGAATATTTTTTTTCCACTGCGAGGTTTCATCCGCTGCACCTTTTCATTTTTAATCGCTCGATTTTTTTTCTATTTATTTCCTGTAAATCAACCGGACAAAAAATTGCTGATCGCTGTTGTTTTTTTGATATGAATAGGCATAGTCCAGGGATAGGGCAAGGGAACGGTGCAATACCAGGAAAACGTTTGCCGATAGGGTTTGGCGATCAGGGATGTGAAAAACCTGGGGTATTCCCTCCCCGGAGATACGGACACCGTTGTAATAATTGGCAAAACTCAGGCTGCAAGAAAGTCTCCCGAAATACCTGGAGGCGGAAATATAGTATGAATCGGATTCGGAAGCATCTCCCCGATTCATATTGAAGCTTCCGTATAGGGAAATTCCCGTTTTCAAGATATTGGCCAGGGATACGCCGAAGCGAGTAGTATGATTCTTGACCTCCCTGTCTTTAAACTCACTTTCCCGTTTTGCGGCAAAAACCCGTATACTCTTTACAGGTTTGAAACTGAGACGCACCCCATAGGTTTCATTGTAGTAAAATCTTTCTATCTCGCTGCTGCGGATAGTCGGGTCCTGTGACTGCTCCAGGAGAAAGCGATGGTAATCCAGCCCCCGGCCCGAACTGAAATTGGCAGTAATATCAACATATGCGGATAGGTTAACCCTGGCATTAAAAAACAACCGTGACAGCCGGTCTTCTTTTTTGATGCTGCTGTCCAGTTCATACTCCAGGTTACCATATAGGACAAAAAGTCGTTGAACCGGGAGTAATAGACTTGAATAAATAAATTGCCGTTCGGTTTGATTATTAAAACCGACGCGGTTGAAACTCAACGAGAACTGTTTGGCTCCCGGACCGATGAAGCGGATAAAAAAACCGAATTTGTTGTAATCCGGGTCCCACCTGGTATTATAGACGTCCGGTTCCAGGCCGGCATATCCTCCCAGGGAAAGGTATTTGTTCAATTTAAACCCGATAACACCCCCGGTTAATACACCAATCCCGGCTGTATCGTAGAGGTTCATCTGTCCCAGGGAGAAAAAAAGCCGGCTTTTCAATTTATCATAGGAAAGCCGGGCATCGTAAATAATCAACTGGTTTTTTCCTTTATCACCGGGGGTGAAGCGATTACGAATATCGATAAATACGGTCCAGCCATCCCCCGGCTTATTCAAGAACGTCAATTTTAAGCGGCTGCTTAACCGGTGGTAAAGCTCAGTGCCCTCGCTTTTTAGTCCCATCCAGTCCTGGTAAAAGGCGCCGCGAAGAAAAAATTCCTTTTGGGTATCCCCGCTAATGTTGATACAGCAGAGCAGAAAGCACAAAAAAAGTAACCCCATCTTCAGGTTCGATTTGCTATTAATTACCATATATCCACACTCCAATCCTTTGTGGTGTGACAATCGGTACAGTCAGGCTGACTCCCGTTGTGGACATCTTTGTGGCAGGCAGAACACCGGTTATCCTTAAGGAAAAAGGATTTTGAATTTTCCCGGGCCGGGGAATTTGCTGGAGTGTGGCAACTGTCGCAAGCCGTTCCTTTCCGATGGGCACCGGTGAGTAAATAACCGGTTTCCCGGTGGTCAAATTCCTCTATGTTCCATTGAACCAACGGGTAATTTTCCCCGTTATGTTCCTGGTGGCATGCGGCGCAATCTTTCCCTTTCTCTTTGTGGTATCCTTTTCCCGCGCTTATTCGCAAGGCCAGTTCTTTGTGACAGTCCAGGCATTTTGAAGGTGCGATTTTTCCTTTCGCTGTATGGCACCCAGCACAATTCTCAACGCCGCTCAATTCCCTGTGAACACGGCTGAGCTTCCCGGGCGATTCCCGCACTTCCGGTTCCAGGCATGGAATAATAAAGGAAGCAAACATGAAAAAAAGGGTAAATACCCGGCATCTGAAAGGAAATCCCTTTTTATCCATAGAAAACATATTAAAGAAAAAATTAACGTATGTCAATAGGTGGAGCTGAAAAACAGGCAAAAAAATCTATGCCTCCGGCGGCCCTGCCGGGGGCCAAACTTTTAAAAAAGTTTGATCAAAACTTTTCATAGCCCTTCGGGCAGTTGCTTTAGTAGGAAGGGGACAGGCCAAAAAAGGCATTTCTGGAATCCATCAATGAGAAATAATTTACCTGATACCATTCTTCAAAATACTCTAATAAAAAGTTTTTGGAAGTCCAGAAAGCACCTAACGGTGCGGTACTTAAAATGTACGAGGAGGCGATACATTGTTTGATGAATCTTACGCCGTCAATGCACTGCAAATGCTCCCCCACGCAGTGGGGTTTTCAAAAAGGTTTCTGGCCGCCGGAGGCATCATTTAATGGTGGATTCAGATCAAGAATTTTTTTTGTCATACGTATTGATATGTGCTATAATTTTTAACCTGACGCTGCCTGTTTAAACAGGAAGATCGAGGAACTTCATGCTGAACCCGATTCTAGGACCGTATGCTTTTCTGCTGGGGCGGAAGCCTGCCTGCGGCGCAGTCAGTAAAAGAAATGATAAAACAAACAACGGTTAAATGGTTTGACACGGTGCAACTGGTGGTACTCATTGCGGTTTCACCGTTGTTCATTTTTCCAAAGCCGCGGCTCTGGTGGATTTTATTCCTCATTCCCCTGTTGTGGCTTATAAGAAAAATAGTAAAGAAACGATTTGTCGAACCAACCCCACTGGGCCTACCCATGTTCATCTTCCTGGCAGCGGTATTTGTAACCACACTGCGAGTTGAGGATTTCTCACACAGCCTGCCCAAAATCGCCGGCGCCTTCTTTGCCATCGCGTTTTTCTATGCCATTATTGCCCTGTTAAAAACCGACAAACTGATTAAATGGGCCGCAGCTCTATTCCTGGTGGGGGGATTCTTCTTTTCCCTGGTGGGACTCCTGGGTATGCCCACGTTCAAAGTCAAACACCTGCACATCCTGATGAAAATCAAAGACAAACTCCCCCGGATCGATTTCGGATTACCAGGAGCAGAATTGGGATTTGCCCCCACGGTGGTGGGCGGTATCCTGCTGCTAATAATCCCCCTCTTCTTGGTGATGGCGATTCACGCCTGGAAACATAAAAAAGATACCAGGGGTAATAAAATTTTCCTGGTGCTTTTGATCATTGGCTTGCTGGTGACCGGCAGTGTGCTGCTGCTTACCCAGGCCCGCGGCGCCTGGGCCGGGCTGTTCATCAGCACAGTGATTATCGGCCTGCTGTTCCTTTTTACACTGATGAAAAAGAAAAAAATCTACGCAGCGGTTCTTATCGGTTTAGTGGTAGTAGGAATCATCGCCGGCATCGGCATTTATTCCATTACCCATGCCGATCAATTGCGACCCGGGTTAAAACAAGCAGAAGGCACGCTGCTTTTCAGAATCCAATTGTGGGACCTGACCGTTCCCGTTATCAGTGACAACCCCCTCTGGGGTATCGGTCTGAATAATTTCCGCCTGATACCGGAGGTCCGATATTTTTTGTCCCACCCCCATAACCAATTCCTGGATGTGGCTGTAGAATTGGGCATCCCTTCGCTGGCGGCTTTCCTGGCGATTCTCCTGGCCATGGGATATATGTGTATGCAGGTATGGAAAAAGTCCCAGGATTCCTGGATGCGCATGGCTGTACTGGGCCTGGGATGGGGACAACTGGCACACCTCTTCTTCTGCCTCACCGACGCCATCCCACCAGGTGCGAAAGTAGGTATATTGTTCTGGATTTCATTGGCATTAATAACGGCCGCATTTAATTATAATTTGAGCCGCCAAGGACGCGAAGGCACGCAAAGAAATGAATGAAATAATTCAAATCAACTGGCTCTTATTGATCGGACCTTTCCTCTGGATCCTGGGGATCGCCGTCATCCTGGCACTGCTGGGTTATATGGAATTCTTAACGTCTTCCGGGCAAATAAAACGCAGCGAATCCCTTAAAAAACCAATATTCAAAAACGGGGGGTTGATAAGCATCGGGTTAATCATCATTGGTCTTATTCTTTACCTTTTGAAACTGCCTTCCCGGCAATTGATCGCTGTAAAAATAGAAAAACCAAAGACCTTTACCATTACCCAATTGCCGGCAATAGAGGAGTCCCGGCAATTTTCACCCAACGAACTGGAAATCGACTTCCACAATAAAAGCCATGTATTAAACAACGAAAAAATGAAAGATAACACCATGGTGTTATTCTGGGACGGCTATATCCATACCCCCTTTATTCGCTTTAAAAAAGGCGATTACAAACTGGAATTCGAAGCAAAGGGTACCAGGGCAAAGGAGGAGTATGCGAAAATAAAAGTGGAATTCGATGTGCCGGATGAAAACAACTATTTGATAACCAGGACAGTAAAGTACATTGAGCTGACCGGCAGGATGAAACGCTACCGCATCAATTTCAAAACCGAAACCGATACCATTGGAAAAATTCGTATCACCTATTTTAATGACCTCCATGTCCCGGAAGAAAAAGAAGGCAGGGATGTATGGTTAAAAAACCTGGCCATTAAAACTAAAAGGAGCAACAAAACTTAAAAAAATGTTTTATAAAACTATTTTCTCGATACTTTTACTGGTATTGGTTTTGATCTCTTCGTCCTGCGGCGGTGGTAAAGAAGTAAAACCCAATATCCTATTAATCACTATTGATACACTGCGAAGTGACCACCTGGGTGTTTACGGGTACCCACGTGAAACATCTCCTTTTATCGATCATCTGGCAAAAAATGGGCTTATGTTTAAACATGTGATCACACCGCAGCCCATGACCTCCGGAAGTCATGCCTCTATCTTAACCTCGCTGCATCCCTTAACTCATAATGTGATTACCAATGGCTTTGTTTTGAACGAAAAAGTCCAAACCATCGCCGAAGTGTTGAAGAATAATGGTTATTATACCATCGGAACAATCGCCGTCGGGTTTTTAACCGGAAAAAAGAACTTTTCCCAGGGTTTCGATTCTTTCTCCGATAAATGGGAGAGAGACCCCCAACTTGATCCTAAATTCCCAATATATGAACGGGCCGCGCCATCGGTGAATCAAAGCCTGTTCAAGCAAATCAACGAATACTATACCCATCATAAGCATAAACCCGTTTTCATATGGGTCCATTATTATGACCCCCACGGCCCTTACTATGACAAAGACTATATTACATTTAAAAATAAACCTCCCAAAGGAAAGCCGAAAGCCATTAATCAATACGATAAAGAAATCCGCTATACGGACGATTCGATTAGAGAGCTTTATCGTTACCTGGAAGAAAAAGGCCTGGCCCGGCGGCTGATAACCTGTGTGACCGCGGACCACGGCGAGCAGTTCGGTGAGCACGGCTACACCTTCGGCCATCCTGATTTCTACTCTGAAAATATCTTCGTACCGTTGATTGTCCATGGATACGGGATTGCCCGAAATAAAACGGTCGAAACCTATGTCTCCACCCTGGATATTAGCGTTACCCTCCTGGGCAGGGCAGGCTTAGCTTTCACTTATCCCACCGAGGGGATTGATTTGTTGAAAAAAAGCGGCAAACCGCAGAAAATCAAGAATAGAAAATTTTTAATTATCAGTAATAAAGACCATGCCAGGTCCTTGCAGTTGATGGGTGACCCATTTGCCTATATTCTTAATTTTGATTATCATTATAAATACTGGTATTTTGCCCGGCAAAACACAGCGGATATCCCCCCCAATCGATTCAAATCCATTCAAGACCACCAGGTCAACAAAAAAGGTAATAAATGGATTTTTCCCCTGTCCCATGGAATACAAAAAGGCCGCAAATATGCTGTTTTAAGGCTGGATATCAAAAAAAATAACGGTCTGAGCGTAAAAATACAGGTGCCCCCCATCTTATTTACCAGTGAAGAAACCGTCCCCGCAGACGTGGAACACCTGGACATTATTTACCCTATAACCGTTTTGGACCGCATTAAGGTTCACCTCTACCTCAACCAGGAAACCGTCATCAATAACCTGGAGTATGCCGTGATTTTAAAAAAGGAATTTCCTAAAAAGGCTGTAACCCGGGAAATAAAAAATGAGATTTACCAGAAATTATTAACACTGCGAAAAAAGAAGTCAAAAGATGAGTTTTTCAATCTTTCCAATGACATCCGGATGGAAAAAAACCTGGTGGATGTCAAAACCCATAAACCCTTCATCCTGGAATACAGGAAATTGATCTACAGCGCCTATAAATATTATCTTCGCAAGAAAAGTTGGCTGTTAAAGGGAGCTAAAGATCAAGACAAATTAACCGCAAAAGATAAAGAAATGTTAAAAAGCCTGGGATATTTGTAGGTTGGAATAATGGAATGATGGGAAGAGAAGGCAGGTTGGAAGGACCAATGAAAAATAAAAATTTTAAAGTATCTGTGGTGATCCCGGCCTTTAATGAAGAAGGCAATATCCAGGAGTTAACGGAAAAGCTGGTTGATATTCTGAAGGATTACGACGATTATGAAATCCTTTTTGTTGATGACGGCAGCCAGGACAATACGCTGGAGATACTAAAAAGACTTCATGAGAAGAACAGCCGTATTCATTACATTTCCCTGGCCCGTAATTTCGGTCACCAGAATGCGTTAAAGGCCGGTCTTGACCATGCTTCCGGTGACTGTGTGGTCACCATGGATGCGGATTTGCAGCACCCCCCGGAACTGATCCCCCAATTGATCGAAAAATGGCTGGAAGGATACGATGTGGTCTACACCATCCGCAAGGGCGATCCGGGGGTGTCTTTTATAAAGCGTAAGACTTCCGGCATGTTTTACCGGCTGATGAATCGGCTGTCTGATATCCACCTGCCCAGGGGGGCGGCGGACTTCAGGCTCCTGGACAGGACCGTGGTAGACGTGCTTAAAGATTTAAAAGAATATTATCTTTTTTTCCGCGGTATCACTGCCTGGGTCGGGTTCAGGCAGTGCCGCATCGAATATACACCGGAAAAACGATTTGCCGGTCAATCCAAGTATTCCATGAGGCGCATGCTGGGGTTTGCCTTGACCGGCATTACCTCTTTCAGCCTGAAACCCCTGAGGCTATCCATACTGTTGGGGGTATCCCTGGCATTGTTGGCCTTTGTTTATGGTGTTTATGTCATCCTGATGAAAATCTTTTCCGGCCAGGCAGCCCCCGGATGGGCCTCCGTGCTGGTCAGCGTCCTGTTTATCGGCGGCATTCAATTGATTGTACTGGGAATCATCGGCGAATATATCGGGAAACTGTTCATGGAGTCCAAACAAAGGCCCCATTATGTGATCAGGGAAAAAAGCCGCGAATCATGACCAGGGAAAAGTTCTACGATTCTATCTCGGAAGAGTTTGATCGTATGATGAATACATACGATACAAACCGGAGAATAGAAGTTATTTTCGATGATTTCCTGGGTGACGCCCCCCTGCAAGGAAAGCGCTTATTGGATGGCGGCTGCGGTACCGGCCAGTTTACCCAAAAAGCAATTGAACGGGGAGCCGATGTGGTATCCCTGGACATTGCCGGAAGGCTCGTTGAAGTGACCCGGCGGAAAAATCCCGGGGCGCGTGCGGTTTGCGCATCGCTCCTAGCACTGCCCTTTGATACCGGTACCTTTGATTATGTGATTGCTTCCGATGTGATTGAACACACCCGGGACCCATATATAGCAACAAAAGAACTGATCCGGGTTTTAAAACCCAAAGGAAAGCTGTGTATTACTGTACCCAACAAAAGCTTCTGGTACTTTTTCGTTGTGCTGGCCAACGCACTGGGTATACGAAAGTATAAGGGCTTTGAAAATTGGGTGCCTTACTACCGGTATAAACGTTTTTTGAATGACAATAATCTCACCATCATCGACTATAAAGGCATTCACCTGTTCCCCTTCGTGGTGAAGTTCTTAAATGGAATACTTTACCGGCTGGATAAAGTTTTTCAACGGAAACTGGGTTTTATGATGGTTAACCTGGCAGCCCTAGCAGAAAAAAAATGAAAATTAAAGATACCCTTATTAGTATTTTCCCGGATAACAAACTGCCGGTTATATTCCTCTTTTTTTTGCTAATGTGGTTCGGTATTTTAACGCTTACCGGGACGTTATTTTCCGGTTACCATTTCATAGATGACCACGGTATTTTTAAAGAAAGCCAGGATGTCGCTCACACCACGATTCTTAGAGAAGCAAACATATTTAAACGGAATCTCACGGCTTCCACGATGCGCTTCCGTCCGTTTTATTGGTTTCACCGAAGAATGATGCTGGCGGTACTGGGAACCGATTTTACTGCCCTGTCCATTTATATCGGTTTCTTAGCTGTCTTTACCTCTTTCTTTTTATTTCTATTTATGAGGAAGACGGGGTTCTCCACACTGGAGTCGGTTTTATTTGTCTGTCTAACACTGTTGGGAGAACAGGCGGCTGTCTGGTGGATGCTGGGCACAGGCGAGACCCTGGGCATGCTGTTGTTCTCCCTTGCCTTGCTGTTCATGGCCCTGAGTGTCTTTTCTAATCGGAAAAAAATCCTTTCCAACGTATTATTCGTTATTTTCACCATCCTGGCTTCCTGGACCAAAGAAAGTTTTATTTTAATGATCCCGGCCCTTATATTCTTGAAATTATGGCTGACATATCAAAAAGAGGAAAAACCTTCGTGTTCTTCGTGCCTTCGTGGTGAAAACATAGTTATTTCAGTGGTTTTACTCCTGGTGTGCATCGTGGAATTAATCCATATTCTAAGAAATGTCGGAACCACTGGTGTGGTATATGCCGGGTACGAGGGTTTTACTGTTACAAAATTCTTAAAAATCCTGATACAAATGACCATGTCCACCCATGGTTGGGTCATTCTTATCCAACTGGTCCTCATTGGCATCGTGTATTATGTGAAATCAAAAAAACATAAAATCACTGCCCTGCTGACACCGCTGCATACCCTTCTGTGGCCTGTTATCCTGGCAGGCCTGATCGTGGTACCCCAGGTTGCCCTGTACATGAAATCCGGGATACAGGAGCGGTACCTGCTCCCCGGTGCCATTGGATATACGTTTCTTATGGTGGTATTGCTTAGATATGTTCGATTAAACACCCTGTTGTCGCGCGAGTTGAAATGGAAAGCAAAAGAGAAACGGCCCCAACTGGTTGTACTTATCCTTTTGATTATTGTTGCCTTACTTCAATTGCGGGTTACTCGTTACACCGCCATCGGCTTTGCCAGGGATGGTCAACACACCAATGCCTGGCTCCACTCTATTCAACAAAATACTCAACCCCAGGACCTGGTATTGGTAATCACCCGCATGAAAAAACACTACGAAGCCTCGATTTCCCTTAAGACCTATATGGATTTTAAAATGAAGCGAAAAAACACCTTGTTCTCCCCTGTCACGCTTGACATAAAACCCAGCAAACACATCTTCTGGAAACAACTGAACAATGATTTTTACTCGCGTTTTCCGGGTTTTCGCTTGCAGGACCCGGGAGATAGAGACTGCGTTCAAACTATTATAATTTTCCCCGGCCTGGAAAAAAGGTTCCTGGATTTCTCTGCTCCATGGTTTAAACCGGCACAGTTTAAACGATATACCAACGATGGTGGTTATGTGAGTTATTATAAAAAAAGAAATCTCCTCTCGACAGGGGTGCTCCATAGGACCCACCCAAGGGACGGGGTGTGTCTTTTAAGATCATGTTCATATTAGGCTTATTAGCTTTCTTTCAAAATACATTTATACCAGGATTTCTCCTGCTAAAATACACAAAAACAGGAATTAATAAAATCCCTCAACTGGTTTACGGTTTCGGGTTAAGCCTGTTAATCAACTACCTGCTGGTTTTTCTGCTTACTATAACCGGTATTTACAAACCACTCACTTTGTATATCATTCTCTTCATCGAAGGGATTCTATTGGTTTATTACTATTGGAAACGCCAGCCTCCACTTACCGGGTATATTAAACTGGATTGCCGGCGTCGGCTTACCTCCTGGAAACAATTCACTACCACCAATTCGCTGACGTATAATTTTTTATTTATCGTTTCTCTTGCAATCATCCTCTGGTATGTGTTTCTTTTCTTTTACTTCCTGGGGGGTGTGTTCGAGCACTGGGACCCGGTGGTGGGGTGGAACCGTTTTGCCCTGGATTGGGCCGATAACCAATTGCCCGGCCATACCTGGCGCTATCCCCAGTTAATTCCTGTTAACTGGTCTTTTTCCTATGTGCTCCTGCAGAATACCGACGTGCAGTGTTTTGCTAAAGCCTTGATGCCGCTATTTTCATTGGGGGTCATGTTATTGTTCCTGGACCTGGGTCTGCGAATTCAAAAGAAAAAAAGCCTCTATTTACTGGGTCTGATACTATATGGGATTTTTTTGGCTTATATGTACGATCCCTCTTTTATCGTGAGCGGTTACGTGGATATCGCGGTTTCCTTTTTTGTTTTCCTGGCTTTTCATGCGCTGCACCGTTTCCCGGAAGAAAACAACCGTGGGAATTTCAAACAGGTGTGGTGGGCGGTGGTATTTGCTTCTGCCGCGGCCGTTACCAAACAATCCGGGTTGTTTATTTTAGGGGTAATACTGGTGTGGGCCTTTATACGTATTTTTAAGAACCGGAAAGCATTCTCTCCTAAAAAGACGGTGGGTATTATCCTGTTGGTGCTGTTGACAGTAAGCATAATTTCGGTTTCCTGGTATATGCTGAAAGAAATTCATATTCAAAGGGGTAAAGACCAATCGGGAATCGAGTTGGTGCAAAGGGCACATCACGGTGCCGGTTACACGCAGCGGTTCGCCGGCGCGGTGACGAAATTGGCCACCCACCGCCATCCCAAATTCCAATTCCTGTTTTATGCCGGTATATTAGTCATGCTTTTGGGTCTGTTTCATAGACAATCATGGTGGGTGACCCTCTTTATTGTGATCCCCTATACCTTGATCTGGGGATTTTTCTTTAGTTACGACAGTCGTAACCTGGCACCTGTGATTCCCTTTATCGCTTTTGCCGCGGCCTGCGGCATTGATTTCCTGAAACGGCTGCTGCCCGGCGAAAGAAAAATACCGGTATTTAACGTACCTGTCATCCCTGTGATTTTCCTGGTTCTACTGGGGCTGGCCGCGATGAATTTTATCATTCTGGAAAAAGATACAATCATCCGGCAGCAAATCCATAAAAAAATGAAAATGGGGGATGCGGAACTGAATGCCCTGTTGTACCGCTTCCATAAAAAACAAGGCATCACCGGTAAAATTGCCACCAATTACCAATACTTGAAATACCTTCCGGGTTTGGAAAAATTTTATCGGTATCACCCTGGAAGGGTGTCATCGGAATTCCTGGAATACCTGGAAACACCAGGAGGCAAAGAAATACATTACCTCCTGGTACCAAAGATCCTGGAAATTGAAAAGGACGTATACCGACGATACCAGGAAAAAATTAAATCCGGACAATACCGCCAGGTATTTAGATACCGCGGTTACCAGTTTATAGAGATCAGTAGGAAGTAGGAAGTATTGAGAAAAAACTATGAATATTCCTGTATTGATACCTGCTTATAACCCGGATGAATCTTTATGGAACGTGGTGGATGGGTTGGTCCGGCTTAATTTTAGTGATATTATTATTGTTAATGATGGCAGTAAACCGGAGTGTGACCCCATTTTTGAGCGATTGGAAAACATGGAGCAGTGTCATATAGTAAGGCACGCGGTAAATTCCGGGAAAGGCCGGGCATTAAAAACAGGGTTAAACTATTTTTACCTGAATTTTCCTGGCAGCGCTGGAGTGGTCACGGCTGATGCAGATGGTCAGCATCAACCTACCGATATTTTGAAAGTGGCAGAAGCATTAACGGAAAACCCGGATAAATTAATCCTGGGAGTCCGAAAACTGGGTCGCAAGGTCCCTTTTAGAAGTTTATTCGGTAATGTGTTAACGCGGTTTGTGTTTGCTGTGGTGATTGGGGCAAAAATCTCCGATACCCAGTCCGGGTTAAGGGGACTGCCGCGGGCATTGGTACCGAATTTCCTCAAGGTAAAAGGGGAACGATACGAATATGAAATCAATATGCTGATCTTAACAAAGATGAAATCTATCGAAATCGTGGAAATACCCATCGAAACCATATATATTGAAGACAATATATCTTCTCATTTCAATCCCTTTTTCGACTCGATGAAGATTTACTTCCAATTGCTGCGATTTGCTTTCTCATCAATGATCGCCAGTTTTTTCGATTTTATTGTTTTTACTCTCACATTTGGATTGACCGCCAATATAATGATAAGCCTTCTAATCGGACGATTTATAGTCGGGTCCATGCTTAATTATATTATCAATAAACGGCTGGTTTTTCACAGTAAGTCCGGGGTCCTTTCATCCCTGTTAAAGTACTACCTGGCACTGGTGGTAATGAGTTTTATATCCTATTTGTTGATTAACATTGCCATGGCAGAATTAGGAATAAAAGTAATCGCTGCAAAAATAGTGGTAGAAACCTTGCTGTTTGGATTTAGCTTCTTGATTCAGCGGGAATTTGTTTTCGGCAGCAGTGAAGAATAAAAATGAAAAAGACCGATTGGAACGCGTATTACCGCAAACCCTACAAATTTGCCGGATTCACAAAACGTATCATCACCCGGGTGGTGTTGAAATATATCCGCAAATACTCACCGGTCCAAAGGAACTTTACCCTGCTGGAATTTGGCGGGGGTAACAGTTGTTTTTATGAGTTGTTTAACCGGGTTTTTGAGCCGGACAAATATTATATCGTAGATAACAACCAGGTGGGGTTGGAAGAATTGAGGCGCCGAACCGGTGAACGAGAAAATACCGTCCTGGTTAACCAGGATATACTGGACCCGGATTTAGATGTCGAATGTGACCTGGTGTTCAGTGTCGGATTGATCGAGCATTTTTCCGTTGACAACACCCGGAAAGCCATCCTATCGCATTTTAACGTATTAAAAAAAGGAGGGATTCTCATCCTGGGATTTCCAACGCCCACTTTTTTATATAAAATCACACGAAAAATATCCGAACTGCTGGGTTTATGGATTTTTCATGATGAAAGACCCCTGACCATCGAAGAAGTCCTGAATACGGCGAACCAACACGGAGAACTCCTGGACCAGACTATCATATGGTCAATATTTTTAACCCAGGCTGTAGTGGTGATTAAAAAAAGATAATCCCGCAGCGCGGGGTCCCCACTCATGGAAACGTCAAAAAAGGTTGAAACCCATTTCAACAGGGAATTCAGGGAGTTTGATTCCTTTTACAATGAGAAAAAAGGTATTTTTTCAAAAATCATCGATGGACTTTTCCGGCGCAGCATGCAGATGCGTTTTGAAAAAGTAATCGCTGATACGGCACCGTATGAGAATAAAACAGTCCTGGATGTCGGGTGCGGTACCGGCCGGTTTTCTATTGCTTTGGCATTAAAGGGCATCAAAAAAGCACTGGGTATCGATTTTGCCGAAAATATGATTGATGAAGCCAATCATCTTGCTCAACAATTCAACGTCTCCCACATCTGCCAATTTGTAAAAGCTGATTTTATGCAAATGACTGTCAAAGAGCCCTTTGATCATGTCTTTGCCATGGGGGTCATGGATTATATCGAGGATCCGGTGCCTTTTGTTAAAAAAATGGTAGAAGTGGCAGACAAAAGTGTGATGATCAGTTTTCCTGTTTCAGGAGGAATTATCCAACGGCTCCGCAAGTTTAAGTTTGAGAAAATCCAGAAATGCCCGGTTTTTTTCTATTCAAGGAACGATGTGGAGCAGATTGCCCAACAAGCTGGTGCCCAACATTTTACCATTGACCAATTGGCAAAGGATTATTTTTTAACTATTTTTTTAGCCACAGAGGCCACAGAGTGCACAGAGTAAGAGAAGAAGAAAAAAAGAGAATGGTACCAATGGGAAATACCCTTACAAAGCATGGTACGATGTTTGACCGTGAATGAAAAGCTTTTGCGGGGGGTTCAGGGGGGCAGTTTTCTCGAAAAGAGCCCCCATGGTCGCCGAAGGCAAAATGAGAAATCTACTTTCTATTGACCTGGAGGATTGGTATCATTTTATCGGTGATCCGGGGGTGCCTTGTTTTGAAGAATGGGTGAACTGTGAATCACGGGTGGAGGAAGTTACGGATATTTTATTAGAAATCCTGGAGGGGCTTTCTGTTACTTTTTTTGTGCTGGGATTTACCGGGGAACAACATCCTGGTTTGATAAAAAAAATCAGTTCATTGGGGCATGAAATTGCCTGTCATGGATATCGGCATGACTTTGTATTTGAAATGGGGCCGGAGAAGTTTCGGCAGGATATTTCCAGGACTAAAGCGCTGCTGGAAGATTTAACCGGTCAGCCTTGTGTGGGGTACCGGGCGCCTGGTTTTTCTATTCGGAAACAGGACCTGTGGGCGCTGGATATTATCAGGGAGGAGGGATTTATTTATGATTCTTCGATTTTCCCGGCGGTTCGAACCGCGGGTGGTGTTACCGGTTTTCATAAATATCCGCAGGTGCTTCAACTTGAGTCCGGGCCGTTGGTGGAATTACCTATATCTACCAGCAAGTTACTGGGTGTTACCACGGCTTTTTGTGGAGGGGGATTCTTCCGGTTTTTCCCGGAATGGTACATTCATAAACATATCAAAAAAATAAACCGTGAAGGTCAACCTGCTGTGGTTTACATTCATCCCCGCGATATCGACCCGGATCAGCCGCGCATGAAGTTGAAGTTCTTTAACCGTTTTATGTATTATTACGGTCTAAAAAAAGCAAAAGACAAATTCATTCGCCTGGTCAATGCATTTGAATGGGGTGGATTCGGAGAATTTGCCCAGGGGGGCTCTTTTCGAGAAAACCGCCCCCCTGGACCCCCCGCAAAAGCTTTTCATACACNNAACTAATAAAAAGTTTTACGGGGGATTCCAAAGGGGGCGGTTTTTCAAAAGAGCCCCCTTTGGCCGCCGGAGGCAATGGGAGGAATGAATAATGAAGGGGATATCAATAATTGATACAACCATTGATGAAGTTCTCAAATACGGGGTTTGTGGGTATAAAAACCTTAAGAGGCCGGGTTTCCCGGAAAAGGTCGAATGGTTAAAGAAACGCTTTTCCGAAGGGTTGAAAATAAAGACATTGGTCTCGGACAAAGACGGTACCCAGGGCATGATCGAATATATTCCAGGTGAATACTGTTGGCGGCCTGTTGAAGCAACCGGGTATATGTTCATTCATTGTATCTTTGTAGGTTTTAAACGCGATTATAAGTATAAGGGTTATGGTTCTTTAATGTTAGATGAATGTATTAACGATGCAGAAAAAGGAAATTTTCACGGAGTTGCCGCAGTCACACGTAAAGGTTCCTTTATGGCAGGCAAAGAAGTGTTTATTAAAAAGGGATTCGAGGTCGTGGACACTGCGCCGTCCGATTTTGAATTACTTGTAAAAAAGTTTGACCAAAATGCACCTGTACCAAAATTCAAAGGCAATTGGGAAGAGAGGCTGAAGAAATACGGAAAAGGGCTGACAATCATTAGAGCGGATCAGTGTCCTTATACGATAAAAAATGTGAATGAAATAAGTAAAACCGCAAAAGACGTTTACGGGTTAACGCCGAATATAGTCAACTTAAAAAATGCTAAAGAAGCACAAGACAGTCCTTGTGCTTTTGGGATTTTTTGTATTATCTACAATGGGAAAATTATTGCTGAGCATCCTATATCAAATACAAGGTTTAGTAATATTATGAATAAAATAAAGCAATAAATGGCTTAATAGTAGTGGACAGGCGCGCACCTTTTATGATCTCACCATTCCACCAGGGGAGTGAAATCAATATCAGGCCTTTCATATATATCTGTTCCTACTATGATGTCGCTTTTCTTCCAGTAATAATTGCGGCCTGACGATACTTTCCAGGTTTCCCCGGTTTCCGGGTCCTTTACATCGGTTAAACCCAGGATGGCATTGGACCATTTTCGACTGAGATCATCGTACACTCGCTGACGATACCGGTACGAACTGCTGATGATTTCTGAAATTTCATTATGGGTTCTTGATACAATTTCGGAAGTCGCCGCAGCGATATTGGTTTGCATTGCCATCCATTGAGGATTTATCCTGAATGATTTAACCATCCGCCCCAGCACATCCCGGGCAATATCTGATTTTGATTTTTCTGCCATGAAACCGAACAGGTATTCAATAATCCAGTTGCCGGCACCGTAAGCTGTGGTCAATCGTGTTCCGGCAAAATAATAGCCGACATAATTCTTATTGTTTTTACTGCAGGTGAAAAATACTTCACCGGTATTCACTGTGGATTGAATACCGTAGGCACCGTATTGGCGGTTAATATTATTTAATACTTTAGAAACATCCGGTCTATCTTTTTCTTCGGTAAATGTTAAATTGGTATACCCACTGGCTATCTTCGTGGTGACATATTCCCTGGCAAAACGTCGTCCATCCAGGTACTGTTTAACACGCATATTCACGCCGTAACCCGGCGAATACCAGCTTCCCTCACGGAATCCCGTCATCTCCAACAACCGGGAAGGAATAACAAAAGGCGGGATTCCCGAATCCCCACCGCTGATAAAAATTTCCTTATCCGGCGAAAAAACAATAATCGACGGTCTTATATCCACAGAAGCAAAACGGAACAATCCCCCGCTAACTTCCCACCCGGAAGGTATATCAACTGAAAACGCATGTTCCTTCGGATCCCACCATGTCTTATATTTTAATTCTAAGCTTTTAAACCTTTTGCTCTTAGAAGGTTGTATAAACTTGAAGGTTTTTAAAATGGAAACCATAGTTGTTCTTTCGGCCGGGAAGCTTTCTTTCCCGGACAGGATAAGGTAAAAAATGCCACTTCCCTGGTAAATCGAGCATATCAATGCACCGGAACCCTCTTTTCCTTTCAGGGGGAAACTAAAATCAGCATACACTTCATCCGGTTTTGACCTTATTTTCCTGATATTTTTGAGACGGATCCCCGGTAAAATTTCAGAGAATAATTCAGGGACTTTTTTGGTCCAGGCTTCGGAAATCAATTCTTTTTTTGAAAAAAAAGGTTGAATGAGAATGGTGGAATCACTGGAATTAATACGTATCAGTCCATTTTCCTGGCAGGAAACTTTCCAGCCTTGGGGGTGGGAAAGGGCAAAGCCATTGGTATCTTCGTGATTGATCCAGTTTTTTGTTTTTATTTCCGATTCTTTACAAGCGGAAATAAATATAAGGGAAAATATGAGAATTATCAAAAGAATTTGTTTCATATAACCTCCTTTGCCCTACAACAATACAACTGAAACAACAAAAAGTCAAGAATAATAAAAGTCGTCAGGCAAAAATTCCTAACCACTATTTGTATCTACAGGATGGACATAAAAACTAAAAAAACTTAAAAACTTTTTGGATGTCCATCCTGAACTCCTGGTAGAACTCTTGCCTCCGGCGGCCAGGGGGCTCTTTTCGAGAAAACTGCCCCCTTGGACCCCCGCAAAAGCTTTTGTTTGGAGGAATATGGTCATTGTAACAGGATTCCTATTGACAAAAAAAATAAATAGGATTATAGTTTTCCTTCGTGCTTCTTAGTACTTTTACCGTATGTAATACCTTTGTGGCTAACTAAAAAGGAGGATAATCAATGAACTTCTCCGGCAAACATGTACTGGTCACAGGCGGCTCACGCGGCATCGGCCAGGCAATAGCAAAAGCCTTTGCTCAGCACAACGCCAGTGTAGCAATTAACTACAAATCCAATTCCACAGCCGCAAAAGAAACCATTAAATCCCTAGCCGGCGGCCCACACATCTCCATTCAAACCGACATTACCCAACCCGACTCTGTCCAACACCTTATCGATACCACCGCCAAAAAACTCGGTGGCCTCGACATCGTGGTAAATAATGCCGGCGTTTTCTTCCATCACCCCCTGGCAGAAGTAAACTTCAACCAATG
>WVZO01000290.1:28254-28995 GCA_011772425.1 Candidatus Aminicenantota bacterium
TACGGCGCCAGCAAAGCAGGCCTCAACGCCATGAGCCAATCCCTTGCCCAACACCTGGCAACGTATAATATCTATGTCGGTGTTGTGGCTCCAGGCTTCGTGGAAACCGATATGGCAGCCGATTATTTGCAAGGTCCCAAAGGAGACGAAATCCGAAACCAAAGCCCCCTGGGCCGGGTGGCTCGACCCGAAGAAGTAGCACAAGCTGTTCTATTCCTGGCAGCAGAAGGCTCGGAATTCATGACCGGCGCCATCATCGATGTCAACGGCGCTTCATATTTACGCTCTTAAAATTTGGGAGCCACGAAGGAACACGAAGAAACACGAAGGACACGAAGAAGGTGGAGGAACCATTGAGGATACGTCAATATGAATCAACCGATTTAGACCAATGCCGCTCACTCTGGGCCGAGATGGTTCAACACCATCGAGATATCTATAATGACCAGTCGAATGGAAAAAAGGCCTTAATCTCTTCGGGAAATCTTTTGATTATTAATATTATGAAACAAATGGAGAATCTAACCCCCAGGTCCGACACATATGTTTTGATAAATAAGATTTTAAAAGGAGGTACATATGTATATAATAAAAGAGAAAGGCAGGGTTGCGCTGCCATCCCTGGCAGGCATTATTTTCCTGGCGATGTTGGTAATTGCACCAGGTTCGGTTTTATCGGCAGCTCCCGGTAAGAATATGAAGTCTGAGAGTGTTGTAAAAGGCAATACCACATTTGCCCTG
>WVZO01000139.1:0-56355 GCA_011772425.1 Candidatus Aminicenantota bacterium
ATAGTTTTAATTTGAAAGTATCATCGGGACCAGGTCCCTGACATAGTTTTAATTTGAAAGTATCATCGGGACCAGGTCCCTGACATAGTTTTAATTTGAAAGTATCATTGGGACCAGGTCCCTGTCATAGTTTTGATTTGAAAGTATCACCGGGACCAGGTCCCTGACATTAATTTTCATCAGGAGTTAGCAAGGTTTTGCGTTCTTCCCACTATTCTAGCAGGACTGCATCTAGAAATGAAGTTATGGCACCTAGAAAAGGAGTTGCGGCGTCTAGAAATGAAGTCGCGACACCTAGAAATGGAGTTGCGGCGCCCAGGAGACATTATTGATTAACACCTTTTTTCACAGCTATTTGGTATAAAGGGGGTAAGACTTGCCTGGGAAGAATGCGGCACCTTGCCTGTCAACTTTTCTCCAAAAATGTTCTGCGTGATTCTAAAAGCTTTTTGAATGATTCAAAAGGCGTTTTGGATCATTCTGAAAGATTTCTTGATGAATCCAAAGGTGTTTTGGATGATTCTAGAAAATTTCTTGATGAATCTAAAATCGTTTTGGATGATTCCAAAAGATTTCGTGGTGAATCCAAAATCATTTTGGATTATTCAAGAAAATTTCTTGATGAACTCAAAATCGTTTTGAATGATTCTAAAAAATTTTTGAATGAATCCAAAATCGTTTTGGATTATTCCAAAAATTTTTTACGTGCATCCAAAAACGTTTTGAATGATTCCAAAAAATTTTTGGATGATTCCAAAAATTTTTTATGTGCATCCAAAAACGTTTTGGATGATTCCAAAAGATTTTTGCATGCATCCAAACGATTTCTTCGTGATTCTAAAATCTTTTTGGATGATTCCAAAGGATTTCCTGGTGAATCAAGTGGCTTTCCAGGTGATTCCCAAAAATTCCTTCCTCAATCAAGATGCAAGCCTCACCAAAGACGAATGAAAATTCAGCCACAAAGGCACGAAGGCACAAAGGATTCATTTATAATAAAACCTTTTGTATAACTTTGTGTCTTTGTGTCTTCGTGGCTATATTCATAGGCAGTAAATTATCTTGCTTATATTTGTATTCTGAATATGTTATAATTTTATTTCCTATTTTTACTTTATTCTTAGGAGGTTTATGGATGGCGGGGTTGACCTGGCTGCATCTTTCGGATTGGCATCAAAAGGGCGAAGAGTTCGACCGCAGAGTCGTTCGCGACGAATTGATAAAAGATATCAAAGAACGCGCCAAAATCCATACGAGTCTCGAAAAGGTGGATTTTATCGTGTTTAGCGGGGATGTGGCCTTCAGCGGTAAAAAGGAGGAATATGAAGCAGCCAAGGAGTATTTGTTTGAACCCGTGCTGGATGCAGCGGGTTTAGATAAAAGCCGCCTCTTTATTGTACCTGGAAACCACGACCTGGACTGTGACTTGTTTTATCTACTGCCTGAAGACCTAAAAAAGCCTTTAATAGGAGATGATGAAATTAAGAAGTGGTTGGATGATGATAAAAAGCGAAGCCATATGCTGGAACCTTTCGAGGCTTATAATGAATTCATAAAAGCCTATGCTGATGGGAATTTATCCGGATATGCATGGAGTTATCAGTTATTAAGTGATGATAAAAAGGTTGCTTTGCTGGGCTTCAATTCTGCCCTGATGTGTGGGCGGCACAAAGATGAAAAGAATGAGATTGATGATAAAAATAAGTTAATTTTAGGGGAGCCGCAAATTTACGATACATTGAAAGATAACGCTGATGCTGATGTTCTGATTGTGGTCATGCATCATCCTTTTGAATGGTTGACAGAAAACGATTGCGCTATTGTTGAGAGCCGGTTGAAAGAGGGTGCTCATTTTATTTTGTGCGGGCATCAACATATGCCAAAAGTAAAAATAGACAAAAGTACCGAAGGAGATTGCATAGTAATACCGGCCGGTGCGGCTTATGATCGCCGCAAGGCTTCCGATCCACGCTATACCAATGCATATAATTTTGTCCACCTGGATTTTAAAGATAATAAAGGTGTGGCTTACCTCCGCTGCTGGAGCGAGCGAACAAATAAATGGCGAGAAGATATAGATGCCCATAAAGATGGAAGATTTGAGTTTCCCCTTCCCGAAGGTATAAGCTCAGTCCTAGATTTGAAAGAACCATCCGTTCATGAAATTGGAGAGGATTTCAAAGAAACAGATGTACCGATTTCACCTGCCGCTGAAATCTATGATTTAGATAACCCGGTGTTTAATGTTCCGTTTCGTGCCAAAGGAGAAGGTATGGTGGGTCGGGAGGATGCCTTAGAAAAGGTACGGCAGCAATTAACCGAAGGCAAACGAACCGCTATCGGTCACACCGCTGCCTTCCAGGGACTGGGCGGCCTGGGCAAAACCCAATTAGCTGTTGAATATGCCCATTGCTTCCGCAATGAATATCCAAAAGGCGTGATATGGATCAATGCGGACCAGGAGATCGATCCGCAGTTGATTCAAATCGCCAAACATGCGAAGTGGATACACCCGGAATCCAAACACTCGGATATTTTAGATATAGCCAAAACACGGTTAAAATCAAGGTCGGATTGCCTGATTATTTTTGATAACGTTGAAAGCCGGGAGGCCATTGAACCCTATTTGCCGGAAGTGAAAGCAGAACCCCATTTGCTGCTTACCAGTCGTGCACCACAAAAGGATTTTGATCCCATCGATATTTATCTATTGGATGATGAATTATCCCTCACGCTTCTGATAAAAGAATCCAGGCGGGATTTCGGCTCCCTACCGGAAGAGGAACAAAAAGCGGCAAAAGAGATTGCGCGCTTCCTTGGCGGTTTGCCACTTGCTTTCGAAATTGCAGGGGGCTATTTGAAACATATTTCAGGCTGCACGTTTAAAGATTACTATACGATGCTGGAAGAGAATTTCAAAGATGCCATGAAAGTTGAGTATTGGTCCAGTTTCACCAGGCATGAGGAAAAAAATCTATTTGTCACTTTGCAGGTCAGCAAGGCGGTTTTGGAGCAGGCACCTTTATTGAATGATATAATTGAACTCTTGACCTGGAGTGGGACTTCTTTTATGGGAATTTCATTGATGTCTGCTATCCTAGATAAAAAGGAGGTGGATTTGTATCACTCGTTGGATTTAGGGATCTCACTTCGACTTATTCAAAAAGCCGAGGATGAGAAACGTTATGACATTCACCGGTTGGTCCGCCGGGTTCGTCAGGAGCAATTTCCTATTACAGATAAAATTGAATGGGTTAAAGATGTATGCCAAAGACTGGGAGATTGGTTTGAAGAAAGAAGGCAAGAATTTACAAATTTACCATTCTTTGAGGTGGAAATCGATCATTTGAAAGAGTGGTTAGAACATATAAAACCCCATTCTTTACATCATGCTAGCCGTCTGACATGGCTTCAAGCTTATCCACCGTATCATTGGGGGAGGTATAAGGAATCTCACCATTTGGTTCAATCCGCTTTTTCTTTGCTGGAAAAGGCTGCGGAATTAGATCCCAAATTGAAAGCAAATATCTTGAATGACCTCGGTACCACTTACGGGAGTTGGGGGAACCTGGGAGATTCTCTAGACTATTATAAACAAGCTTTAGACATTCAACTTGAAAACTTAGGAGAATTTCATGCTGATACTGCATTATCACTTGTTAATGTTGGAACCGTCTATGGTCATTTAGGGGACGACCGCAAAGCGTTAGAGTGTAAACAGCGCGCCCTTGAAATACGACTCCAACTTTTTGGAGAACAGCATCCTGATACAGCGACTTCATTGGCTAGTGTTGGAAGAACATATGGTGAATTGGGAAACCACCGAAAAGCGTTAGATTATGAAAAGCGTGCTTTGAAAATTCGACGTCAACTCTTTGGAGATCAACATCCAGATACTGCGACTTCATTTAATGATATTGGAGTTATCTACAATGATCCAGTAGGAGACCATCTCGAAGCGTTGAAGTTTTACCAGCGCGCCCTGGAAATATTATCCCAACTTTTTGGAGAACAACACCCTGATACTGCTAGTTCCCTAAAAAACATTGGGCGTGCATATTTTGAATTGGGGAGTTATATAGAAGCTTACAATTATGTTGAGAAGTCCTTTAACATTCGACAGAAGTTGCTTGGAGAGCAGCATCCAAAGACAGCAGATTCACTTGATGGTTTAATTAGATGTTTAACAAAGCTCAAAAAATTTGATGAGGCATCGGATCGCCTTAACGAATATTTAGATCAACTGCCCGAAGACCATGAGAATTACAAAGAACTTGAAGCGTTAAAGAAAATTATCAACAAAGAAAAGAGAAAAGGTATGGGGGCGATTCCATCGGGAAAGAGAAAGAAGAAGAAAAAGAAGTAGAAGGATTAGGATAGCTAAGTAGGAAGTAGGTAGTAGGTAGTAGAGGCAAACGACATTAGGTGAGAACGTCGCCGGGCTGACAAAGTTGAAGATAAATATTTGTCTGCTCTCTTTTCTTTCAGTCAATCCGGAACGGGTTAACCCCTTGATTGCTTTCCTGTTATTATCGACTTTAAATCAGTCATTCTTTTTGATTTTACCAGCCGATCCAAAAGCCTTTCATATTTATGGAGGTTTAAATTGATTCTCTTGTGAAATTTCGAGGCAAATATCATCCCTCGTTCTCTATGTACCTTAAAATATTAAAAAACACATCGATTCCGTATTCCAGGACCTCTGCCATTTCTTCTTCGCTTAGCTGCCTGAGCCTGGTTTTATAATTTTCATTATAAGTAATGAAAACCCCGATTTCATTTATTTTAGACTTCTCTAGCAAGGAGAGCAAGAAGTATGGATTATGCGTCGATAAAAAATATTGGTTGTTGTTTGGATCTAGAGCAATCCTTTCTGCCAGGAACTTTGAATAAAAAGGAAATGATTTAACTTCAGGCTCTTCAAAAATAAGAAAAGAATTTTGATTGGTTTCAATTGCCGCCATATAGAAAACAAGGCGTTGAAATGTATCCGATATCAATGCATACGGGTGTGAAACCACAACCTCCATGGAGCCGGCATTGGTTTCATCTGAAGCCTTAACAATGTCGATCTTTCCTTCATGCGGTCTCAGCCATAATTTGTACCCCAGCGGCTGAAAAATACCGGAGCATACTTCCTGGAGTTCTTCATTTGATTTCAGCACACTCAACAGGTTTTCTCCATAGGGAGGGATTAAGTACCCGGTATCCAGGAATTTGTATTGTTCAAGTGTCTTAAATTTATAGAACTTGAAACCCACATCAGCCTGCTTTTTTGCGGGGTGCCATTTCAATTTCAATCCTTCATTATCCGTCACGCAGCTAATATGCACTCCTCCATTATAATCCAGTTCTATTTTTATCTTTCCCCCTTCATGGGAAATAGAGTACTCAGCTTCATCGGTCTGAACTGAAATTTTGTCTTCTATCTCCTTTTCAAAAAAAAGATCGCTCATATTCTCGAATCGAACCAGCCCCTTTAAACTGCCTGAATAGGGCAGTGAAAAAACACCAATAGCCTCAAGGATATTGGATTTTCCCGTATTTGGTTCTCCGATGAAAACATTGATCCGTTTGGCATTGATCTTTAGCTGTTCAATCGACTTAAAATGACGAATCTCAATCGTTTTCATTATATTGTATCTCCATAGACTTACATTTTATCAATTTTTCCCCAATCAAACAACAGTGGAATCAATCATTTTTCCGGAAAAGGCACAAAAAGAAGCGAAGATATAATGAACTTAGTTCGCTTCGCTCACAATTGATTGCCTGCCTGTGCGTGCCCGCACGCAGACAGGGAATACTGGAATGTTGGAATACTGGAATATTGGGTTTTGGAATAGTGGGGTAATGGAACAATGGTTTTTTCGTTTTTCCGATGAATGTATTAACAAATAAAGATTGAAATGATACTATTCCATCATTCCACTATTCCATTATTCCTGTTTATGGAGTAGTAAAACACATCGCTGGCAATCCCCTATTATAAACGATTTGTATAAGCTCCGAGACATTTTAATAGTTTGGAAGCGAAAGTGGAAGTGTGAGGGGGAAGGGCACGTGATATTCGATATTCAACGTGCCCTTCTGATTCCTCACAGGAGGTATCATACTTTCCTATGAACAGAAGAGGAAAACATTATTACTTTATATATACATCCTTTTAAAGAAACCACAACTCCAAATGACAGAGTGATGACAAAAAGAAAATTCCAAGAATTCAATTTTGTCTTTTTTTGGGTGAACACGAGGTTCACCCCTACAAAGGCTGATCAGCGCTGCATTAGGTAGGGGCTCGGTCGGGATTTTGTATTCGCCCTTATTCCAATTCGATTGATTTTTGCTATTCTCGGACAGCCTTTCAAATCCCTGCTCCTGGGAGTGCCGTTTGTAATTTGGAATTTGTATATTGTATATTGTTTGTAATTTGTGATTTGGAATTTGTAATTTTTTCTAAATGTGATCAGTTTTCCCTCATTGCTTTTCTTATCTGCTGCTCCAGTGATTGCAACTGCCGGGTTGATTTAATTTTTTTTGCAGCACCCACCTTTTTCAAGGCTTCTTCGTAATTCCCCTTTTTGAAATACTCCCTGGCCTGCTGGAATGCACGATCAAAATCACTGTCCGCTTTTATCCTTTGTATTGCTTTCATTGCTTCTTCTTGATGCCGACCTCCAGGAAAATCTTCTAAGTACTCCTGGTAAGAAGCAATGGTATGAGCACGCTGCGCATTTTGCCAAGCAGACCGTTCATGCTTTTGTTGTGATTCCATAATCAGTAAATATGAGCCGATAATGAGCACAACCACTGCCAAAAGTGCAAAAACAGGCAGAGCTTTTCGCTTCTTTACAGGTGGCGATGGTGCTTTCTTGAAGACGGTAGTGGTTTCCTTTTTCAACTTAAGATCAAGGGCATCAATTAAACGGATAAGCCCTTCCGTGTTTTTTACCCGTTCACTGGGTTTTTTGGCCAGCATTTTGTCAATTAGAGGTTGGAAGTTTTTTAATCGACCCGGGAGTGTAGGTACAGGGTCCCCGGTGTGCTGGAGCGCCAGTGTAACTACATCGTCGGCATCGTAAGGCACACGACCGGTTAATATTTCATACAAAACAATCCCCAGGCTGTAAATGTCGGAACGGCCGTCCACTTTTCGCGCTTTGATCTGCTCCGGGCTCATGTACTGGGGCGTACCTATAGATATACCGGTCCGGGTGAGCCTGGTTCTTTCTTTTTCATTCACCGCCTTGACAATACCAAAGTCCACCAACACCACTGCCCCATCTTTTCGGAACATAATGTTTTCGGGTTTGACATCCCGATGCACATATCCCCGTTTGTGAGCATAAGAAAGCGCTTTTGCTATCTCTTTTATAATAAACAACGCCTCCCTGGGCTTAATACCCGGCACACGTTTCATCCGGTCTTTCAACGACTCCTTTAGATATTCCATGGCGATGTAGTAATAACAATCGTGTTTTCCCACATCAAAAATGGAAACAATATTGGAGTGTTGAAGTTGAGCCGCTATTTTGGCTTCTTTGATAAACCGGCGTGTGATTCGCGGGTTTTCTGCAATAGAAGGAAATAGAACTTTCAGCGCTACCGGCCGTTCCAGTTTGGTGTCAAGGGCCAGGTAAACCCGGGCCATGCCTCCTGTTCCCAGTTCCTTTTTTACCTTGTAACCACGGATTTCCAATGTTTTTCCCATACTAGATACCCATATACATTATAGCAGGCAATCCTGTATTTGTATGTTTCGTTTTTGCTTTCGTTCTCATACGTTTAGTATTATATTCTATTGGAAATGGCAGGGTATTTCAAGAAAAAAATAAAGAAATAGTAATTTTGACTTAGAGTGATGAAAAATAAGGGTAAAAGGAGATGGGCACGGCATAGAATGCCGTGCCCCTTAAGTAGTCTCCAGAGGTCTCTTTGATGAACGATAAACAATTGGAAGGCATTGGAGTTAACTACCTTCCATTTATTTTATTTACCGCGCCCACAGCATTACTTTACAAATCTACTTTACACGGTTTATTTATACGTAATATGAAGTAAAATTCAACCGTTGATGACATAATCATGACAGAAAATCTTTCCAAATTTCAATACCTTTAACGAAGTCTGAAAATAAAATACTAAAAGGGGTTGACAAATGCTGGAAAATGAGCCATACATATGTAATAATATTTTACGCCTGTCAACGTCAATACGCCAACAGGAGAAACGTGCGAGTGCCAGATGAAAATAGAAAAAAAAGAACTGCCAAAAAGCCACAAACCCTACATAGACAAGTATTTTCTCAGAACCAATGAGATCCTGATGAAAGAAGGCCTTAACCCTGTCATTTCTATGAAGGTGTTTTGCCGGGGTGAAGGGCCGTTACCTGTGACCGGGCTGGATGATGCCGTGGAGATTTTGACCACGTACTCTGACCTGGAGCAAACCGGCGGCGAAGTCTGGGTAACCACTAAGCAAGAATTTTCCCATAACGAATCTTTGATGATTATTAAGGGGCTTGCGCAAAGTTTTGTTGAACTGGAAACCATGTATCTGGGCGTGCTCTCCAGTGCCATTTCCGAGGCTGTGGGCATTGAACCACCGGAGCCAAAGCAGGTGAGCGATAAGATGAAGCGGCTTAAAGATATCTACATGGATATTCCCATCATCTACTTCGGTGCCCGGCATTACCACTGGTCGCTGGACAAAGAAATTGCTGGGGCTGCATTAAAAGGGGGAGCCGCTCAAACCAGTACGGATATCGGTTCCTCTACCATCGGCCAAAAAGGAGTGGGCACAACTCCCCACGTATTAACCATTATCCTGGCTTCTATCTATGGAAAAGAAAATGCCACGTTGAAAACAGCAGAACTATTTGATAAGCATATGCCCCTGGAAATTCCCAGGGTTACCCTGGTGGATACCTTTAATAGGGAATTGACTGACAGTCTGGCCGTGGCCCGTTACTTTGGCATCCGGAAGAATGCCCTCCGGGTGGATACGTGCGGCGAAAACGTCGGCGAAGGTGGGGCGCCCTATAACGGCTGGGAAACACAAGACCCGGGATTCAAAACAGGTACCGGTGTTACCATTGTATTGGTCACCAATGTAAAAAATATGCTGATCCAAAACGGTTACGGTGACAATACGGAAATTTTCCTGTCCAGTGGTTTTGGCAACGAAGCCAAGGCAAAAGAATTCGTCAAGGCCAATAATGAATACAAGGAGACAACCGGTTACAGTCTTTTTTCAGGTGTGGGCATCGGGGAAATCTCAACAGCCAGGTTCTGTACAGCAGATTTATTTGAAGTGAATGGGAAACCCTTAGCAAAAACAGGACGTGAAATAAACCCCGGCGATATCGATTATTCGGCAATGAAACGAGTCGTATAAGGTTTTAAGGAGTAACACATGAGACATAATAATCATAATCAAAAAAAGGTCATACGCATATGCAATTTGATTGATTGGTCAAAATCCTTTGTGGATGAGAATGGGTCTTTTTACTGTGGAACCAATGAAGAGCAGAAACAAAATGCAGTGGAAATCATTGAACGAGCTGACCTGGTGATCAACAACATGGACCTGCACCCGGTAACAGCGCCGGAACATGCTGTTAACGGAGGTCTCTACCCGGTTCACAATGCGGTTAAACCCTGGGAGTACGGGCCTGATTTTGTCTACATGATCACGCCGGAAGGAGAAGAATTGCAATTGGGAGATAAAACCGTAAGTCCGGAATTGACCGGTATATTGAGCGATGCTGCGGCCGGAGGAAAAGAGGGCATCATTGTTCCTCGCGGTGTTTACTTCCAGGGTGAAAGTCATACCCCTTTCTGTACACCCCGGGATATCGAAGAAACCTTTAAAAAAAGAATCATTACCAAAGAAGAATTCCTGGAAGGCAATTATGACTATATTACCGCCCCTAAACAATACTTTGATGCCACCCGGTTGGACAGCGATATCTCACTGCCCCAGGATGACATTAACGGCGTTCCTCCAAAAAACTTTAACATCTATTCGCTGCTGAAAATAAAGTTTCCCCCGGATAAGTACGAGCTGGTCTTCATCAATACCGGTGTGGTGGAAGGAATATGCCGGCTGCACACGTCCATTGGCTTGCGGCAAATGTTCCCTTTTGATCGCATTATTAATATCTCCGATGCCACCACTCCCTTGTATGGCATTGGATTGGGCTACGAGACCGCAGACCAGTCCCGCCAGGCATCTGCACGGGTTTGCAAAGATATCGGCATCGAATATATGACCACCGACGAATGCCTCAAAGAGTTCGAATAAAGAAATGAAGCAGCTCGGAAACAGACTGTAAGCCGGGTTCTGTCGTGAAGAATCATTTGTCTGGGCAATTAATTGCTTAATTGCTCAAGCGGCTAACCCAAAGGTATCGGCCGGGCCAGCCTCAAGCACCTTTTATCTGGCCTTGCTCCGGATGGGGTTTGCCTTAGTCTCGGTTGTCACCAACCGGGACGGTGAGCTCTTACCTCACCTTTTCACCGTTACCCTCCATATCATGGAAGGCAGTCTAGTCTCTGCGGCACTTTCCTTACTCACCTTTTTTTGGTGAGCAGTTCCTGTTAGGAACCATCCTGCCCTGTGGAGCCCGGACTTTCCTCCCCATTCTTAACCATCCGAATGGAGCGATTCTTCATCTGTTTCCGAACTGCCAGGTATAATTATACCACTGGCTTCGATTTTTTTGTAGAGATTGCTCCTGGGTAATTGAATTTCCCGTGCCGTCCTGGCAATATTGAAGTTGAACTGCTTCAGTTTTTCCTCTAAAAACAGCTTTTCTGACTTATGTTTAAACTCTTTCCATAATTTAATATCTACAAAAGAAAAGGCGGCTTTTTTATCCTCGACTCTCATATTAGCCGGGAGATCATGTTCCCTGACGACGCTGGCGGGACTCATAATCAAAAGGCGCTCTACCAGGTTTCTAAGCTCACGCACATTGCCTTTCCAATCGTACTGCTTAAACAGTTCAATAACCCGGGGTGAAAATTTTTTCTTTCTGAAATTGTTTTCTTCGGAGAAATAGTTGACAAAGTGCTCAACTAAATAAGGAATATCCTCTCTCCGGGCTCGCAGCGGAGGGGAGTGAACCGGTACCACATTCAACCGGAAATACAGGTCTTCCCGGAACGTGCTTTTTTTTATCTCTTCTTTTAAATCTTTATTGGTGGCAGCAATCACCCGGACATCGATCTTGCGTATTTCTGCCGAACCCACTCGCTGGATTTCTCCTTCCTCCAATACACGAAGCACTTTGGCCTGGGCTTTCAAACTTAAATCACCCACTTCATCCAGGAATATAGTTCCGTTGTGGGCATTGTCGAACTTCCCGATCTTTTTCTCATAGGCACCGGTAAAAGAACCCTTTTCATGTCCGAACAATTCACTTTCTATTAACTCATCCGGGATCGCCGCACAGTTGACCTGGACGAATTTCTTTTTATTACGTGAAGAAAACATGTAGATTTGACGGGCAATTAATTCCTTACCGGTCCCGCTTTCACCCGTGATCAGAATAGTGGAATTGGTCTTTGCCACTTTGGCAACGGTCTGCCTTAACTCCAGCATAGGGGGAGATTCGCCCACCAATTGATATTTGCTTTCACTGATGGTTTTTAGCGTAAAATTTTCCTTTAAAAGGTTGATTTTTTCTGCTGCATTTCGCACGGTCAAGATCAGTTTATCCCTGGCAATAGGTTTTTCAAGAAAATCAAACGCCCCTAACTTGGCCGCTTCCACGGCTTCTTCAATGCCGGAATGTCCTGAAATCATAATCACTTCTGAAAATTGGTTAAGCTCTTTAAGGTTTTTTAGTACTTCAATGCCGTTAAAACCAGGCATTTTAACATCCAGCAGCACAATGTCCGGGTTGAGGACCTTGAAAAGGTCAATGCCGTCCAGGCCGCTGCTGGCGGTCTCAACCTTGTAATTCTCATAAGTTAAAACCATCTTGATAGATTCCAGGATATTTTTCTCATCATCGATAACCAGTATTTTTATGTCTTCCATGCCCTATTTATACCAAAATATTAGAGATTTTTCAATAGCAAGGGCATCGTCAATTAGGACGACGTCAAAATCGCCCTAAATCCGAAGCACGAAGCACGAAATCCGAAACAAATTCAAAATTCAAATGTTCAAAATCCAAAACAAAAGCAGCATGGTACGATGCTTTCGGTTTTCTTTTCGTTTTGGTCATTTGAATTTCGGTCATTTGAATTTGTTTCGGATTTCGATATTCGAATTTCGGATTTTTTAAGTCAACGGCTGCGGGGGCCCCCTTTGACAATGGCTGTTAAATCTGGTACTATCTCTTTTAATTTTATTTAGAGTAACATCCAATGGACATAGATGACAAAATCAAGCGTGCAGCAGAATGGATAAAGAATTCCCGGCACACCACGGTATTTACCGGTGCGGGAATCTCGGTTGAAAGCGGTATCCCGCCCTTTCGTGGTAAAGGTGGTATATGGAATAAATATGATCCGAATTTGCTTGAGCTTCGCTTCTTTCGGGCGCATCCGGAAAAATCCTGGTCAATCATAAAGGAAATTATTTACGATTTTTTTGGTCAGGCCGAGCCCAACGATGCCCATAAGGGAATTGCCGAACTGGAGAAAATGGGGTATGTCAAAGCGGTGATTACTCAAAACGTGGACCACTTGCACCAGGATGCAGGTAGTAAAACGGTTTATGAGTTTCATGGCACGTCCCGGACGTTGTCCTGCATGATCTGCGGCAGTCAGTACGATGCCAGGCGAATATCTTACCAGGTCATGCCTCCCCGGTGTTCCGGGTGCATGGGAATACTGAAACCGGATTTCATCTTTTTTGGGGAAGGCATTCCTAAAGAGGCCAGTATGTTGTCTTTTTACGAGGCGCAGATTGCGGATCTCTTCCTGGTGATCGGTACCACCGGTGAAGTCATGCCTGCCTGCCAGGTCCCCCTCCAGGCAAAAGATAACGGTGCACGGATTATTGAAATTAATTTGGAACCATCTAACTTTACCCCCTGGGTAACGGATATTTTCCTCCAGGGAAAAGCAACGGAAATAATGAACCGACTGGTGGAGGAAGTAAAGGAGAATAAATGAGATTATTGATTAACCCGGAAGGTGGAATGGCGGGTGATATGTTTGCGGCGGCATTGGTATCGGCCGGTGCTGACTTTAATTTAATCCAAAGGGCTATGCAGGCAGCAGGTGAAAAACTGGGGTCTGTTGAAATCAGTTTAAATCAAACCACTGACGGCTCTTCGCAGCTTGCCATCCGCCTGGAGTCGAACCGGCACCACTTAGGCGCAAGCGAAGCAAAAGTTATCTTATTGGAATTATTTGCTGGTTTTGGAATCCATAAAAAATATAGGAATTTCGGGATGGATATCCTGGAAATCCTGGTAAAAGCCGAACAGCGGGCACATCGTCTATTTAACATTGTAATAGAAGGAGATAAGGGCCATCACTCTCATCATAACCATGACCATGGTCATGCTCACGATTTTAATCATCACCGTCATCATTCTTATCAAGAGTCGTTTTTACATGAAGCCCAGGACATTGTTATTGACATAATGGGTGCGGTGATTGGCATGCAGCAGTTGGATATCGAGCCGCAAGCGGAGTTATTGTGTCCTATTTCAGTGGGCGGCGGGCATGTGTTTTGTTCCCATGGTAAACTCTCTATTCCCGCGCCTGCCACGTCTGTTATATTGGAGGAGTATCAAATGGAATGGAAAAAGGGTCCTGTTGAGATGGAGCTTTTTACGCCCACCGGGGCGGCCATTATGGCGGCTTTGGGTACGCGGCTTAATGCATCTGTTGATCTGGGAGTGTTGGATATAGCGGCCGCGGGCCGGGCTCGCGGTTCCAAAATCCTCGATATCCCACCATTTGAGCTGTATCTTTATAAATAGTCAAGTTACCCTAGAAAGAGGAGATGCGTTTTTTTGTGGCTGATTTCCTGAAAAGTTCCATTCACATTTGACTTTTTCTCCCGGGAACGTTATAATTTCCCCATGATTAAAATTTCCAAAAAACAAACAGCGTCAACCGTGCCATTAAAATTATGGAAGAAATAATCTATCCCGAAAATATCCAAAATAAACTCCTATTCCTGATTCAAAATAATGTGGAAAAGATCGAATCCACCTTCCACATTGCTGTGGCCCTGAGAGGCAATAAGATCATGTTTGAAGGCGAATCCCCCAATACCAGGAAGTTTAAAAAATACCTGAAACAAATGCTGCACCTGGCAAAAGAAAATGGCGATTGGAATCAAAACGATTTCACCATGAGCCTGAACATGATTGATGATGGTAAGATCGATGCGATAAAAGATGAATTAAGTCAAAAAATTAAGATCAATATCAATGGGAAATTGGTTTATCCCAAAACCTTTAACCAAAAGATATATATTAAATCCATTCAAAAGCATGATCTTATTTTCGGTATTGGCCCTGCAGGAACTGGCAAGACTTATTTGGCGATTACGGTGGGGTTGAGTTTGTTGTTTAACAAAACGGTTGAACGTATTGTACTGACCCGGCCGGTGGTAGAGGCCGGAGAAAAACTGGGATTTTTACCCGGGGATATCCAGCAAAAAGTCAATCCCTACTTTCGTCCCATATACGATGCTCTCTACCATTTGATCGGATTTGATCGAACCTCGGACCTGATCGAAAAAGAGATCATTGAAATCGCTCCCCTCGCCTATATGAGAGGCAGAACGATTGATAATGCCTTTATCTTGTTGGACGAAGGCCAGAATACCCTCAATTCCCAGATGAAAATGTTCCTGACCCGGTTCGGCCAGAACTCAAAAGTAGTCATTACTGCTGATATCTCTCAGATTGATCTGCCGGAGCCAAAAAAATCAGGAATCTTCAAGGCCATAAAAATTTTGAAAGACATCAAGGGCATTCAAATCGTATATCTGAATGAAAAGGATGTTGTCCGGCATCCGTTGGTGCAGCGGATTATTGAAGCCTATGAGAGGAAAGGAGATGCCGTTTAAATTAAATTTCCTGAAATTCCCACATTCCTCCTCCGGTATAAGTCGGCGGAGACCTTTTTGGGTTTCCCTGTTGGTGGGATTTTTATTTATCCTGATCACCGCCTATTTGTTATATATCCCTCAACAAAAAACCGTCATTGATTTTTCTTTAGAAGCAGGTGATATCGTCAAAGATGATATTATCATTAACAAATCCATTACTGTCGAAGACAAAGAAAGCACCGAAAAAAATCGCAGACAGGCCGCTGAAAATGTAACCCCTGTCTACAGAGATTATCCTGAAAATCAAAAGAGAGCCAGGGACTCCATTACCCGGTGGTTCCGTTTTATCCGGGAAGCCAGGAAAGATTACATAAAAAACAAAAAGACCAGGGAAGAATTGAAACGGATAAAAACTCTAATTGAAAGCCAATTGGGTCTGGAATTTTCGGAAAACGAAATCCGGGTGATACTGGAATCCCGGTTCTTCAATAAAGTCGATTTAGATCAGATGCTGGGCGTTGTAAAATCTTTTTATGATACGAGAATTTTAACGTCGTTGACAGGAGCAGATCAGGGCAAGGACGGCAGCATCCAACTATTTTCCCGGACCGTTGAGGGTGGTGAAACGAGCCGGGAACCGGTGATTCTGAAAATTGACCTACTTTACGATCTAAAGAAAGCAAAAACCCACCTGCTTCGTTTTATCAAACAGCAGCCATTTCGGACGACATCTGAAGAATTTATTGTCTCCGTCTTGATGCAATTTATCGAGCCAAATATTTTCTATTCCCTGAACCTTACTCAGGAGGCAAAACAAAAAGCTGCTGCGGCTGTTAACCCGGTTTTAATCAAGCTCAAAGCAGGTAAAGTCATATTAAGAAGGGGGGATGAGGTGAAGCCCGAAGATATCAAAATCCTAAAACTTATTGCTTTTGAAGATAAAAGGCGGGAGCGTAAATTATCTGATTTTTACTTGATTTTCCTGGTTTTAGGTTTTTTGACCCTTTTTGGTGGGAAATTTTTTAAAATATGGTCATCCAGCGGCATTAACAAGGACAAACTCTTTACCGTTACCGGTGCCACCCTTCTGGTCAGTGTGATTGTATACCGGGCATCGCTCTTTTTATTCCCACTCATATTAAGCAACATTACCCTGGATATTCAATATGATATCTACAGTATATTTTATGCTATTCCCTTTGGATTCGGTGTACTGGTTATTGCCTTTATCTTTAATCTCCAAAGTGCTGTTATTTTTTCATTTGCCAATGCTCTTGTGGGAGGCATTGTCTGCGGTTGGGACTTTAACATTTTTTTGTACGTGCTTCTGGGGAACCTGGCAGTCAGTTATGGTATTGAATATTATGAGCGGATCAAACGTTCTCCCACTATAAAAGCGGCGGTATTGTGGCTGCTGCCGGTCAATTTGATCACCATATCTCTTTTCCACTTAACCCAGTCTGATTTCACCCTGATGCATCTTTCTGTGAGTGTGCTAATGGGTATTTTTTCAGCGTTGATATCGCCTATCCTGGCCAATTTTATTATCCCTATATGGGAGGTGTTTTTTAACCTGGTAACGGAATTAAAGCTGATCGAGTTGACTAACTTGAATCTGCCGATATTCAGGGAGATGCTGGAGAAAGCCCCGGGAACGTACCATCATTCCCAGATGGTGTCCTCATTGTCAGAAGCGGCTGCGCAGGACCTGGGACTTTCCCCGCTGCTGCAGCGGGCCATGGCCCTTTATCATGACATTGGAAAAATCGATAATCCTCATTTTTTTACAGAGAATCATACCATTTACCAAAATCCCCACCCCAAGCTCCCTCCCCGGGACAGCGCTAAAAATATTACCTCTCACATCTCAGACGGCATGGAACGAGCTGAAAAATTAAAACTCCCCCCAATGATTAAGTCTTCCATCATTCAGCATCATGGAACAAAACGAGTCCATTACTTCTTCGACAAAGCCCGGGAAATGTCATCCATTGCCAGTGATGGATTTGACGATAATGTGTTTCGCTACCAGGGAGAAAAACCCAAGAATATCGAAAATGCCATCATTATGCTGGCAGACCAGGTGGAGGCTGCTTCCAAAAGCCTGTCAGCACCTACTGATGAAGAAATTAAGAATGTCATCCAGAAAATCATCGATGCCAATATTGAAGAGGGGCAATTCGAGGAGTGTGAAGGGTTAACCTTCAAGGCCCTGAATGCTATTGCCAACAGTTTCTTGAAAAAACTCTCTTCCATTTATCACATGCGGATATCATACCCAGGATTCGATTTCAAAGAAAAAAAGGAAAAGGAGACCACTGACCAACAGGCACAACCGGGTGGGCGGGCAGCACGGTCAACCACAGACCGTCTCAAAACGGTTTCTTGAGAAATAAGAATATGATTGAAATGATGAGTGACGATTACCACCTGGATCACGCGTTTTATATAGATATACTTCAAAAAATTACGAATGAGTTAAACATCAACGGGAACATAGTCATCAAGGTGGGAGATAAGGATGAATCACAGCAGTTGAATCGAGATTTTCTCCAGAGAGATTATCCTACAGACGTGTTAAGCTTTACCTTTAACGAGGAACTGCCGGATGGCTTTTACCTGGGGGATATATTTGTGTGTTATCCCATCGCAGAAGAGCAGGCCAAGGAGAATCACATATCCCTGGAAGAAGAATTATTAATCCTTATGATTCACGGCCTTTTGCATCTTGCCGGGTACGACCACGAAGCAGAAAATGATAGCGGAGAAATGCTTACATTGCAAAAGCGGCTGGTTAAAAAGGTTTTACCATGAGTGAAGCAGCTTACCTTTTCGGTCCTGCCGGGTGGAGTTATAGGGATTGGGAGGGAACCGTTTATCCTGGGAAAAAACCCCGGACGTTTAATCACCTTGACTTCCTTTCCCGGAGTTTTGATTTCGTAGAAGTGAACACCAGTTTTTATCGCATTCCCCCTGTAAAATTAACCAGTGGTTGGGTTAGGAAGACCGAGGCTCTCCCGGATTTTACTTTTTGGATCAAGATGTACCAGCAGTTTACTCACCAGCGTAAGGTATCCAGGCAGGATGTCTCTGATTTCAAAATGGCATTGGAACCCCTTCAGCTATCGTCAAAATTAGCGGGTTTGCTGGTGCAGTTTCCCTATTCTTTCAAATTAAACACCGGTCATTTAAAATATGTCCTGGCTCTGGCCCGTATTTTCCAGGAGTATCCCCTGGCCATTGAGTTTCGTCACAACACCTGGAACCGGGAAGAATTATTTGAGGTCTTCAGGGAAAAGCATCTTATCTGGGTTAACATTGACCAGCCCATGATGTCCCTCAATCTGCCATTGACGTCTGTCTTGACGCATCCTGATATTACCTATTTCAGGCTTCACGGCAGGAATCGGAAATCCTGGTTTGCCGATGAAGGTCGTGATGCGCGTTACAATTATGATTACAATGCCCTGGAATTAAATCAAATTGCCCGGAAAATAAAAGAATTAGTTGCCCTTGCCAAAAAGATATTTATCTCAGGTAACAACCATTACAAAGGAAAAGCAGTTAAAAACCTGTTGGAATTAAAAAAAATATTAAAAAGTTAGGAAAATATTAATTCCTTCACTGACTTCGCCGAGGGGGGCGAAAAGGAAATTCCTAAAGAAAGTTAAAATTAGTAGAATTATTTGCAAGAAATTGGCGTGAAGGGTGTCTTTAAAGATGTAGATGTGATATAATAGATTATGATGTTCATTTGCCCTTTTTGGGTTTAAATTAGGTTTGAAGAGGCTAAATAAATGAAAACTGAAATGCCAGGCGACCGGGGTGTGTTAGTTTATCCGGAGAATTCAATCCGGGATCATCATAATCATAGGTTTTGTATCGTCTCCCCTGGCCATTGCCATCCTTATAATAATAAAAGGACTAAAACAACCACTCATTCTTGTCCGGTCATCTGGCCTAAAGGGTATGCCATGTAGTTTGCGGTATATAGTATGCTGTATACGTATAAAGCATACAACCCTGAAGTTGAAAAATATGGAACCGGGTAAGACGGGTACTTAGAGGGCAGGTACCCGGTCCCACGGTTATATGTTTAGGCAGTTTGCTGGTGGCGTGGCACACGGCTATTAGATATTTTGAGGAAGAAAACCGGCAGGTCGGAAGAAGCACGGTTTTGACCAAATGAGAAAAAAAGAATGAAAAACCAAAAGGATTTTCTAAATTATAAGACACTGGTTGAAGCGATTATAGAAAGGCATTTTCAGTCAGCAGCGCAGGGTATTACCTTTGTATCTACTCCTGCTGATGAGTCTTTTTTCTCTTATCGGGAACTTTATGAGAGAGCGCTGCATGTACTAAATTATTTGCAGCAAAAGGGTTTGGGCCCGGGAAATGAACTTGTTCTCCAGGTGGGTGATAACAAGGATTTTATTACTATATTCTGGGCCTGTTTACTGGGAAAGATTATCCCGGTTCCCGTGACAATTGCCAGCAATGATGAGCATTGTTTAAAACTATTTCACATCTGGAACGTTTTAAAGCAGCCTCATCTAATTACCCTGAGAAATGAAATCCATCGGTTGGAAGCATTTGCCGGGGGCCGTCATCTGGATGATGAATTTAAGGAGATTTGCATTCGTACTATTTATATCGATGATTATCGTCAAGATTATGGGGACGATCTAGGCAGGCGGGAATTGAAGCCGGAAGAGAGGGGTGAAATTTCCGCGCCCCTGGAATCAGATATTGCCTATATCCAGTTTTCGTCTGGTTCCACCGGAGCACCCAAAGGTGTGGTATTGACCCATAAAAATCTATTAACCAATATAAAAGCCATCATTCATGCGTTTGGTTGGCCGGATGCGGATATGGGAGGCGATAGGTATCTTAGTTGGATGCCCCTGACCCATGACATGGGACTTATCGGTTTTCACCTGGTGCCCCTGGCAGCCGGGTGGGATCACTATCTTTTGCCCCCTTCTCTTTTTGTAAGACACCCGGGATTGTGGGTGCGGAAGATTTCGGAACACAATATCACCATTACGTCCTCTCCAAATTTTGGTTATAAATATCTTCTCCAATCTTTTAAGCCGGGAGAGAACAAGGACCTTGATCTTTCCTCCCTTCGGCTCATGGTGAATGGGGCGGAACCCATATCAGTGGAATTGTGCCATAATTTTTCCAGGTGTTTGGCACCGTTGAAACTCAGGCCTCATATCATGTTTCCTGCCTATGGACTGGCAGAAGCCACCCTGGCGGTGGCAACGTCGAGCCCTGGAGAGCCTTTGCAAGGTGTAAAACTGGACAGACGCCGCCTGGGAATCGGTGAGAAGATTCACGATCTCAATGATATTGATTATAAACGTGAGAAACACGCTGTCGCTTTTGCATCAATTGGCAAAGCCGTGGAAAATTGCCATATTCGGATTGTGGATGACAGTGGTGTGGTGGTGGGGGATGATATTATCGGTCATATCCAGGTGAGAGGGGACAATGTTACATCCGGTTATTACCGGGATGAAACAGCCACAGCTGATGTTATTGATGCAGAAGGTTGGCTGGACACCGGTGACCTGGGTTTCTTGCGAAAGGGAAACCTGGTGGTCACTGGCAGGGCCAAAGATATCATATTTGTGCATGGTCAAAACTACTACCCCCATGATATTGAGCGGGTGGCAGAAGAAGTTCTAGGTATAAAGGCGGGGAAAGTCGCTGCTGCCGGTTTATTTAACCCTTCAACCGGAAGCGATGAGATGGTGATTTTTGTGGTGTCCAGGAGGCATGTAGAGGCGTTTACCCCCCTGGCCCTGGAATTGAAAAGGCATATCAATAAAACCGTTGGTTTCTCACCTACCCATGTTATACCGGTGAGACGGTTACCCAAAACCACCAGCGGTAAGTTCCAGCGGTACAAGCTGGTGGTGAAATTCCTGGAAGGTGCGTTTGATGAAGTGGTGGCTGCGGTTGATCAGGCATTGGAAGAGAGAGTCAGCGATCGAGAGACTACCCCTCCTGCCACCGCCACCGAGGAAAAATTATGGGAAATTTTTGAGAAACATCTTCATTGGGATTCCGTTGGAGTCACGGATAATTTTTTTGAGCGGGGGGGAAATTCATTAAATGCCTATGTCATAGCTGCTGCGGTATCCCGTGAGTTTCACCTTTACGAGGACGTGGAACCGGGCCTGGTGTTTAAAAAACCAACGATCCGGGAAATGGCGGCTGAGATTGATCGTTTAAAGGGTCTTCCCTTTCGTAGTAAGGTTGAGGAGGAATCCCGTTACTTTATAAAACCTGCTGAACGCAAGGAGTTTTATCCCCTGTCAGCCTCGCAGCAGCGGATGTATTTATTCCATGAGATGGCAGAAGGAAGTGGAAGCAGCAGCACCACTGATTATAATATCACCATACCTCTGGCTGTCGAGGGGCCACTGGACACCAGGCGTTTAGCCGCTGCTTTCGGAAGATTAGTCCACCGGCATGATAGTTTGCGCATCTCCTTTCATGTGGTGAACGGAGAGCCGGTGCAGAAGATACATGATCAGGTGGAGTTTAAGGTTGAGGAATCTGACACTCCGCCATGTCGTCCGTTCGATTTATCGAAGGCACCTCTACTGCGGGTGGGGTTGACAAATGTCGCGGAAAACAATTATATCCTGGTGATTGATATCCATCATATCGTATCTGATGGAATATCCATGGGAATACTGATACAGGAATTGATGGACCTTTATGAAGGCAAAGAACTGCCGGAATTGAGTATTCAGTACACGGATTTTTCCCAGTGGCAGCAGCGTTTCATGCACACAGCGGAGATGAAACAACAGGAAGCGTATTGGCTTGCACTCTACAGTGATGAGGTACCGGCATTGAATATGCCTACTGATAATGATTATCCTTATTCTGCTGCCGTATCTGGGGATCGAACGTCAAAAAGTGAAAAAGATCAGGTGAAATTTTTTGCCGGGCAAGAGTTAACGGGACGAATAAAGCTGCTGGCAGATAACCATGACGTCACACTATATATGGTATTGCTGGCGTCTTATTATACGCTGCTGTACTGCTGCACCGGCCAGGAAGACGTGGTGGTGGGGACCATTGCCGCCGACCGTGGACATGTGGCTCTTGAACCCATTATTGGCGTATTTATCAATACACTGGCCCTGCGAAATCAACCCCGGGGTCAACTTACTTTTAAAACCTTCCTGGCGAACGTTCGAGAAAACGTACTGGAGGCCTTCAGGTGTCAGTCCTATCCCATTGAGGAATTATTGAGGAAGACCTCTTCGAAAACAACCGCACAATTTTTCCGTCGTAATCGTCTTTTTAATACCCTTTTTATTATGCAGAACTACTATGGACCGATTTCTCCCTTTCCATCTCCTGGGATTGAAGCAGTCCCGGGAAAATTGATATGGAAACCGCTGGAATATGATTTGAGGCTGGCAGACCTGGACCTCACCCTGGAAGCCGCGGAAATTAAAAAAGATATTCGTTTTACCTTTGAATACTCTGTAGATATATTTAGCCGTTCCCGAATGGAGAGATTGGCCGATTATTTTTTACGGATATTGGAGACTGTGAATGCCCAACCGGACATACGATTATCTGAGATTGAGATAATCAGCAAGGATGAAAAGCGCCAGTTATTGAAGGAATTTAATAATACGCAGGAAGATTTTTCCACGGATAAAACCTTTCACCAATTGTTTGAAGAACAGGCAGCCAGGACGCCGGACAGCGTTGCTGTAGTTGGTGTAGAGCATAGAGCAGAGAGCGTAGAGCAGATTGTAGAGGCACAACATGTTGTGCCTTTCCATGACGTAGAATTAACATACCATGAATTAAACAAAAAATCCAATCAATTGGCTTGTTGTTTACAGCAGAAGGGAGTGACAATCAATTCCATTGTAGGTATAATGATGGACCGTTCTCCAGATATGATTATTGCGGTTCTGGGGGTGTTAAAAGCTGGCGGTGCTTATTTACCTATTGATTCGTCTCTCCCTGAAGAGCGAATCCATTACATGCTGGTTGATAGTGGAACAAAGATTTTGTTGAGTGAGTTGAGTGAGGTGAGTAAGGTAAGTGAGGGAACTGAGGTGGTTACTCACCTTACTCACCCGACTCACCTATGCTACCTTATCTATACTTCTGGTACTACAGGCAAATCCAAGGGTGTGGCAGTGGGTCACAAGCAGTGGGTCAATGCTACCTTTGCGTGGCAAAAGGAATACAACCTTAAAGAGATGGAGGTCAACCTGCTGCAAATGGCAGGATTCTCCTTTGATGTTTTTGCCGGGGACCTGGCCAGGGCTTTAACTACCGGGGGTAAGTTGGTGATTTGCCCGGATGAGGTCAAGGCAAATCCTCCTGTTCTTTATCGATGGATTTGCAACTTTCGCATTACCCTTTTTGAATCCACTCCGTCGTTAATTCTTCCTTTTATGGATTACGTCTATGAAAACCGTTTATCCCCAGACCATTTCCAATTGTTAATTCTTGGTTCTGACAGTTGTAAAACGGATGATTTTAAGCGGCTTCTTTCCCGTTTCGGGGATAAAATGCGGATTATCAACAGTTATGGTGTAACAGAAGCCACTATTGACACCAGTTATTATGAAGAACCTCTGGAAAACCTGCCGAAGTTTGGTAATGTACCCATTGGTAAGCCCATGCCCAATATGACCCTTTATGTGGTGGACAGGAGTTTTCGCCTGCTGCCTCTAGGAATTCCCGGTGAGATAGGCATTGGTGGCAAAGGGGTGGCTTATGGTTATTTAAACAATCCGGAATTAACCGCAGAGAAGTTTGACCAGGATTTATGGGATTTTCAGGATTACCAGGATGAGAAAAAAAATAAAAAATTTTTGCGGGGGGTCCAGGGGGGCGGTTTTTATAAAAAGAGCCCCCATGGTCGCCGAAGGCAAAAGCTATACCGGACCGGTGACCTGGCTCGTTGGTTGGTGGATGGAAATATTGAATTTTTGGGTCGAATCGATCAACAGGTTAAAATCAGGGGATTTCGCATCGAATTAGGAGAAATAGAGAATCATTTGTTGGCTCATCAGGTAGTACAAGAGACCGTGGTATTGTCCAAGGAAGATGAGAACGGCGATAGATATCTGTGTGCTTATGTTATTACTGTAGAGGCGGTTGAAAAAACGGCTCCATTGACAGAAGAGTTAAAAGAGCATCTATCTCATACACTGCCTGTTTATATGATACCTTCTTATTTTGTATTTATGGAGAAATTCCCGTTAACACCCGGTCACAAAATAAACCGAAACGCATTGCCCGAACCGCAGCAAATGCCAGTGGACAGGGATGAAACCATATCTGATCAATATCCACGGAACCCGGTGGAGGAGCAACTGGTCAACTGTGTGTTGGAAATCCTACCCATTCATCAGGTTAGACGCGGAGATAATTTTTTTCATATTGGTGGAGATTCCATTAAAGCGATCCAACTATCCGCGCGATTACGCGGCATGGACTTGAAACTGGAAGTTACCGATGTATTCTCAAATCCTGTATTAAAAGACCTGGCCCAATGTATCCAGCCGGTGAAGCGTACTGTTTTTCAAGGGGCAGCGGAAGGGGAAGTGCCGTTGACTCCTATCCAGCAGTGGTTTTTTCTTGATTCGCATGAAGGAAAGGGGCTGGATATAAACCGCGATACAATCCGGCATTTTAACCAGGTAGTGATGCTTTACAGCAGTGATGGCTTTGATGAGACTGCTGTGGCTGAAGTATTTACCAGGATTACTATTCATCATGATGCTTTGCGCATGGTATTTAAAAAACAAGGGAGCCGCATCATCCAGTTCAACCGCGGTGTTTCCCAACCTTTATTTGACATGAACGTTGTGGATTTGAACTCCTTTGATGAAAAAGAAGTGGAAGATAGGATGGAACAGGAGATCAATCGGCTTCAACGCAGCATGGATTTAACCAACGGTCCATTGGTAAAACTGGGATTGTTTAAAACTGCTGAAGGGGATCATTTGATCATTATCATTCACCACCTGGTGATAGATGGGGTTTCCTGGAGGATCCTGGGGGAAGACTTTGCCGCTGGGTACAGCTCCTATCTGAACAATGAAGAAATCCGCTTTCCGGCAAAAACCGATGCTTTTAAGTATTGGGCTGAGAAGTTGATGAAATATTGCCAATGTCCTGGTTTGTTGGCAGAACTGGAATACTGGCAGAGAATAGAGGAGACAGAGATCAAACCGCTGCCCAGGGACCACGACGTGGAACCAAAAAGGCTTAAGCTGAAATATAGTGAAACCGTCACCCTGGAGTTGAATGAAATAGAAACAGGTAAGCTGTTGAAAGAGGTTAACCGTGCTTACAATACAGAAGTCAACGATATCTTGTTAACTGCTCTTGGCCGTGCCGTTCATCAATGGGCAGGAATCGAAAAAGTGGCAGTGGAACTGGAAGGCCACGGCAGGGAAAAGCTGGGGGAAAAGGAAGATGTAGATGTCAGCCGTACTGTGGGCTGGTTTACCTCTCTGTACCCCGTGATTCTGCCTATAACTTCAACCTCTTCCTCTACTATTTCACGGGACATCAAAACCGTGAAAGAGACCTTACGGGCTGTTCCTGCCAAAGGTATTGGTTGGGGCATCTTGAAGTATTTGACGCCGCAAGGGAAGAAGCAGGGAGTCAAATTCCAATGCGCACCGCAAATCCGTTTCAATTACCTGGGGCAGTTCGAAGGTGTGAATGGAGTGGAAGCAGACCTTTTAGAAGTATCCGGCATGGAAACCGGGGATACAATCAGCCCGGACCGCATCTCTTCTTCTCTCATTGATATCGATGGAGAGGTTATAGGTATGAGACTGGAGCTTTCTTTTACCTATAACCGGTACCAATATGAACCACAAACGATTGAGCGCCTGGTGAATACTTATAAAGCCAATTTGTTGGAAATTATTAAGCACTGTGTCAAAAAAGGGGAAACTGAAAAAACCTTCAGTGATTTAACTCTTTCCTGGGTGGTGGATGAAAGGGAGAAGCCGGACGAGTCGGAAATCGAATCCATTTACGATGCCTTGGAAGGTTTACATGATGATTAAGCTAGGGAGCCACGAAGGTACACGAAGGTACACGAAGTTTCATTATTTTGTTGACTTTCAGATTATAAAGTGCTACGATTGTCTTGCAATGAGATTTGAAGTTATGTTAGGCATTGGAAATTCATTAATAAATTCACCAGACGAGGTTTATCATTGCTAATTAAAAAAAATTGAATTTAGGGAGGCTTAATGAAATGGGAACAAAGAATGATATTGAGAAAGAAAAATTAGAACTCGAACGTCTGCGATTGGATGTAGAAAGAGAAAAAATTAAAGCTGAGAAAAGATTTACTAGTAAGCATTTGGGCACCATAATAACGGCTCTTATTTCCGTGGCTGCATTAATCGTTTCTGCTGCTCAGGTTTACATTGCCACCGTTAATAAGGATAAGGAAATGGAGTTGAATAGATTGCATATAGAACGCGAATGGAAGCTAAAAACTGTAGAATATGTTTCAAATAATTGGGGTAAAATATTTTCGAATAATGAAGTTGATGCGAATCGTATGCGTGATATAATGCTGGCAACTTTCCCGGAAGAGATTACAGGTCCTTTATTTATAAAGTTAAAAGAAACCGTAGACACAGAAAAAGGAAAGAAGACATGGCGGGATGGGATGCAAACACTCGCTCGTGTCTCTGCAAATAAAATAAGAGTATTCTTACATTATAAGGATCCAAAAGATAAGTCTACCCTAGAATCTATATCTGACGAAATAAGTAAGGCAGGATACAAAGCAGAAGGCATAGAAAAAGTGACACAAAAAACGGAAGGAGATATACGTTTTTACTATGAAGAGGATGAAATTCATGCAATTTTCATAAAAGGATTAATCCTAAAAAGACTGAAAGGCTCATACAAGATTCAAGATATTAAACTGTTAAATATTGGTGGAAGATATAAAAATGTATCTCGTGGTAAAATTGAGGTATGGCTGCCTTCCTTGGAAAAAAAGGATCAATAGATCAGGTTATTACCCATCATTCCATTATTACCAGGAGTTTTTTCTCCTGGTTCTTTTTATCTTTCCTTATCCACATCTGTATCCATATCCATGTCTTTCATGGACGATTCCACCAGGTCTTTATTTTTCAGTTTAAATTTATGAAACATAGTCAAAATCTCATAACGCAGCAGGGGAATGCGTTCCATGTGTGCCAGCAGCTCTTTCACATCTGCCGATACAACATCCGGTCCGGTTTTTTCCTGCGGCTGGGCTATCTCTTCCGGCTGTAGCGCGTTTTCTTCCAGTTCCTCCGGCTCCACTTTTACGCTATAACGCATCGATCCTTTATTGGCAATCAGCCAATCCAGGGACACCTTAAACGTATTTGACAGCACGGTCAGCGCTTTGGGACCGGGAAAAACTTCCCCGCGCTCGTACTTATCATAACTGGGCCGTGCCACTCCCAGGTATGAACCCATTTTTTCCTGGGTATACTTTAGTGACTTTCGTATAGTCCTTAACCTTAAACCGGTTTCTTTTACTATCTGTGCTCTGTTCATTTCAGGCTCCTTTTAAAAGAAAAGCTCCAGCCACAAGTCGCAAGCACCAGCTAAAGCTAAAAGCTGGAGCTTGAGGCTGGCGCTGGAGCTAACAACTGCTGGAGCTTGAGGCTGGCGCTGGTGCTAGCAACTGCTGGTTTTACCAGGTATTATTATACACCTAACTCTGCTCTAAATGCAAGAGTTTTTGCTCCAAATCCGGACAATCTCGCTCCATATGCAGTTGTTTTTGCTCCATATACAAATGATTCTGCTCCATATACAGTTGGCTTTGCTCCAAATGCAAGTGATTTTGCTCCATATACAGTTAACTCTGCTCCAAATACAGATGGCTTTGCTCCATATGCAGTTGACTTTGCTCCATATACAGTTGGCTCTGCTCCATATACAGATGACTTTGCTCCATATACAATTACCCCAACCGTTGAGGGAATTCCCCCAACTTCTGAGGTAATTTCTCCAACATCTGAAGTAATAGTTTCAATTATTGTATGGAAGTTTTTATTGCCAGGCAAAGTAATTTTTCCCTGGAGTTGAAATTACTGTCGATTGGTTTTATAATAAATGCATGATAAAAAAATCCTGGAAAAACAGTAATTAGGAGGTATCTGAAATGCCGGTTATGTCAGCCAAATTAAGCGAAGCCCTGGTGAAAGCAACACTGGCCAGAGATATCAACGATGCCTTTAACAAGGTATTTACAGAATTTCTGGACCTTAAATTAAATAAACTGGACTTGACCATCAAAGGTTTTCAAAAAAAATGGGACTCAACTTTCGAGGAATTTAAAAAAAATATACAGGAAAATAAATTAAAAGAAGATTCTCATTCTTACAGCGTCGAGAATGACTTTTGGCAGTGGGAAGAAGCAGAAACTTTAAAAAAGCATTATGACAGCATCAAAAGCCAATGGATGTAGACCGGTTCCTCCATCAATTACTGGAAGAATTATCCCGCCTCCACTTTGTTAAAAACGTCGATCTTAATACAGAAGTATTTGTTATCAAAGGAAGAGTCTTACTGGAAAACAATTTTTTTCTCCAGGTCTACTTCAATGCCAGCACCGAAACCACTGCTTTTGCACTAATCGAAGAAGAAAAAAGAAAATGGGGGATAGATTTTGATTCTATTCGAGGATGGCATTTGCATCCCGTGGAAAACCCGGACGATCATCTTATTATTGAACCGAAAACAATTAAAGAGATTATCGCTTATTTAGCAAAGGCATGGGAGATTTTATTTAGTGACAGGCAGAAAGAGAACTATCAAGAATCTTAATAGGCAAAAATATTTGATGCTCAAATATTTTTTTCCTTTTTGGGGCTTAACTGGGAAAGATTTTGGCTCACTCAATCAGTCAACAGCGGGCGAAGCCCGCAAAAATTTTTTTTCTTATTCTTTTCAGCGAAAAAAAATTTTTGTTTACTGTTGACGGATTGAGGGAGACGAAATACAATTTTTCAAGCCCCAATAAGGAATGATATGTTCGCAACTTTTTGTCTATAAAAACCATTCACGTCGTCCTGCAATTCTATCACCCCCTCAACTTCTTTATCTTTTCCGCTCGAAGTTTTTATTGCCAGGCAAAGTAATTTTTTTTTCAAAATGTGTGTCCGTATCATTTTTTTACCTTGAAAAATGATTGGGAGGTGCTCCCAATGATTTTTTTACTTCGAAAAACGATTGGGAGGCGCTCCCAATGATTTTTTTGTCTCGAAAAACGATTGGGAAGTGCTCCCAATGATTTTTTTACTTCGAAAAATGATTGGGAAGTGCTCCCAATGATTTTTTGGCTTCGAGAAACGATTGGGAAGTGCTCCCAATGATTTTTTTGCCTCGAAAAACGATTAATAAGAAGTGAACAAGCTAGTTTTGTGCTCAACCTCCCAACCTCTCAACCTCTCAACTTCTCAACTTCTTTATCTTTTTCAATAGCTTCTTCTGCTCCTCGTCCAACACCGCCCCGCATTCCGCGAAGTACTCCAGGAGTGTGCCTTGGTAAGGTTTTCCATTCTTTCGCCACTCCATCTTTTGTTCCAATCCTTTAGCTCCGGCAATCTGCATACCTCTGCAATTGGTTTTGACATCGATGATTTTAACACACTTGCCAAAATCAGGGCTGTTTTCATCCACATTCCAGATGCGAAGAGTGCTATCATCATGTCCACTTGCCAGGAAACGGTCATCCGGGCTGAAGGCAAGTGCATCTGTCCCGGTTCCAACCTTAATCTCATGAATTAGTTCCCCTGATTTCGCGTCAAATAATTTAATCAGGTTATTAGTATCTCCCACAGCAAACCTGTCTTCTTTATGATTGTAGCTTATTGAAAGACTGAATTCATAATGAAAAGAAAAGACTGATTTTCCTGTTTCACTATCCCAACAGTGTGCTATATTTTTATCTCTTGTTATGCTTCCAGTAGCCAAAAAGCAGGATTGATTCCGGCTGTGACAGATTTTAAATACTGTCTCCAACTCGCTGTTCCATTTTTTTACTTCCCTTCCATTTTCTACATCCCATATGGTGACATATCCCTTTTCGTCTCCACCAATCAGTTTAGTTCCATCATGATTAAAAGAAACACCGTAGAAATAAGTTGTCCCGGCGAATGTTTTTAACACTTTTCCAGATGAAATATCAAAGAGTTTGATTACTTGATCATTGTCCGCAATTGCTAATATTTCCCCATCTAAACTGATTGCCATCTGATGCCTACCTGTGTGACTATTTTTAAAATGCTGAATTTGATTGGCAGATTCCAGGTTCCATAGTATGGCTGTATTGCCGCGGTCTCCAAAAACAATTTTTCGTGCATCTTTAAATGAAACAATGGAACATATTTCCCATTCAAGACCAGTGAATATTATGGACTCTTGCCATGTCTGGGTGTCCCAACTTCTAACATTACCTTCCGAAAAGCCACCAACAAGGAGATTATTATAATCAAGCCATATCAGTGAATAAATTTTAGGTTGAGTTAATTCAATATCTTTTATATCTGCATCCCTCATGTCGACTTTTTCAAGGTTACATTCTCCTAATATCAGTTGATGTAATATGGAATTTCTAAAACTAATGCCAGCAAGATCAATACTTCCACTTTCATATTTTCTTTTAAAACAGTTACCTTTCAAAACCACCTGTGGTAATTGGCCGCCTTTAAATGAGACGTTCAACCAACGGTAAAGAATGCTGGTAACATTTCCCCCAACATATTGCACCTGTTCTAATGTTTTTCCCCTTGTTTCATGGAGCACCTTCCACAAACGGTCTTCCGCATCTTTTGCCAGCATTCCTCCTAGCAGTCTTATCACTGCATCCAGACGTTCGTTATAGATTGACATGGCACCAAAAGTTTTTGCCAATGCTTCCATTTCCTTTACTTCGATGGGAATTTGGCAGTTTTGCCCATTTTCCTCTTTATAAGTTTCCTTGAACTCCGTGGCCAGACAATCCAGTTCCGCGGCAAACTTGAAAGCTACAAAATATTCAGCCAGACTTTTATGTGCAAATTCATAATTCCCGGCTGCATCGCGGTGTAAGAGAGTTTGACTCCGTAAATCAAAATCCCAGTGATCCAACAGGTGAGAATCTTTTACCTTATCACCAAAATACGTTTGTATGCGCAAAGGAATGTCTTTGTAATGGATCTTCAACTCCTGGCAGGAGATCATCTCCCATGCAAACTCGCAAAGGAAATAGAGCTTATCCGCAGTGGAGGTAAATGTGCGCTTTGTATCTATATTTCGCAGGAGTAATTTGTTGGTGGCGTAGAGATATACCAGGGCCTGGTTTTCCAGGATTTCCGGGTTTACATCTTCCATGGCTGCCAGCAGCAATTCAATCAACACCGGTTTTCGTGCCATTTCCGCCAGGGTGTGATTTTCCAGGATACGTGCGGCTGTTTCTTCCCCTTTTTCCTTCCCCAGGCAATTGACAATCACCTGCCGGATTTGATCATCATTAAATGGCTCCAGGTGAAACACCTCAAACCGGGGAGGGGATAACCGAATCGTTGCCCGTCCCTTTTCTTTTCCGTCAAATATTTTCTCTGATTCTTTGGCCCAACGGAAATACTCGGTGTGGCTGGTTAGAAGTACTTTGCTGTTGTCATCCGCTAGATTATCTGCCAACTCCCAGAAGTTGTCCACCACGGTCTGGTAATCCACCTTGCGCGCCATTTCATCAAAACCATCCAGGATCAACAACAATTTGCCCTGCCGGTTCATATCCTTAAATACTTCATAAGCATTTCCCATTAACGGCAGCTTGTATTTCACCAGGAGGGCGTCATTGACCAATTGTTCAGCGGTCAATGCTTTAGTGAAATCCCGAAGCGTAATCAGCAGCGGCAGCCGCTGGTTCACCGGATCTTTTTTGTAGCGTTCCAATTGACGATAGGCGTAGTGACGGCAAAACCAGGTTTTACCTGACCCGAATTCTCCCAGCAAAGAAAAATGCACCTTACTACGTTCGTTCAACCAGGAATCGATATAATTATCAAGGTTTGGGTGTTTATCACGCCCCACTTCTTCTCCCTTTTCGTCCATTTCCTGGCGAAAACAGGCCAGGTCCACGTACCGTTCATGGATTTTATTATTTTTTACAAGTATTTCGAGTTCATTAAAATAATTCTTCCATACCATGGTTTCCAGGAATTCCGCAAGGGTAAACAATCGGTACGCTTCATCTCCTGCTGCCCGTTCCTTTGCCAGTTTAGAGATACGCTTATCTGCAATCAACCATCCCTGCGGCATGTTACGTGTTAACACTTCATCCAATGCCCCCACGTCGCTGGCCTTGATTTCGTCACCGATGCAGCGCACCAATACCCGCTGTTTTACTGTTCCCTGGTCCAGCACCGCTTCCATTTCCATAATTCGATCATCTTGTTGTTTGGGTTCCGTAACGTCATACTTGAGGGCTTGCAGCCAGGACTTAACCTCCTGTGAAAGTCTCCCCACCGGCGAAACCTGCGGCTCTCCGACCATGGTTGATTCTTTCTTGATTTTATTTACCTCTTTTGCCAATTCCTTTAAAAATACCTCCACTTCAGGATGATGCGGTGCTGATGGGGTGTAAGGCAGAATCTTTATATTATAATCCTTTTCGAACCGTTTTTGTTTAATGGGCTTTACATCCGCGGTATTCATTAATGCGTAATGGGTGCCAGTATAGTCGTGAAATATGCTCCTCAATTCATCCAGGAGAAGATTTAGGTCTCGGTCGGTCAACCCGAAACCGATAAAAAGCACGGTTTTGGAGGAAAAGAGAGTACTCAAACACTGGCGGTAGGCCCGGTTGTTGTGCATGACTTCCCTGTAGTCTGTTGTTCCCAGCACAACACTTTCGATGCGGTCGATTGTCCCGTGAAGTTTTAACAGGTAAAACTCACCGCTCCACAGAGCCTTGGATAATTCCGCGTGATCCAAATGGGTAAAGCTGGGAATAGAGGGATCTACATAGACTGCTTCAAGCAGTTTGTCATAATTGGTGGTCAACACGGCAGAGAAGGGGATTTTAGGCAGTAATTGATGAGCAGCCGTGGGTTCGGGTTTGGATTCCAGGAACACTTCCATCATGAACTGGTGGAATGCGCTTTTTCCCAATCGCTCCCGCAGTTCTTCCGCAGCCATCAGTAATTCGCCGCTTTCGATATACTCTTCCAATTCCTTTCGGTCATCCATTGCAATGCGGTTTTGTTCTCCCCAATCCATCATTTGTTTCAATAATTGGGGCCAACCCGGGAGTCCTGCGCCTTGAGAAAGTCCGGCGCCGATAAAAGCCACAGCGCGGCCTTTAGCAATTTGCTCGATCAAATCCTTTGGAATTTGCATTTTTTATCCTCCCCACTCTTACATTCCATTATTGTCATTTGTAATTTTCAGGAGTCTTTTTCCTTAAGGTAGCTTAAGTGAGTATAATATTTTGAATCAAGGGCTTCTTTTAAAACTTTTTCATCATACATAGATGATTTCCTTTTTGGCATTGTATTTGATAATGGGATTCATGTATTGATAATTAACCAATTCAACGTTCTTATTGAATTGTTGGGATAATATTTCTTCTAATTCCAGGAATTCGAAATAACCGAATTTTTCGCCGTCATCAAGTACATAAACGATATCGATATCACTGTGCTCATTTTGTTCATTCCTCGAATAGCTGCCATAAAGACCTATTTCTTTTATATGATACTTCTTTTTGAATTCTGCTTTTTTTTCCTCAAGAAATTTTAAAATTTCTTCTTTTGTCAATCCTGGCTCCTTTATCGTACTTAATAATAATATTTTTTCAAGAAAAAATCAACCGGTAACGTGGATGAACCGGGAGAGTAACCTGGAAATACTTTTTCGCTTGTTACTAAAGCTAATCTCTCGTACCGCACGGGCACTCTAAAAAAACTGCTGCCCTCCGTGCGGATCTACTACCCCATACGTTTATCTACAGGATGGGCAGAAAATCGAAAAAAAATTATAAAATTTTCTGCCTGCCCATCCTGAAACTCCTATAAAACTCTATCAGAACTTTTTATTTGTCTCCGACGGCCAGGGGGCTCTTTTCGAGAAAACCACCCCCTAGACCCCCACAAAAGCTTTTGATTAGTCTTGCCGCCGCAGGCGTTTATTTGTCCGAAGGACGCCTTCCCATTCCCGCATTATTCCAATACCCCATTACCCCAATCAATTGTGAGCGAAGCGAACTAAGTTCTAATTTCTATCTTTTCTTCGTGTTCCTTCGTGCCCTTCGTGGCTTCGTGGTAAAAAAAATACAATCTTTTTGCCTGCTGCCTTTTTCTATAATGACCGGATTACCTGGCTGTAAATTTCCGCTGCCGTTAATACCTGGCGAAACGAAACAGATTCGTCAGGCATGTGCGCATGCTCCAGTTGACCCGGCCCCAAAAGAATAGGACGCACCCCCGCCTCCCATAACAAATTGGCATCGGAATGACTGCGAAAACTCCGCGGCTCAAAATCCAATGAACAAGATTTATAAATGGCCTTCAAACTCTCATACAACTCCCCTTTCTCCGGAAGCTCATACCCGGCATGAATATATGTAAATTCAAGGGAAGCATCCGTACCCGGCTTTTTCTCAGACTCGGCAGAAAACAACTCCTCCAATTCGTAAATAACATCCCCAATAGCGGAATGAGGAGGAAGATGAAAATCGATCCAGGCTTCACAATATTCCGGTACGACAAAACCGGACTGCGAACTGGCCAGGTCCCGAAGATTATACACCACCTCCTCGCGATTGGCTCGAAGATAATCGATGATTTTTAACAGTAACTGCAGCATCACTTCAATGGCATTAACCGCAGAAGAAGCCAGGGAAGCGTGCATTCTTCTCCCCCTGGTGCTTATATTGGCCTCGATGTACCCGTAATGACTAAAACAGGGATGAAGATCGGTGGGCTCCCCCACAATGGCATAAGGGAAACGGTATTGACCCAGAAATTTCTCAGCGCCATCGCTTTCCTCCTCTTCTCCCACCACCAGGGCAAGTGCCGCCGGAAACGGCCGGGGCCCCTTGTGCCATTGATCGATATAGGCTTCGATCATTGCAGCACAGCCACCTTTCATATCCGCAGCACCAAGCCCGTATATCCTGTCTTTGTCCCTCCCCTTCTGCCTGTACCGGTAATTTTCAAAATCAGGTGCCGTGATGGTATCCACATGCCCCAGTAGAACCAGGGGACAGTCATTGTTTTCAGGTATTACCAGGATATTTTCCCGGTCATCTTCTACCCGTTGACGGATAACCGGCAGCCCCTGCTTTTTTAAATAATCATATAAAAATGCACTAATTTCGTGCTCCTTACCATTCGGACTATAAATATTGATCAGTTCCTTTAAAAGCGATTTCAACCGCTGCGGATTTATCGACCAATTATCCCCCATACCGGTTGTGGATAATTTTTTTAACGGTTTGTTCATGTCGGTCATAACTATTATCTTATTCTTTGCCGGATGGCCGCTCACTATCCAGGTTCAACGAAAGATAAACATGCTTCTTGGGTTTTTCAAATCCCATTTTCTCAAAAAATCCGATAGCCGATAAATTATTGGCCTCCGTATCCACCAGGAGCATGCGGACACCTTCAGTAATCATGAGATTACGAAAATGGTTGAAAAGCCTGGAAGCAACACCTTTGTCCTGGTATTTCTCGTCCACGCCCAACCAGATCAAATAACCGTATTTCCATGACGATCGCCTCTTCTCAATGGTGGTCCCCAGGATAAAACCGATAATTTCTTCCTCCTCTGACTCGGCAGCCAGGCAGAATTCCGCATTATCCCGGAAAGCATCAACCACTTCGTATTCGTCCCAGGTGCGGTACAAATTGGGCGATGATTCCGGTGTAAATAACTTCTCTCCCAGGTGAAAAACAGGTGCAAGATCATCGATGGTCATCTCCCTGATGTTCACCTGTTCCTTTTTTTTCTTTTTTTCTCTATCATTGTTATCATTCGTATTCATACCCTTTTTCCCTCTTTTATCGAAACATTCCCTGGACTTTCCTCTTAATCGTCCCGAAAAGTTTTTGCAATTCAAAGGCATGCGCTTCGTCTCGCTCCTTTTTCAACGTTTCAACAGTTGTGGTGTAAACCATTTGCCATAACAGGTCCCTGTCCGGGCAATTGGCAAAATAGTCCAGGTTCACCTGGAATGCGCCTTTGAATTTCCGCGCTCCCCCTTCTTTAGTTATTTTTTTAATCAACGCATTCAAATTCAAATCTTCATCTTTGCTGCGAAACAAAGCATCCAACATTAACCGGCTGTCCTTTTCCACGATCCCGAATACCACCACTGCCTTGAGGTCCTCCCGTTTCAAAAGAAAATCCCCGATAAGTCCCATGGTATCCCGGTGTTTTTGCTCAATAAATCCAATACCGGAAATCAACCAATCTTTATACAAAATTTGATTTTTGAGGGCTTGATTGAAAAAGCTCATGGCCTCTTTAGTAAAGGGAAGGGTTGAAATGCGATTCAGAAGGGTTTTGTCCACATAAAGGGAGATAATCTCAAGCGCCTTGTGATCCAGGGGCACGGCGTGCTGGAAATCGTCGGTATCGGTTTGGATGCCGTAATAAAACGCTGTGGCTGCATGGCGCCAGTGGTTCTGGTTAAAATTTATACCCAATGCCTCTGCCAGGAAAATCATAATCGTACTCACAGAACCCGCCTCCTCAATAAGAATCCGCAAATCCACGGGAATTTCTTCCTTTACCTGCTCATGGTGGTCGATGTGAATCGCACAGGGGATTACACCGGTAACCCCTTCCACGAAAACCGATTGATGATCCAGCACAGCATAGGCATCCCAGTGTTTTTTACAGTCCTCCACCGGTTTAAACCGGATGGGCAGGTGAAGGTCTTTGATCATCCTGATGTTCTGGGGTAGGGACGGCTCCTGGGGGCAAGCAATGAGCGCATCGGCCCCCTGGGCTTCACACAGTAGTTTAAGCGCATAAGAGGCGGCAATGGCATCCGGGTCAGGCGAGCCCTTGATATAGATCAACAGGCGTCGATACTTTTTTATGGTTTCAAGCAATTGCGCTGAAAGCTTTACTGCATCCAATGTTTTACCTTTATCATTCATATGACTGCCTTTTTTCCGATTCCGAATTCCGAACCTCAAACTCACGGCTAAAATAATTTAACATAATTTCCTTTAAAATGCAAAAGTGTGGAAAATACGGATTGACATATTATTGTTAATATGCTAAAAAAGACATGTACATTTAAAGAAAATAACAAGTGATGGTGTATAGCGATAAGGAGTATTACAAATGGGTGGATTTTTTGAAAGTTTAAAACCGATCGAGAAAGTTTTTTTCATTTGTGCCGTTCTTGGCGGGGTGCTGTTTGTTATTCGTTTGATACTCATGTTTATCGGCGGTCACCACGGCGATATGGACGGGGGTGCCGGCGGGCATTTTGATGGCGATGTCGGAGGGCACGGCGATGTCGGTGGACATGGCGATGTCGGAGGGCATGGTGAAGGAATTGACAGTGATCATGCGGATTCGGACACCAGCTTTAAAGCGATCTCTTTGCAAGGAATCACTGCTTTTTTTATGATGTTCGGCCTGGTAGGGCTGGCATTATCCCGGCAAAGTGGATTCGGGCCGACATTATCTATCTTTGGGGCCGTTATCGGCGGTGGTTTTTCCGTCTGGATTATCGGTAAAATCTTTAGCAGTATGGGGCGGCTGCAGTCGGAAGGCACACTGGATATCTGGAATGCCCTGGGAAAGGAAGGGACCGTCTACCTCACCATACCCCCCACCGGCAAAGGAATCGTCCAGATCAATGTCCAGGACACCCTCAGGGAATTGTCCGCCGTTTCTAAAGACAAAACCGAAATCAAAACCGGGGAACGGGTCGTTGTGGTGGATATCGTGGGAGGAAGTACCCTTGTTGTTAGTAACGTATAAAAAAGGTTAAAGAATATAAAATATAAAGGAGGAGAATATTATGGCAAATTATTGGTTATATGTGATTGGAGCGTTAGCTATCTTGATATTTTTTACACTGGTATTTGTTTCGTCTCGTTACCGGCGCTGTCCATCGGACAAGATCCTGGTTATTTATGGAAAGGTCCAGAAGGGGAGGTCCAGTCGAACCATGCACGGCGGCGGTGCGTTCATATGGCCGTTGATCCAGGATTACCAATACTTAAGCTTAACACCATTAACGATAAATATCGATTTGAGGAATGCGCTTTCGCAGCAAAATATCCGGATCAACGTACCCAGCACATTTACGGTGGGTGTCAGCACGGAACTCGCCATTATGAGTAATGCTGCCGTGCGTTTGTTGGGATTAAGGCCGCAGCAAATCGAAGCCATGGCCAAGGAAATTATATTCGGTCAATTGAGGTTAACGGTTGCATCCTTAACTATCGAGCAGATCAACCAGGACCGTGAAAGTTTTCTCGAAGCCATCCGCAAGAATGTGGAACCTGAATTGAACAAAATCGGGCTGTACCTGATTAACGTCAATATCACCGACATTACCGATGAATCCGATTATATCGAAAGCATCGGTAAGAAAGCGGCTGCCGAGGCCATCAACAAAGCCAAGATCGATGTGGCGGACCAGGAGAAATTGGGCTCCATTGGTAAGTCCGAAGCCGACCGCGAACGGGATATCCGCGTGGCGGAAAACTATGCAGCAGCGGAAAAAGGAAAGAAAAAAGCCGAAGCAGACCAGCGTATATATGTGCGGCAGCAAGAGTCGGCGGCAGTAGTCGGTGAAGCCCAGGCCGACCGGGATAAAGAAGTGGGTGTTGCGGTTAACATCGCGGAAACATTGAAGGGAAAGAAAAAAGCTGAAGCGGATCAACGTATATTTGTCCAGGGCCAGGAAGCTGATGCGGTTAAAGGAGAGAACATTTCCAAGGCCAACATCGCGGATTTCAATGCCAAACTGGCGGTGAAACAGGCGCATGCCAAACAGGAAGCCGAAGTGGCTGGCCGGATGGCAGAAGCGGAAATCCAGAAGGCCCAGTATTTAGCGGAACAACAGCGGTTGAATGCTGAAGAAGTAGTAGTTAAAGAAATTGATAAGAAAAAAGTCGAAATCGCAGCCGAAGCCGAAGCAGAACGGGTACGAAGAATAGCCAAAGGTGAGGCGGACGGTATATTGTTTAAGTATCAGGCTGAAGCCGAGGGTATTAAGAAATTGCTGGATAGTAAAGCCGCCGGTTATGAAGCACTGGTGAACAGCTGCGACGGTGATTCTAAAGCTGCGGCAACCCTGTTGATGATCGAAAAGATCGAGGAATTGGTGGAACACCAGGTCAAAGCCATCCAGAACCTGAAAATCGACAAAATTACGGTCTGGGATTCCGGCGGAGGCGATGGCAGAAGTTCTTCCACTGCGAATTTTGTTGCCAACATGATCAAATCGATCCCGCCCATGCAGGAGATTGCTTCCATGGCCGGTGTGGAACTCCCGGATTTCCTTGGCAAATTGAAAGAGAAGGAAATAGAGAAAAAGAGAGGTTCCGAAACCCCGTCCTCTGTTCCTGAATCAGATATTGAATTCGGAGCCGCGAAATAAAATATAGAATATCTACAAATACCCGAAATTGATCGTTGTTATTGGGATTATCCCATGTTATTGCACTTACTTAGCAAAAATGATAAGTAAAAGCAATGGGTGAGTGGTAATTTATGCTCCTTTTCTGGTACATCTTGCGTATTTTTATCAGCCTGGACGCCTGATTGTTCATTTCGGGTTCGTTTTTTATGAATATTTGTTAAAGATGAAATTTTTCACTTGAAATAGTTCTGTTTTAGTTATATAATTGGGGATTCCCAGAGGTCGTTTTTTCCCCAGGGGCTTAAGTAAAACTTAAGTAAAACGTTTTTATAAAAAATACGTATACACTGCAATTGGCAGTTGAAAAAAGGAAAAATGATGGGCGTAAGAGCTATTTTACTTGTGATTGTTACTGTTGCTTTGTTGAGCCAGGGTATTGCGATTGCGGCAGAAGAGAAAGCAAGTATTCTGCAGTTATCGTTGAAAGAGGTGCAGGACTACGCGGTAAAGCATAGTACAGCCACCCAAAACGCTCGAGTGGATGTAGGTATGGCCAGGAAAAAAATCTGGGAAACCACCACCACGGGGTTGCCCCAGATTCGTGCCAAGGTTTCTTACCGGAACAATCTCAGCATTGCCACGACATTGATCCCGGCTAAATTTTTCGACCCGGATGCAGGGGAAGATGAATTCGAGCCGGTGAAATTCGGTACCCAACACAATGCAACCATTGAACTATCGGCTGACCAGTTGATTTTTAGCGGTTCCTATATTGTGGGTCTCCAGGCGTCGCGAATATTTTTGCAATTGTCCAAAGAACAGTTGATCAAATCGAAAATCGATGTGAAAGAAGCAGTCACCAACACCTACTACCTGATCCTGCTGGCAGAAGATAACAAAAAAACACTGGAATCCAGTCTCCAAAATGTAAAGAGAACGTTGTTTGAAACCAAAGAACTTCATAACGCCGGTTTTGCCGAGGATACGGATGTAGACCAGATCCAGCTATCGGTAACAGACCTGGAAAATGCCGTCAAATCCATCGACCGTCAGATCGAGATCACCTATAAACTGATAAAATTCCAGATGGGCGTTGATCTTCAAAAGGAAATCCGGTTGTCCCAAACCCTGGAGGACATTTTGAGTGAAATCGACAAAGGGGAATTATTGACATCAGAGTTTGATATAACCAACCATATTGATTACCGGATGCTGGATACCCGGGAGAAATCGTTACGATTGCTGGTAAAGAAAGAGAGAGCGGAGTATTTACCTACTGTTTCCGCTTTTTTCTCTCACAGCCTGATGGCCATGAGGAATTCCTTCAATTTTTTTGATAAAGATGAGAAATGGTTTCCTTCCACGGCTGTGGGACTCAATATCGATATCCCGATATTTTTCAGCGGCCAGCGGGGGGCAAGATTGGCCCAGGCCAAAATGGATTTGGAGAAAGCAAAAAACGACAAGAAGCAAGCGCTAGACGGGCTGCAATTGGAGCTGCTGCGCGCCCGGTCTGATTTTGCCACTGCCCTGGAAGAGACCCAAAAAACCAGGGACAATGTTAAGTTGGCCAAAAAAATATACGACAAAACCCTGGTTAAGTACAGTAATGGAACGGTCTCCAGCCTGGAGCTGACCCAGGTCCATAACCAGTATTTAACCGCGGAATCCAATTACACCAAAGCAGTAGTGGAGCTGTTGAATGCCAAAACCCGTTTGGATAAAGCATTGAACAGGTTATAGGAAGAATGGAATATTTACTTAGAGGAAGATAGAATAATGAAACGATTAAGCGTGATATTGAACGTATTAACGGTACTGGTTGTAACCATGACGCTTATTGCCTGCGGAGGGGGAAGCGCGGAGAATCCCGGCGACGTGCCCTCCGGCAGCAGTCCCGGGTCTCAAGAGACCGGCACGGTGGTGTTGGTGGTGGTTAAAAAAATGGCCTATGAAAAATTTGAGCATTTTTTCCAGGCCAATGGAAGCGTGGAAGCAGTGAAGGATGCATTCATCAGCCCGGAGATCAACGGCCAGATCAAAAAAATCCATGTTAAAGAAGGCCAGCGGGTGAAAGAGGGGCAGCTGCTGGTTTCCCTGAATTCGGATGTGATAGAAAGTTCCATTGCCGAAGTGAAAACCGCCCTGGAACTGGCCCGAACCGTCTATAAAAAACGCAAGGGATTGTGGGATAAGCAAATCGGTTCCGAGATTCAATACCTGGAAGCCAAAACCAATAAAGAATCCCTGGAAAATAAACTAAAGACCCTTCAAGCTCAACTGGACATGTCAAAAATAAGAGCTCCCATTAGCGGCATTGTGGATAAGATTTTCAAAAAAGAAGGAGAACTGGCCATACCGGGGATGCAGTTGATCCAACTGGTCAATCTTGAGAACGTTTATATCAATGCCGAAGTGTCCGAAGCCTATATCGCTAACGTCGGCAAAAACGATGCGGTGGAGGTAACATTACCCTCTTACCCGGGATTGGTTATGGAGGCTGTCATCCATCGCACCGGCCAGGTGGTGAACCCTACAAACCGGACCTTCCTGGTCCAGGTGCTGCTGGATAACAAAGAGGAAAAATTAAAACCCAACATGATGGCATTGATTAAAATGAGGGACTTTTTTGACGAAGCTGCCCTGGTGGTGCCTTCGATTATCATCAAAAACGACCTGGAAGGCTCTTACCTTTATGTGGTGGAACCGGAGAAGGGAAGATTGAAGGCCCGCAAGGTTTATGTCAAACCCGGTTTGTCCTCGGGAAGCCGTACCATGATCGAAAGCGGCCTGGAACCGGACCAGCAGGTGATCGTCAAAGGGTATAACCTGGTGAAAAACGGCATGTTAGTCAAAATAGGAAGCTAAAAATCAATGAGTTATAAATTATACGGATAAAACAATGATGAGGGAGAAAAGCGATTTAGCAAATAATAGTGTGGTCCGGGAGTTCCGGCTAACCACGCTGTCCTTGATGAATAGGAATACGGTTTTCCTGGTGATTTTCCTGCTGGTGGTTTTTGGGATTGTGGCCTACAATACCATGCCCATGGAGTTGTTCCCGGAAATTAATATGCCCAATATTTTCGTAAAGACCGTGTACCCAGGAAATCCGCCCATCGACATGGAAAACCTCATTACCCGGCCCCTGGAAAAGGAGATCCATACCATTAACGGCATTAAAGAGCTGCGGTCTGTTTCCACCCAGGATAATTCCGATATCTTTATCGAATTCAATACCAATGTGAACATCGATGATGCCCTGCAGGATGTCAAAGACGCCGTGGACAAAGCCAAAAGCGAATTACCCAACGACCTGGACATGGACCCCCTGGTGATGGATTTCGATTTCAATGAATTTCCCATCATCAACATCAACCTCTCCGGCGATTACAGCATCAATGAATTGAAAGATTATGCCGAATACCTGGAAGATGAAATCGAAAGCATCACGGAAATCTCAAAAGTAGAAATCAAAGGTCTGGATAACCGGGAAATCCAGATCAATGTGGACCCCCACAAACTGGAAGCCTATGAATTAAGTTTTAGCGATATTGAAGATGCCGTTAACGTTGAAAACGTTTCCATTTCCGGTGGTGATTTAATTGTTGATAGAACCAGCCGCTCCATCCGCACCGTTGGGGAATTTACCGATATTAAAGAGATCAAGGGTATTATTGTCAAACAGGAAGATGCCGAGAATATTGTTTATTTGCGGGATGTTGCCCGGGTGGCCGACGGGTTCGAAGACCCGTTGACCTATGCACGCCTGGACCGGAAACCCGTGGTCTCCCTGCAAGTGGTCAAAAAGGCAGGGGAGAACCTCTTGAACGCCACGGATAAAATTTTCGCCATGTTGGCCCGGGCCAAAAAAGGCGGCATCCTGCCCAAAGACCTTAACATCTTTCTCTCCAACGACCAGTCCGAACATGTAGGGGATATGGTGGATAACCTTGAGAACAACATTATTATGGGTGTTTTGTTCGTGGTATTGGTGTTATTCTTTTTCCTGGGTCTGCGAAATGCCTTATTTGTGGGTATTGCCATTCCCATGTCCATGTTTATCTCCTTTGTGGTGTTGAGCCTGATGGGATATACCCTGAACATGATGGTGCTCTTCGGCCTGGTGCTGGCATTGGGTATGTTGGTAGACAATGGGATCGTGGTGGTGGAAAACATCTACCGGTTTGTGCACCAGGGGCATTCCTTATTTAATGCCGCCAAAACCGCTGTGGGTGAAATCGCCATGCCCATTATTGCCTCCACCGCCACCACATTGGCCGCCTTTTTTCCCCTGGTTTTCTGGCACGGCATTGTCGGCGAGTTCATGAAACACCTCCCCGTTACCCTGATTGTGGTATTAACCTCGTCCCTGTTTGTGGCCCTGGTGATTATCCCGGTGCTGGCCTCGCGCTTCTTTAAAAAGGAAAAAGAAGTGAAACCGCCAACCAAAAAAAGATCGTTTATAATAGTAGGAATACTCCTGGTCATTGCCGTGCTTTCTTACCTGGCAGGTATCAATGCCCTGGGCACCTTCCTGGTATTTATCTCCCTGCTGGTAATTTTGAATCTATTTTTTCTCCATGCCGCGGCCGAGTGGTTCCAAAAGGTATTCTTAACAAAGCTCGAGGCCTGGTATTTAAAGATATTGAGATATGTATTAAAAGGCAAACGGCCCGCAGTAGTCCTGGCCGGCACATTTGTTTTATTCCTGTTGGTGATGATGTTTTTCGGGATGCGCACGCCTAACGTGGTGTTTTTTCCTGTTAATGAGCCCGGTTTTGTCAATGTATTTGCCGAATTGCCCATCGGCTCGGACATCAGCGCCAGCAACGACTTTATGTATAAATTGGAAGACAAAATATTTGAAGTTATTAAACCCTATGAGTCCATCGTGGAATCGGTGCTTACCACGGTGGGCAAGGGAGTGGTGGGGCAGAATGAATTTCCCCTGGGCAATACCCCTCACAAAGGTATGACCACCATTACCTTTGTAGATTACGAAGACAGGGGCGGAATCAAAACATCGATAGTAATGAAAAAGCTCAGCACTGCCCTGTTAGGGAAATATCCCGGTGTGCAAATATCTGTGGTCAAAGACATCATGGGACCTCCCACGGGTAAACCGGTTAATATCGAGATCATCGGCGAGGATTTTGAACGGCTGCTGCAGTTGACCCAGGATATCCGCAAATATATTGAAAACGCGGATATTAAAGGTATCGAAGGTTTTAAAATGGACCTGGATGTGGGCAAACCGGAATTATTGGTCACCATCGATCGCGATAAAGCCCGGCGTTTCGGTCTCTCCACCTCCCGCATCGCCGGCACTATCCGCACCGCTTTATTCGGCAAAGAGGTCTCTGACTTCAAAGAGGGTGAAGACGAATATCCCATTATGCTGCGTTTTTCCAAAAAGTACCGGAACGATATTTCCGCGCTGTTGAACCAGAAAATTACCTTTAAGAGCGTGAACACCGGGGCGATTATGCAGGTGCCCATCTCGTCCGTGGCCGGTTTTCAATACAGTACCACCTACGGCTCGGTGAACCGCAAAGATATGGACAAAGTCATTACACTCTGGTCCAATATCATCGAGGGGTACAATCCGTCTTACATCAATATGCAACTGAAAGAACTGATGAAAAAATACAATATGCCGGAAGGGTACCAGTACAAATTTACCGGTGAACAGGAAGAGCAGGAAGAGACCTCCGCTTTTCTCATGCGTGCGTTGTTTATCGCGCTGGCCCTGATTATGCTGATAATGGTAACGCAATTTAATTCTTTTGCCAAACCCTTTATTATCATGGCCACTGTTCTGTTCAGTACTATCGGCGTATTTGGAGGACTGGCCACCTTCAGGATGGATTTTGTTATTATCATGACCGGCATCGGGATTATTTCACTGGCCGGCGTGGTGGTGAACAACGGCATTGTTTTGATCGATTATATCGACTTTTTGAAACTCAGGGCCAAAAAGAGACTGGGAATGGGCAGGGATGATAATCTACCCATTGAAGAATCCGTCAAATGCATCATCCAAGGAGGGCGGACCCGCCTGCGGCCTGTTTTGTTAACCGCCATCACCACCATCCTGGGACTCACACCCATGGCAGTGGGTCTCAACATCAATTTTAATACCCTCCTGTCCCGGTTGGACCCCCAAATTTATTTTGGCGGCGACAATGCCCTGTTCTGGGGTCCCATGGCTTTGACCGTGATCTTCGGTTTAAGCTTTGCCACCATCCTGACACTGGTAGTTGTGCCGGCCATGTATGTGATCGGCAACCGGATTAAACTGGCTTACATCGAACGATTCAAGAAGTAGAATCCCCCCGCAGTGGGGTTGGCTTTTTATTTATTATGCTATATAATTTAACTTCGTATTTTCAGGAGGTGAACCCATGGTACGTACTCCATCCATTCGCGATGAGTTTAAATTTGAGACCGAGGAATTACACTCATACTTAATAGAAGATATAGCTGTCATTAAAATTAAATCCAGGGTCTTTGAGGCTCTCACCGACCTGGCAGAGAGCGGAAAATTGATCTCCCTTATCCAGGCAGCGGAGCGAATACCGGATGTAAAAGCACTCATGGTGATCAATGAACCCGGGTGTATGGATGAAAACGAATATGATAAGTTCCTCCATCGCATCCTGGAAAGAGGTATTGATCCGTTTGCCCCTGAAGAAGAACGCGGTATTGTTCAACGAGTGGACCGTGTCCGGGAAATCAATATCTTAAATCGAACCATTTCCCAACTGATAGAATTCAAAAAAGTATCGGTGATGGCGCTGCAAGGAAATATTGTTACCCCATTTTTCGGGGCCAGTTTGTCGGTAGATTTCAGATATGCTGCTGAAGATGCAAGTTTTTCGCTGGCACATTTGGAATACGGACTCCATCCCACCGGTGCCCTGCCTTTTTTTCTCCCCCGTTATTTAGGCCAGAGTAAAGCCGTGGAACTGCTCTTCAGGGGAGAAAGAATCAGTGCCCGGGAAGCCATGAATTTGGGACTGGTGAATGCGGTCTTCCCATCAGGAGACTTTGAAAATAAGTGCATTGCCGAAATCGAGAAAATTTGCCACCTGGATACACGTGTGATTCATGCCACCAAACTGCTGCTTCATTTCTCTAAAGCAGAATTACAACACTATTTCGACACCGAAGCCGCATTACTGCATTGAAATTGGTTGAGTGAGTTGAGTAGGGTGAGTGAGAAATGAAAATTTTAATTGATTTAACCGGTTTCAAAATGATCCAGTACAAACAGGGCGAAGTAGGTGAGCCATTTGCTGGGTTTTCCTTTCTCTTCGACATCCGCCCACATTTTGCCATTCAATGAATTCTCCATGATCCACTTACCATCCTTTGTCATTTTTTCTCTAATGACTTGCAATGGTTTTTCCAGTTTAGGATTCATCGAAATTTCAAGACGGGCAAGGGAAACCATCGCTTCCAGGATATCCGAATTGTAATGCAAAGGAAAGCCAAACTTTAGCCAACCTTTTTTGGCTTCCCGCCCTCCCAGGCCATGTGCACTCAAAAATTTTTCTTTTTGTTCAAAGGTCCACGCTTTTACCGTTTGACCGTCTGGCAATTCTGCCCGTTTTGGTTGTTTTTCCAAAATTTTCTGCCATTCTCTGCGATTCCCCGGTACATACATGTAAACCTCGTTATCCAGGACCGTTTTAACCAGTACTTCGATTGCCTCCTTAACAGCCTGGGAACGGATTTCTTTTGGTATCTCAGAAAAGCAGAGCAGCAGTTTGGGAATCGCCATATAACACTGAGGTAAGAGACTGTAACCCATCGCTTCACATTCTATACCGGAATTGGAAACAACCTGCTGTGCCAGGTTTTCGGTTTCTTCTATTACCGCGGGATCATTGGCATGACCAAGGCGAATCAATGCAGCCAGTATGTTGGCGGCCAGGCATTGACCGCCAAATTTCCAGAGCCATTTCTTGCGGTTGTCTATGATATCCCGGGCGATTTTGGCAACCGCCGGGTCCTGTCCATCGGCTAAAAATTGCCCCAGGAAAATGAGCTGCCAATATTTGCCTTTGTATTTCCAATACGCTTTATCATCGATTAAAAAATCTTCCAGGTGCTGAAGAATACCCCCGGTGACTTCATATTCCATGAGGTGCGATTTGGCTTCTTGAGATGCTTTTGAATCTTTTAAAAGATTCTTTAAAGTCAGGTAACGCGCCGGCGGATTATCTTCTTCTAACAGCCAATGAATTACCTTTTCTTGAAATTGCATGATTATTTCCCTAGAATGTAAAAAACATAAGGTGCGATGGTGACCCAGATCAGCACCAGGATCCAAAGCCTGCCTTTGAGAATGTTATAGTCGTGGAAGAGTCTCTTCCATGGATGTTTCATCACGTAGTGTCCAAAAAGAAACTCGAAAGCCACTGTGAGCGCCAGCCAGATGAGGCCGATGGTAATGGCCTGGGAAGCGGATTGAATGTTCCAATTAATTGTCAAAAGCCAGATAAATAGGCCAAATAAAATAATCCCGGTAAACGTTGAAATCTGATGCGCCCGCAGTTCACCCACGGATTCTTTGTATACTTTATCTCTGATTACAGCGTTGATGATGGCAAGAATGACCATGCCCAGCCACGCAATCATATACTTCAGTATCATCTTACTTTCCTCCTAAACCAGCCGAGCTTTCTTTCTTCGCTTGCGATCATTGGTTCCTCCTTTCCGGTTGAAGAGATTTTATAGCATAATCTGAGAAGAAAAGCAATACGGTTGTATATAAAATGTTGGTTTGTTGATTTTTTGCCTGCCGGCTTTTTCTCGCCAGATAGTTGGGAAATAAAAAGTTGAAATAGGTTAAGATTTCCCCTATAATACGACAATAGATGATGATTCCAGGCGTTGTCGTTATTCAATACGCAAAGGAGGAAATGATTAAATGATTCATATGTTCATTAACAAAAGAAATATTGTGTGTATTATAGTGCTCCTTTTTGGCTGTGCGCTCTACACTGCTGCCCCTTCAACAGACCTGGAAAAGAAAAAAGCGCAGGTGGATGAACTGTTTGCCCAATGGGACAAACCGGAAGCCCCGGGAGCCGCCGTGGTTATTGTTCAAAACAGCAAGATCATATATAAAAAAAACTATGGCATGGCTGATCTTGAGCATAATATCCCAATTAACGAATTCACCGTGTTTTGCGTGGGTTCGGTTTCCAAGCAATTTACCGGTTTCGCCATCGCCCAGCTTGAAGAAGAGGGAAAACTCTCCCTGGATGATGATATCCGAAAATATATCCCGGAACTGCCCGATTTCGGTGAAACCATCACGATTCGTCACCTTATCCATCATACCAGCGGCCTGCGTGAGCAATTTCATTTACTCACCATGGCTGGGGTGTCATTGGCCGATACCATCACAATGGAGCAAATCCTGAAACTGGTTAAACGGCAGAAGAAACTCAACTTCAAACCGGGCGATCAGGTGATGTACAGCAACACCGGGTATTCTCTCCTGGCGGAAATCGTGCAGCAAATAACAGGGAAATCCTTCAGGGAATATATGGAAGAGACGATATTTAAACCCCTGGGAATGACGAACTCCCATTTTCATGATGAGTCTCATGAGATAATCAAAAATAAAGCCAATCCCTATATGCTTGCTGAGAATGACGTCTTAATGAGAGCCTTATTGAACCATGAAATTGTGGGAAATACGGGTTTATTTACCTCTGCAGGGGATCTGGCAAAGTGGATTATGAATTTTATGCAGCCAAAAATCGGCGGCCCAAATCTTTTAACCAAAATGACACGTACCTTTGTCCTCAACGACGGAGAAAAAAGCGACTACGGTTTTGGAATCGGTGTCACTCAGCATTGGGGGTTGAGAGTCCTCCTGCACAGTGGGCATGACTCAGGATACAGGTGTTACCTGTCGTATTTCCCGGACCAAACATTCGGCATCGCTGTTCTGACAAATTTCTATTCACTCAATCCCTCGGATGTGGGAAGAAAAATTGAGAAAATTTTCCTGGTGGAGCATCTTCCACCGACTGAGACAGAGAAACCTGAAAGGGAAAGCACTCCAGGACGTACCACCCCGGATAGTCAGCCGGTTTTTTCATTGACTGAGCAGCAGTTAAAAGAATATACCGGGAAGTTCTATTCCGAAGAGCTGGATACCACTTACCAGGTAATAATACGGACCGGCAAGTTATATCTTAGTCACATCAGGAATGACGATGTTTTGCTGACACCAACCGGTAAAGATATATTCTCCGGTTCTGCGTGGTGGTTAAAGAGCGTGTCCTTTACCCGTGACAAAAATGGGAAAATATCCGGATGTAAATTTTCGTCAAGTCGCGCTCAACTTGTCTATTTCAGACTTCGTTAAATCCGACTGATTTTGCTCAAATTTTTGTACAACCTAATTTTTAATCTAAATGATTTCAACCAGTTCGATATCAAAGGTCAGATCCTCACCTGCCAGCGGATGGTTTGCGTCTATGGTAACGAAGGTGTCGGAAACCTCTGTCACTGTAACAACCAACGGTTGTTCCTCTTCCTTTTGATTGATTTGGAATCGTTGTCCTACCTTGACTTCCATGTCGGATGGAAACTGGTGGCGAGGAACTTGTTGGACCAATTCTTCACGATGTTCGCCATATGCCTGGTTTGCCTGGATTTTGAATGTTTTGGTTTCCCCGGTAGTCATGCCTAATACAGCTTCTTCAAAACCAGGGATCAACTGCCCTTTTCCCAATTGAAATTCCAGGGGTTCTCTCTCTCGTGAAGAGTCGAACACATTGTCATCGTCTAAACGTCCGGTGTAATGGACCTTTACCTTATCTCCATTTTTGGCTTGTGCCATTTTTTCCTCCTTATTGCTTTAAGCCGCGAAAATACGCACGTTTTCCTTTCATTTTTGATTGGAAAAATTGTTGACATTACTTTTTAAAATGTTGACGCACGGGTATGTGTGTAGATATAAATGTGAATACGTGTATAGTTGGGGTATGAAGTATTTTTCATGGTGGTAATGGGAAGTGAAAGTGGAAATGAAAGAGTTATTAGAAACGTCGCCCGCCGCTGTAACTTCCCCGTCTTCCTCCTCTTCTGGGGCCACTGCCTCGGCCTTCACGGCCTCGCTGCGGACGGGCCTCGGCAACTTTCAATGTTCGGCCTTTAAAATCATAACCATCTAATTTTTCCATGGCATTTTCCGCTTCTTCCTGGGAGCTCATTTCAACAAAACCGAAGCCTCTACCTTCGATTATTTTGACATCGGTAACTGTACCATATTCTGAGAATAAATCTTGCAGGTCGTCGTTGGTTGTGCCGTAAAGTAAGTTGCCAACGTATAATTTGTTTGATTGCATGGTTTTTAACCTCCTTTATTTTTTCACTATGGAGGTCATCGTAAATAAACTGAGGAAGTTTAAATACTCTCCCCCATCAATGAAAAAAAATTATACCATAGATGACTTGTTACTTCAAATAATTTTTTGCAGCAATTTTAATTTCAGCAGCGAAAATACGGGAACAGGGGAACAGGGGAACAGGAGAATAGGTGAATGAGTTAATAGTAGCGTCGGCCAGAATTGAAACCTCCACGTCTTCCGCCTCTTCCCGGTCTACCGCCTCGGCCTTCGCGGGTTCTTTGCGGCCGGGCCTCAGCAACTTTCAGCGTTCGCCCCTTGAATTCATAGCCATCCAGCTTTTCCTTAGCATTTTCCGCTTCTTCCTGGGTATCCATTTCAACAAAACCGAAGCCTTTACCTTCAATTATTTTAACATCCTGAACTGTACCGTAAGTTGAGAATAAATCCCGCAGGTCCTCGGAAGTTGTGCCGTAGAGTAAGTTACCCACATATAATTTGTTCGATTGCATGGTTTTTAAACCTCCTGGTTTCTTTTCATTCTGGAGGCTAAAGTAAGTAAACTGAGAAAGTTTAAATACTCTCCCCCATCAATGAAAAAAAAATTATACCAAAGAACATGTTTTATTTCAATTGATTTTTTTCTTTTTTTATCTTACCTTTTGGGTGAATAAATGAAAAGCGCTTTCCTGTTCCTGTTTGCGGATACGGATACCGCTCCACAGCAAAGGGTGGTTCCCTTCAATGGGATTAAGGATAATCGAAAATTTATCTGCGATCTCAGCGGTAAATCATAGGCTAATTATTAAAATTGAGTGAATCGTTATTGGAAACGTCGTCCGGAGTTGAAACCTCCGCGTCTTCCGCCTCTTCCCGGTCCACCGCCTCGACCGCCGCGGCTTCTTTGTGGACGGGCTTCAGCAACCTTCAACGTTCGACCATTAAATTCATAACCATCCAATTTTTCTTTGGCATTTTCCGCTTCTTCCTGGGTTTCCATTTCAACAAAACCGAAACCTTTACCTTCAATTATTTTGATTTCGTTGATTGTACCATAACTTGAGAATAAATCTCTCACTTCGTCATCCGTGGTACCGTAGGGTAAGTTCCCCACATATAATTTGTTTGATTGCATGGTTTTTAAACCTCCTTATTTCTTTTCATCCTGGAGGTTAGAGTACTGAAGTAGTTCAAATACTACCCCCCATCAATGAAATGAAAAAAAATTATACCACAAATGATGTTTTATTTCAAATATTGTTTGCTTTTTTTTGTGGATTATTTAAAGGCAAAGTGCTTCATGTTTTTTACATAGACATCAGCGCAAAGAAACGAAAAAAACACCAAAACCAGACTAACGATCAAAATGATTCGTTTCATTCTTTCCTGCCTTTTGTTTATTGTTTTATCCTTTTTTTCTTCGCGTCCCTTCGCGTGTCTTTGCGGTTAACTTAACTTTTACGCCCTTCGGGCAAGTTTTAAACGCCTTCGGCGGGGTAAGAAGAATTTAACAACCCTGTAAAAAGGGGCCATGTGGGAAATATCTGCGGGTGAATGATTTTTCCCCGCGGGCCAGTCATTTTTCCCCGCGGGTCAGTGATTTTTCCCTGCGGGTCAGTGATTTTTCCCCGCGGGTTAGTGATTTTTCCCTGCGGGTTAGTGATTTTTCCCTGCGGGTCAGTGATTTTTCCCTGCGGGTGAGTGATTTTTCCCCGCGGGTTAGTGATTTTTCCCTGCGGGTTAGTGATTTTTCCCTGCGGGTGAGTCATTTTTCCCGGTCATTTATCATTTTGGGAAAAAAAGATGCTGGTCAATCGTGAGCTTATTAAAAGTTTTTGCGGGGTCCAGGGGCGGTTTTTTCAAAAAGAGTCCCTGGCCGCCGGAGGCAACGAAAAGTATTAATAGAGTTCTTATAGGAGCTCAGGATGGGCAGGCTGAAGGCTATATAAGTTTTTTTTCGATTTTCTGCCCGTCTGAAACTCTGGAAAGGCGCGCAAGGCGCAGGGGGCAGGGGGCAAGGAGGAAGTGAGGAAACGGGGAAACGAAGAGAAGAAGACGTTGAGAAGTTGAGAAGGTGGTTTTTTCGGCTGCCGTGAGAATAGGTGAAAGGTGCAGGTTGCAGGTAGAGGCGCCCTTCGGGCAAATAAATGCCTGCGGCGGCTGGCGTAGGGGTTTGATTCATCAAACCCAGCTTACCCTTTTTCCTCACCACTGGCGATTGGTGTAATGAGGGGGAACCTTCTTCTTCTTTTTATTTAATTTTCATATTGCTAAAAAAACGTTTTGCCACTATGAATAAAGTACCAGGTAAATAATTCAAAACATTAAATTTACTTTCGCTGCTCCTTCAAAAATTGGAACCACTGGTCAAATCCCTTACCGGTTTTGGCAGAGGTTTCGAATATTTTAACGTTGGGATTATGTGCCAGACAATCCGACTTCACCCGCTTTATGTCATAATCCATCAAACCCAGTAAATCAATCTTGTTGATAATCACCGCAGCAGCCCGTAAAAAAAGCGACGGGTATTTCCTGACTTTCTCATCTCCTTCAGGAATACTTAAAACCGCAATCTTCAAATTCTCTCCCAGGTCAAAGGAAGATGGACAAACCAGGTTGCCCACGTTTTCTATAAACAAGTAATCCATGTTTTTTATATCCATCTCTTCCAGTGTTTGACTGATCATATTGGCAGTTAGATGACAACCACCCCCGGTCTCAATGGCATAGGCGTTCTTATGACCGGATTGAATGATCCGGTCCGAATCCAATGCAGTTTTCACATCACCCACGATAACGGCGAAATTTCCATCAAAATGATTGACTATATACTCCAGTATCGAAGTTTTACCGCACCCGGGAGAGCCGATGATATTAACTGCAAAGATACCGTTTTCGCTGAAGAATTTCCGGTTTTCTGCGGCAATTAATTTGTTGGTCTCCTGCGCAGATAAATTTAATTGTTTTTTTGTCTTCATCGTTTCGTTTCCGTCATGGTATTTAAAGATTTTTCGACTGTCTTTAAGCGAACTTGTCTTTCAAAGTAGTTTAGATTATAACAATTTACCGGTTTTTGTCAAGTCTGACTCCTTCCCAACCTGCCAACCGGGCCATCAACCACCAGAAGGCCCTGGCTTTGTTTTCGCAGCTCTCATATGTAGTATGCCCTGCTTCATCACCATGAAAATGGGGGTGTTCCATGGGTATGCCGTCTACCGTGTGCTGCTGACCATTGTACCAGCAGTCCAGGTCGGCAAAGTCAAACAAAAACTTTTCGTTGTTTTTGCAATACTCACGGACCTGGTCGTTCCTTTCTACCCGGTTCCATTCTTCGCTCTGGGCATTGCCGGTCATATAAATAAAAATAACATCCGGGAATTCCGCTTCCAATTCTGCCATACGGTCGAGATAGGTTTGGGTTTCTGCTTCGCTGTAATAATCCTGTTGGCTGCACCAGGCCCACAAGGATACATTGACATCAAAATTTTGTAAAACCGACCGGGTAATATTCATACCGTATTCACTTTCCCAATAAAGGTCCGGCGTCACATACGTTTCGCAGTAGTTGATCTGCTGACCATCCATCATTCGCAGACCGTCCTGGCCGGAAGGGACCTCGCAAAATGCATAGTAAAACCTGTATTTACTGCTTTGATTCGCTTGATTATCCCAGGGGGAAAACGTTTGAGCGCTCCCCGCAGATAACCGCTGAAGACCCACCACAATTTGTTCGCCGTGAGATGTATGGGCATAGTGGATGCGGAATTGTTCTTTGGCCTGTTGAAGCCATTCATCGGGTATTTGCGAGAGATCCGTGCAAGTGTGGTCGATAATGAATCCCGATGCCGGTGTAGTTGAACCCCCACCCCCGTTATCAGTACCGTTTCCATTACTGCCGCTCCCACCATCGGACGGATTACATTGAGTGAGAAAAAGAATGACCATGACCGCTGCGGAAATAATCGCGATTTTTCTCATTGGTCCTCCTGTTTTTTTTAGCCACGAAGGCATTTACAATGCGGTAAAAAAGCACGAAGTAACACAAAGTGGCTATAATTTTTTTATAGAACTTTAATATTATCTATATATGATATGGTAAAGTCAAATCTCTCAATTATCAACTCAAAAATTTTTTTCCATTGATAATTTCAATGAATACCATTATAATTAGAAAACAGAGGTAGCGATCATGAAACCGGTAATAGCTATTATTATTTTGAGCCTGGCTCTCTTTTATCCATTAAACACTCTAACCACTGCCAATGAAGGACAGCACAATAGCAAGAATCAAAAATATGCCAATGTGTTCAAACCGCTGGATGGAAAATGGAAGGGAAAGTTTTATGTTTATAAAAACACCAGGGGACAGCAAAAACAAAACCCACAGCCGCATAATATCAGTGTGAAGACCCTAAAACAATTACCTCTGAAAGAGGTATTGGTTATCGATGTGGAACAAACGTATACGTCGGATGATCCCTATTTCCAAAGAGTAATTATCAAAGACACCTATACGGATGAAAAGGGAAGTAAAAAGACTGCTAAGAGTAAAGGTGTCAACAAAGTGGAAAATGGCCGATTGCTGTGCATCGTCAACAAACCCGACGAACAAGTAATCCATACCGGTAAAACCACAGGTCAAAACACCATCATCTGGCAGCGCCATGTTAAAGAGCCTTTGAAAATCGAATACTTTAAAGAAACCGTGGAAGACGATACATACACCATTGTTGGCTGGGGGTATTATGGGGACGATGATCCTCGTTTAAGTCCAAGGATGTGGTTTTATGGCTTATACTTCAGGCTTAAATAACGTTAAAAATTACCCTCAATGATGTTCTTGATTTCTTCAGCTTTATCGGAAGAATACTCGCACAAATGAACCTCTTCAAGGGTGGATTCTCCTTTTAAGAAGTTAAAAATGGCGTTCACAATAACTTTAATGGCTGGCTCTAAAGGGTAACCGAATATGCCGGTGGATATAGACGGCATGGAAATAGATTTGAGTTTCAATTGATCGGCCACTTTTAAGGCAGACGTTACCGCGGATGCCAACAATCCAGGCTCACCCTGGGTGCCGTCCCTGTAAATAGGACCAACAGTGTGAATGACATATTTGTGGGGCAGCGTACCGGCTGTGGTAAACGTGGCTTCACCGGTGTTTATGGGAGCTTTTTGATTGCTTTCCCGTTGAATCTCAGGCCCTCCGGCACGAGATATCAAACCCGCTACACCACCACCGTGGGCCAAATGCTCATTGGCCGGGTTGACAATGGCTTCTAC
>WVZO01000139.1:56374-98001 GCA_011772425.1 Candidatus Aminicenantota bacterium
TCTTTTTGAAAAAACCGCCCCTGGACCCCGCAAAAATTTTTTATACATGGTCAGTCATTGTACTTTGCTTCTTGATTTCGTACCCCATTATGATCGTTGTAATTCGTTTTTTAATGATCTTTGTAATTTTGGTCATTGGAATTTGGAATTTGTTTGTAATTTGTGATTTGTAAATTTGTAATTTTCATCTTTTCTTCTCTTCGTGTTCCTTCGTGCTTATTACCGCATTGTAAATGCCTTCGTGGCTAAAAAAAATAAATCCCAGTTCCTTCGCGGCTTATCTTTCATTTTCAAAACGCTCGAATATCTTATCGATGCCTGCCATCAGGTCTTTTTGCGAAAATGCTTTTTCCAGTTCTCCTGTGGTACACAACGATTTGATCTCCCGGTCTGCAAAAATCAATTTCTTGAAGCTCTTCTTCTGTGTCCAGGATTCAAGGGCATTTTTTTGCACCAGTTCATACACTTTTTGACGGGGCATACCTTTGTCCAACAGTAATGTCAGCACTTTCTGGGAGAAATAAACCTCATTGGTGATATCGAGGTTTCGTTTGATGTTTTCGGGATACACGTTCAGGTTTTCGATAATATTGGTCATGTCCTTCAGCATAAACGCGGCTGCATGGAAGGCATCCGGGATAATCACCCGTTCGGCAGAGGAATGGGAAATATCCCGTTCATGCCACAGGATATTGTTTTCAAAGGCAACGGAGAGGTTGCCTCTCAGCAAGCGTGCCAACCCGGAGATCCGTTCGCATTTTACCGGGTTTCGCTTATGGGGCATGGAAGATGAACCTTTTTGCCCTTTGCTAAACGGTTCCTCTACTTCCAGCACTTCGGTGCGCTGCAAATGACGAATTTCAACAGCGATTTTTTCAATAGCTGAACCCAAACTGGCTAAGGCATACATCACCTCCATGTGCCGGTCCCTCTGGATGATTTGTGAAGACACGCGGCAAGGGTTTAAGTTCAACTTCTTAAGGGCTTTTTCCTCGCCTTCGGGCGGGAAATGTATATACGTTCCTACTGAACCGGAAATCTTTCCCACGGAAATAATTTCTCTGGCCCGGTTCAGCCGTTGGAGGTTTCGTTTGATCTCCTCGTACCAGACCAGGTATTTGACACCGAAAGTAATGGGTTCCGCATGGATGCCGTGGGTTCGACCAATCGCCACCAGGTCTTTGTACTGGAAGGCTTTTTTAATTAAGATGTCTTTTAAGGTATTTGTTTTATCGATAATAATGTCAAGGGATTCCCGGATAAGAAGGGATAAGGCGGTGTCTACAATATCGTAGGAAGTAATGCCTTTATGGATATAGGCGGAGTCTTTGCCCACGAATTCTTCCACAGAAGTTAAAAAAGCGATCACATCGTGTTTGACTTTTTTTTCGATTTCATCGATGCGGTTGACATTGAAATTGGCTTTTTCTTTGATATTTTTAAAGCTTTCTTCCGGCACTTCACCCCATTCATACCAGACTTCGGTGATGGCTAACTCTACATCCAGCCATTTCCTGAATTTGTTTTCACTGCTCCATATGGTTGAGATTTCCTCTACTTCGTAGCGTTCGATCATAGCTGTTCCTACTCCTTTAATTTTACCAGGTTTAATGGAAATGCTTGCGAATACCGGGCCAGATCTTTTCCAGTTTATCCAGGAACTCCTGGTCGACTCCATTGGCACCGATGGCGTGCGGAGCAATAGCAAATCCACCGATAGCATAGGTGGCAGAAACAGCCAGTCCACCCATTGCCAGGTAGATCGCCAGGGCAACCCCACCGACTGCTGCAACTCCCATGGCCAGTCCGGCCAATGCAATTACTCCGATTGCCAGGCCGCCCAGGGCAAGACCGCCGAAGGCCATACCACCCAGGGCAATAAATCCAATGGCGATATTGCCAATGGCAATAATACCTTTTGCCACACGGGGACGACCGGTTTGAGAATCTACACCCTGGGCCACGTGCACCAAGGGCAGCTCCAACAATTTAAGTTTGGATTTATATTCATAACCCCAATAGCCGCCCATAAGGCCGCCGCGGGGACGCCCATCCAAAAATTCACCGCAATAACGGCATTTTATGGCTTCATCCTGGATCGATTCCGCACAAAACGGACATTTTTTCATTTGCTCACCTCCTTTATAATTGTACATGAATTACATCATCACGTAAATATATTTAACCGCTTTTGCCTTGAGAAACTTTTTTTTTGCCACAGAGAAAGTTAAAAAGAAAATCGCCTGCCTTTTTTTAATTCTTTCCGGGAATAAAATTTACCGCGCCAGACGATTCCTCTCTTTATCGACGCGGTAATTCCAGCCCAAAGGCCAATAAAAAACATCAAAATATTTCCCAGCGGCAGGAAAAATGCGGAAACCAGGGGCAGACCGATCAATCGATTCACCAATATCGCAGCCAGGAAGGTCAGTAATGAAAGGACCGCACCGGCAAGCGGGAGATAGGGAACTCCCATGGGTACCAGGATGATATAGGGCATCATATCCAGGATAAATCCCAAAAGGCCCACGGCAAACAATTGGATAAAGTTGAGGTTACCGCTGCCCACAACCATTGCCCGCCCCATTCCTATAGCCATTTCAGCAAACGTGCGGTACCATTGAACCCCTACATAACCGCGGCCATTGATCATGTCGCTGTTACCACTGGAACGTTTCACCATTTGTCCCAAAGTGAGGTCATCTACCACTTCAAGCTTCAACCATTCAAACCCTTTTGTTTTCTCAAGAGCGGTCCGCTTTACCATGGTAAAGGCTCCTGCACCCCCAAATGCCCTGGAGTTCTTATCTTTAATTTTCCAGCTTCTGCTCATGACCACCAGGGCCTTCAAGAAAACAGTAAGTGCCGTATCCATGAAAAAATTCGTTTTGTAAAATTCGGGAACTACAGCCAGGTGGTCCAGGTTTTCGGATAAGCAGTAATTCATCACCCGGTTTAACGTACCGGGTTTGACATGGACATCGGCATCGCTCAATAACAACCAATCGCCGCTGGCATGCTTTAGACCCTGGTACAGCGCATGGATTTTGCCCAGCCAGCCATCGGGCAATTCATCGATGCACACCAGTTTTACACGTTTATCCCGGGCAGCAATCTCCCGGGCCACTTCCCGGGTGCCGTCATTGCTGCGGTCATCGATAAGTATAAACTCAAGGTTGGGGTAGTTATCCTGTAAACGCAATTCCATGGCTTTTCCCAGGGTCTCCTTCTCATTACATGCCGGGATTAAAACTGAAATTTTAGGGGGATTTTTTATGGGGGATTCCGGCAGTTTTTCCACTAAAGGCATAGTGTGAAGGGTGCGCAAAACTACGTATATCTCCCATATCCAAAACGCTGCCGAAAGGGCGGAGAAAAACAGGATAACCACTTGAACTGCTGTCAATGGGATTTCCTCTTTTTTATATTTTATATTGTTGTTTCAGAAAGGCAAATTATAAAAGAGATGACAGAAAAAAACAACTCTCTTATTCTTATCCCCTTATTCATTCCCACAAAAACTTTTTTTTAGCGGTTTTTATAATATCTTGTTTTTTTCGCGCCCGTAGCGTTCTTCGGGGTAAAATTAGAATTGCTGAACTGTCAAAGATGGGTTTGACAATATATGCTTTCTATGCTATTATAAAAGGGTTCCAGGTTCCAAGAGGCAAGGAGGCAAAATAAAATGAATCCCGTAAAATACTATGAATTATCCAATCCCCAGAAACGGATCTGGTTTACCGAGGCATCACATGATCACAAAGATATGTCCAATATCGGGTATTTAATCGAATTAAAAGGAGAATATAACCTGGAAAAGCTGGCCCGGACCATAAAGTACGTGGTAAAAGTCAATACCGCTTTGCAGTTAAGGTTTAACCATTCCGAAGATAAAAGTGAATTGCTCCAGTATATGCCGGATTATAAAGATGTAGAGGTGGCAATAATAGAAGCTGACAGCGAAGAGGAATTATTTAAGAAGATAGAAAAAATACACCGGGAACGGTTTGATATAACCGGGAACTATTTGTGTGCCTTTGCTGTTTTTTCTATAAATAAAAAGAGATACGGATTTTTCGAGAGCGCTCATCACCTGGTGGCTGACGGGATTTCCGCCACTATTGTCGCCCGTGAAGTAATGGAAACTTACCCCAATTTAGACAGCAGCGATTTTAAAGAAATAAAAAAAGAATTTTCTTATATGGATTTTCTTAAGGATGAAAAGGAATATATCGGCAGTGAAAAGTACGAAAAAAGTAAAGCGTATTGGCTGCAAAAACTCGAGGACTTCGAGGGAGACGAGATCACCTTTGCGTTAAATAAAAATAAAAAAAACAGCTTAAAAGTAAAAAGGCTGTCGCTGAAAATTCCCGGGAATATGATTGAATTAGTGGAAGCGTATAAATCAAATAACCGGTTTTCTAATTTCGGTCTGTTTATGGCCGCTTTAGGAATCTATTTTAACCGCTTTATGAACCGGGAAGACATCATTATCGGGATGCCGGTGCACAACCGCTCTAAGAAGATTTTCAGGGATATGGTGGGTATGTTTGTTTCCACCATACCGTTTCGAATCAAATTCAATGAGAAATGGAGTTTTAATGAACTGGTGGCCTATGTCAAAAAAGAATTGTGGGAATCGTTAAAACACCAGGGATTTCCTTATAATCACCTGGTCAAAGAGTTAAAGGATTTAAATATAGATGCGTCAGGTTTTTTAAATGTACAGTTGATCGAGTTACCTGAGGCAATCGACGAATATACGGAAAAAAGGGCCTTCTTTTCAACGGAATACAATATCTCCCAGCTTTCTATATATCTCAATCAGCAGAAGAGTAAAAACCTGGAGGACCTGGATATTGCGGTCGATTATCATGCGGATATTTTCGAGGAGAGGGAGATAGAATTTTTCTTTAAGCGATTAATGGTTATCCTGGACCAGGCCATAAAAGAGCCGGAAAAGGAGATATCAAAATTATCGTTATTGGAAGACGCGGAGTATAACGAACTGATATTTGAACTTAACGATACCAAAGCCGATTTCCCTGGAAATAAAACCCTTCCTCAGTTATTTGAGGAACAAGTTTTAAAAAATCCCGGCAATATCGCCCTGGAATATGAAGACCAAACAGTCACGTATCAAGAACTGGACCAATTAACAGACAAACTGGCGGCAAAATTGCAAGGGGCCGGAATTACTACCGGTTCTATTGTAGGCATGCTCTGTGAACGATCAATAGAAGCAATCGTCTCTATTATGGGGGTCTTAAAGGCCGGTGGTGCTTATCTTCCCATTGATCCCGAATACCCGGTAGAACGAAAAAATTATATCATAAATAACAGCGGTATTAAAATTTTATTAATAGAAAAGGCCCTGGAACAGCGGGAAAGCAAGGTGCTGAATGATAACCTACAAATAAAAAATATTATTGTCGATTATCAAACCCTGGAAGAAGAAAGCGGGGCTGAAGATTTCCAAAAGCCTGCCGTTAACAGCGAAAATTTAGCCTATGTCATTTATACCTCCGGTACCACCGGTAATCCTAAAGGTACATTATTAAGACACAGGAATGTCATTAACTATATATGGTGGGGAGCTGGTGTTTATGTCAAAGGGGAAACCGTCAGTTTTCCTTTGTTTACGTCTTTATCCTTTGATTTAACCGTAACCTCGATTTTTATTCCCCTGGTAACCGGGAATAAAATCGTGATATACCGGGAGAGTGAAGAAGGGCTTCTTGTTGAAAGAGTTGCCAGGGAAAACAAAGTGGATATCGTAAAATTAACTCCTTCTCATTTAAAAGTCGTCAACCAATTAAAATTGGAAAACTCGAGAATTAAGAGTTTTATTTTAGGTGGAGAAGAGTTAAAGACAGATACTGCCAGGGAAACTATTGATCGTTTTGGAAGGGAAATCAACATATATAATGAATATGGTCCCACCGAAACGGCTGTCGGATGTATGATTCACCGGTATGATAGAAACAGGGATGACGGGTTAGCGGTTCCCATCGGCAAGCCTTCCAATAATGTACGGATATATATCCTTGATAAGAACAAAAAGCCTCTTCCCCTGGGAGTAATCGGTGAAATATATATAGCTGGTGAGGGAGTCGCCCGGGGATATCTCGATAACGAACAATTAACCGAAGAAAAGTTTGTAGATGACCCTTTTATTCCCGGTGAAAAAATGTATAGATCGGGTGATTTGGGCCGCTGGAACCTGGATAAAATTCTGGAGTTTTACGGACGCTGCGATGAGCAGGTAAAAATAAGAGGTTATCGAATAGAGCCCGGGGAAATCGAAAAACAGTTAATAAAGATAGAGGGAATAAAGGATGCCGTGGTGGCTTTAAGCAAAGGGCCGCAGGTGGACCTGTGCGCTTACCTGGTGGTGGAAGAACAAAAGGAATTTGAGGTCTCTCAACTGCGTGAATTGCTTTCCCGTGAACTACCGGTTTACATGCTGCCTGCGGAGTTCGTGCAGGTGGAGAGTATTCCCTTGACCCGAAACGGTAAAGTGGATTTCAGGAAACTGGAAACCATGGGTAAGAAGCTGGGTGCTGCGAGGGAATATGCGCCACCCCGTGATGAAATGGAAACCATGCTGGCAGAAATCTGGGCCGCTGTACTGGGAGCGGAACGAGTGGGAATTACCGACAATTTCTTTGAATTGGGCGGCGATTCCATCAAGGCCGTGCAGATTGCCGCCAGGTTGAACGATGCCGGCAAAAGTGTCAATGTCAAAGACGTTCTTTCCCAGCAAACCATTGCTAACCTATGTGCCAATGTGGATTTTGACAGCCACATCCGTCAGTATGAACAGGGGACCATCGAAGGGGAAAAAGGACCGACTCCCATTGAAAGCTGGTTCCTGGCCCAGGATTTCCACGATCCCAACCTCTACCACCAATCGGTGCTGCTGGAGTTCAAAACCCTTGTTGATATCCCTATATTGGAAAAGGCTTTCGAGGAATTGATTGCTCATCATGACGGTTTGCGGTTGAATTATAATAAAGAAAAGGACCTCTTTTATTTCAACAATGATCTCATCGGCAAATCCTTTAAGATAGACGTCGTGGACCTGTCCGCTGTCCCTGAGGCGGAGCGGGCCGCACAAATTGAAACCAGGGGTTATGAAGCCAAAGGCGGGTTTGATATTACCGCGGGCCTGATGCTGCGGGCTGTTGTTTTCAAAGCTGAGAAGGAATCTGATAAGCTATTACTTATTCTTCATCATCTTGTTACCGACGGTCTCACCTGGCGTATTATATTGGAAGAGCTTTATAATCTTTACGAAGCTCTTCACCGGCAAAAGGAAGTGGACCTGCCGCAGAAGACCGCCTCTTTGTCGGACTGGCATGACGCCTTGTTGATGTACCGCGAGTCCGGGAAGCTGGATAAAGAAAAAGAGTATTGGCAGCAAGCCGGTGCAGTGGATTTCCGGTTGCCTTATGACCGGGAGCCCGGAGACGTCGATTGGCGTGTAAAAAACCAGGCTACCGTTAATGCCCGGCTGGATCAGGAACAAACCGCTTTCCTGCTCAAAGATGCTCATGAAGTATACAAGTCCGATGTGCAGATACTGGTCTTCGCGGCCCTGGTGCGGACGCTGCGGCAGTGGACCGGTAAGCAAAACGTGGCCATTGAAATGGAGAGCCACGGCCGTCACATCGATGATATCGATACTTCCAAAACCACCGGTTGGTTCACTGCCATTTACCCGGTGGTGGTGAACCGCGACGACAAGACCATCAGCGATGAAATCAAATCGGTTAAGGAGGCCATTCGCAAGACCCCCAACAACGGGATCGGTTATGGGATTTTGAAGTACATGTCCGATGAAGGGAAAACCATGGAAACAAAGCGGGCGGAAGTCCGGTTTAATTACCTGGGGCAATTTCATGGGGAAGTTGAGAATCCGCTGTTTTCTTATTGTCAGCAGCTCACCGGTTCGGATGTGGCCCTGGAGAATCATATGACTGCTGCTGTGGAGATCAATGCCATGGTATTGAACGACGTATTTACTGCGGATATTAATTATAATAAAGAGGCATTTGACGAAAGCACGATGGTTTCTTTTGCTGGTAATTATATAAAGAACCTGGAGGAAATTCTGGAGCATATAAGGAATGAGGATGATGTACATTTTACCCCGTCGGATTTCGATACTGTAGATTTAGGTGAAGACGACTTAGCTGCTTTGTTCGAGTAAGCCCACGGCAAAGGGGGAAGTTGTTTTAAATGTTTGGGGAAGCCTTTAACTTACCTTCTATTTTCTTTTTCTAATAAAAAGTTTTTGCGGGGGGTCCAGGGGGGCAGTTTTTTCAAAAAGCGCCCCCCTGGCCGCCGGAGGCAAAAAAAAGTTCTGATAGAGTTTTATAGGAGTTCAGGATGGGCAAGCAGAAAGTTTTATGATTTTTTTCGATTTTCTGCCCATCCTGTAGATAAAAATAGGGGGTTAGTATATCCGCACGGAGGGCAATAGGTGTTTCAGAGTGCCCGTGCGGTAGGAGAGATTAGTTTTAATAGGAGATAAAGCTTCGAAGAATCTTAACTGTTACGCTTATTCTCTTCCTCGCTTCCTTCTTGCCAACTGCCAAAAGTATGGCTACAGCGATTCTCATTTTGAAAAGTCAGCCGCAAAAATTTGATTTTTTAAAAATAATGTGCTATATCAATAAGATAAAAAAAGGAAAAACAAAATGAGACGGGAAAGCATCAGAAGAACCCGCTTATATCGAAATTTTTTCTCCAGCTCGGCTGGGTGGAAGAAATCGGCTCCGGCATTTATAATATTAACAGGTATTTACCGTTTTATTCACCGAACCGTCAAGCTTCTTTTATGGAAGATGTTATATTTACCACTATTATTCCTATTCCGAACCTGGATGATCTGCAAATACGAGATTTGAATAAAACTACCCCGCAAGTCACCATGCAAGATACCATGCAAGATACCATGAAAGTACGGAAACTCCTTGAAGCTTGTATGAAAGAAAAGAGCCGTGAACAACTGCAGGATGCACTCGGTTTAAAAAACCGTGAACATTTTAGAAAGGAATATCTAAATCCGGCTATTAGAGCCGGGCTAATCGAGTTAACCATCCCGGATAAACCGAATAGTAAAAATCAGAAATACCGTATAACAGAAAAAGGCAAAATATTTCTAAAAACCAGGATAAAACAGCATGAATAGGAATAAAGTCACCAGGCAAGAAATCACATCGCTGATGTCTCGAGGCGTTATCGCCGATGTTTTTTCAAGTTACCGGCAGTTTTCTATAAAATGCTTCCTGGCAAGACGGGGGGTATTTATGATTTTATAGAATTGATCAAGGTAGCGGATAATTTTTTTCTTATATTTCGACTTGAGCCAGGGGAAATTCATATAAAGTGCGTAAATTTTCTCTTTTTTTTTATTAAAATGTGCGAATACCGGGTCGAATGCCAATTGCCCCTGCGGACTGCAAAAACCCCGGTAAAGTCTTTCCCGAACAAATTTAATTTCCAGGCTGGGGTCCGGCCTCGCATAATGTGCATCGATAATTCCTGTTTTTTCTTTTACCCTGCAATGAAAATAGGTTGTAGGTGCAGGTGGAGGCGCCCTTCGGGCAAATAAACGCCTTCGGCGGCTGGCGTAGGGGTTTGATTCATCAAACCCGGCGGAGAAATCGCCTGTGACAGGGCTTGATTAACACAAATCCTTTCTTCTCTTCTTCGTGTTCCTTCGTGTATCTTCGTGGCTAAAAAAATTGGATAGAAATTTCTGTTGAAGGGCTTTTAAAAAAGTTTTTTTTTATATATAATAATTCCTTACTAAAAGGAGAGTAATGATGAGCATTGAAGAAAGCCAACAATCAAAAAATTATTTCAAGAGGTTAATGAAAAAGGCGAAGAATGCCGTTAACCTGGTCATCGGTAACTCTGAAGTCTATTCGGCAGAAGACTCGGGAGGCGATCTGAAATTCGAGCCCGCCATTATGATGAAAATCAATGTTACCTTTGATAAAGAATTTTTACCAAAGGAAAAAGTGGTCAAATTAAACGTCCGGGGCAATCGTTTTTTTTATGAACATAAGCGGGACCTCAGGGTAATTAACGGTGTTTATGTGGTATATCCCAGCGAATATGAGATTCAATTTGATGTTCGCCGGGAAGAATGGGAAAAGCGCCTGATCGATGAGTTAAATAGTGAATACAAACTGGATCTAAAAAGGATTCATTTTATAAACGAGGAAGAGATTTGCCGGAAGTACCAAAGACAAGGCTTTAAAGAGATTCGCAGTCCCTATAACCTGCAAAAAGGGGAATTACTCATTATTGTCGGCGGTTTTATCAATTTTAATATGGATGGAACACCTCTTTGCGATGTTAAGGTTAACCTGAAAAAGGAATCGGGAGTAAAAGATGGAAAGGTTGTGAAAAAGACTTACGAAAGTCACTATTATGGCAAATACGACCAGCGGGCCGGGGCCTATTTTTATGTGGGCGGCGAGTGGTACCACAATATTTTTATCCCGGAAATGTACAATAAGGAAAGCTCACGTTTTTTCTCATTCCGAATTGCTGGTGACGGTAAGAGTCTCATGTTTTTCAGTGATTTAAAGATGAGGGGCGTTGATATTCGTGATGAGGTAAAAACCGCATCCACCGAGGAGGCTGAAGAGATCATTTATACGATAAACCCGGCCTATTTGGGCGAAACCGGTATTGTAGACTTTAAATTATCCACGATCTACGAAATCAAAGAAGAGATAGAAGAGGAAGTAGAGGAAAGGGCGCCGGTCCGGGAAATTTCAGTGCAGGCGGCAGTCGAAGTGGAAGAAAAAAAACCGGAAAGAAAAATAGAAATCCCTGCCGTGATAGAAGAAAGCGAGCCTGATGAAGCCGCCTTACCCTGCCTGGAAACGGAGATGGTACTGCTGCCCATTCCCAGGGAAGATGACATCTCCTCATATATTATGTCTGTCGGAGAGGAAAAGAAAAGTGTCAAGTTTTATACCTCCAGCACGGATAATGAAGTTTCAATCCTGGCACCTGAAAGGGAAGAGAATGTTTACAAACGAACAATCGGCGATGCTGTCGATTATTCGATTAAATTGGACAGTATTAGTTATTCTATTTCCAATACGCTGCTTTCACGACTGGAGGAAAAGGAACTAAAATTATATTTCGCCTGGGCATTACAGAGTAATACCACAGAACGGATTTACTTAACATCCGATTTTTACGTTTTCGGACGGGAACCCCTGGATAATTTAAGTAAGCAAGTGGAAGATGATGTATCCCGGCAACTGGTACGATTGAATAAAGGTGACGAGGATTTCTGGAGAATCGGAGCCTCCAGGGACCATGCCTTGCTGTTGAAAGAAGGGGACAGCCACACCATTTATAATATATCCCTCAGTTTTCCTATTTACCTGGTAAACCAGAAAGATATGGATGATCCGTTAATTCGCCCTTCACGGATTGAACCGGTTTCCGAAAAGGAAAACGAAGAAAAACTGGCGCTCCTTTTAGCTCAAACCAGGGAGGAGTTAACCGGTAACTTACCGATGCGAAAAGATATAGATGACCTGGCCAGAGATTTAAACGCATGTGCCAATTCAAGGGTGTTGGAGCATAACGACCTGGTGATTATCGGAAATAAAGCCTTCAGGTACATTGTCCCTGTAGTCATGGAAGCCCCCCTCAGCCACAGAGCACAAAAAAGTATCCTCAGGAAAATCGAGCTCAATAAAAGCATCGTTAGAAAATAAATGTTAGCCACCAAGGTACACGAAGTAACACAAAGAAAGAAAAAACCTTTGTGGCTCAATAGAAGAGGACAGCAATTCTGATTTTGCCGATTGCCCGGGCGAACACAAGGTTCGCCCCTACCTCTGATGAACGTTTTCGGTCATTTGTAGGGGTAAACCTCGTGTTTACCCTTGCTTGAAAAGGCAAAATTAGAATTGCTGAGAAGAGGAGCTTTATATGGAAAAACTGCTGCAAATCGTGATATATTTTTCCTGGGCCTTATGGTTGGTTTATTCTTACGGTATCCTGTTCCGCAGAAAACCAAAACCGGACCCCAAAATGTTTTTGCTGGCATTTATCGGTCTGCTGGCTTTAATCGTCCTGCTAAAATCCCGGATGATGATCGTATTTACCACCATTGCCCTGCTTATCATACTTTTCGGCATGTTTCGCAAATCGACCCAGGAACAGGTAAAAGAGCCCCCTGCCCCCGGCACACATCCCTATTACTCCTGGCTGCATTCCTTCATCGGAATACTGTTGACTACCATTGTATTGGTTTCTCTTTTCTTTTTTCTTAGTGGGGATTTTCAATCGGACTCCAATTTCTTCATTGAAAGATACAACGTTAAAATTGAACCCAATAAAAAAGAAATCATTATTGGAAATTCCAAAGAGGATTCCGACATTACCCTGGAAAATGCTTCCTCAGATAAAGCGCACCTTCGTTTGCTGTTGGCAGAGACAGATTTTTTCCTACAAAATATCAGTGACAAAAAAAAAGTGGACTTAAACGGGAGATACCTCAACAAGCTTGTGCTTAAAGAAGGGGATGAAATCCAGATTAGGGGAAAAGAGAAGATCAAGGTGTTGAAAATCAACAGGCAGTACCCCCTGGGACGCTCCATCCGGGTGTCCATCAAAGGACCCGGACAAAAAAATGGCAAAACAGTCAACCTTCACACCCTGCTGAACAAGCCTTTTCTCATTCAATACCAGAGAACACCGCGTATATCCACCGGTTTGAACAAAATCCGTATCCCTGCCCGGTTAGAAAAATCCGCGGCCATCATATCTTATGAACCCAATCGCCAGTTCCTGGGATTGAATATCTACTACATGATTGTTTTTTTCGTCATCTTATTATTATCAACAGGAATTTATCTATACCTGAAAAATCGATTCAACGGGGCTGTGCTGCTTTTATTAATGGCCTTTTTGCCTTTTATGGCAGGTGTGGTGTCTCTCGTTGTGCAGGGTATTATTACCCTTGCTTTCCTTCCTATTATCTTCTATGTCCAGAAAAGGAGAAAGACCCCCTGGAGTTGGGGGGCGGCTTTGTTGGTCCTGTTGTTTGCCGCTGTCTTTGTCCTTCCCCATATGCTGCGAATGGATGGCGATTTTACCTTCCGGTACTATGATTTTTCAGAAAAGGAGTCTATCCAGGTCACGCGGGGTAAAGAGACCTTCCAGTTGAAAGACATAAGAAAAAAACTGCCTTATGATAAAAAGCACCGCCTTATCCTGGGGCATACCGCTTATGAACTGCATGTAACAAAAGATAAACTCTCGCTTATTCCTTTGAACCCGGAAAAAATCAGGATATCGCCCCATTATAAAGCCATTATTTGCGATTTAAACCAGGTGCTGCCGGGAAATGACTATATATACCTGAAATTTCCCCACCAATTTGAGCCCATTCCTGCTGCTGCCGCAGCCGGTAAAAAACGCTTAACCGTTACCGATGGAAATGACAAAAGCATCACCCTGTCGAAAATCGTGAATGAAAATTACAAGCTTTACCTCAGGGGGTTGGGATTTTTTATAATCATTCCCTTTTGTCTCTTTTGGCTCATCACTCATGTGGGATTACGGATCGGGAAAGATCGCTCCTCCCGGGTGAAACTTTTCAACCTTACCAATTTCGTGATTTACAATTTCGTGTATTTTATGCTGGGCCTGGGTTATGTTATATTTGGCGCCCTGGCACTCTACAATAATAGTTACTTAAGGAATTTTGAAAAATACCGCACTCAAGCGCTTCCCCTCTTTGTGGGGTTGTTCTTTTTAGCCCTGGTCCTGAGCCGATACAACCGCTGGCTGGTTTTACTCTACCGCGTCAGCAAACAAAAAAAGTTTCATGTCCCTCTTATCGTAGGAGTTGCCCTGTTACTGTTGGTCAATTACCACTGGATCTTTTTCTATGTTGGTATCCTGTTTCTTATGTTCGTATTTTTAATCCGTTTAAGAAAAGACATCATTTATGAGTACAAAAACGCCCACAGTTACCCGTTGAATATAAAAACAGTCATTGAAAAAACCATTTCAAGTTTTGAACACCCGGACAATCAGCGCATCTTTTTCGGCCTGGGCAGAACCCTTAATAATAAAGGCTGGAATTACCTTTTGGTATCGGACCTGCTGTTGTTATTGGCCCTGTTTTTTATCGTTCTCCAGGTATTCCTGGGCAGCGAACTGGGGGTAGCCGTGGCAGGCTTCTTCTTTTTACCCATTGAATTGGGCAAAATACTTTTAACCATCTATTTCGCCGACTGGGTCAGCCGCATCGATAAAGGTATGGAATTGAATGTGTTGTGGATATACGGCCTGGTATTGATTCCTTTTTTCCTGCTGATCATTTTCCTTAAGGACTTTTCCCCCTTGGTGGTGTTTTCCTTTGTGTTTTTTTACCATATCGTTAAAATCAATAAGCCGTTGAAGTTTAAACTGCTATTATTGGTGCTGATTGCCGTCACACTGGTGATCACCGTGACAGACCTGGGCAACTACGCATTCCCACTTAAATATTTAAGTGTCATCGTTTCGGTACTATTAGCAGTATTGCTGCTGAGGGTGTGGTTTCGAAAGACTTTTAAAATACCTGTTAAAATTCTACTCAGTTTGGTATTGGTCTTACTTTTGGCGGCAGTCAACTACGTGGGCTTTTTCCGTGCCCCTATGACGCCCAGGTCCCTGGGAAACCGGATAGGCTCATGGATCAACCCCTGGCAAGATTATAACCTCTCGTACCAATACATTAATTCCCTCTGGTTAATGAAAGGAACCGGAACGTTCGGTAAATCCACCGATGCCTTGACAACAGCCCACCAGGTTCCCCTGATCGAAAAAGACCTGAGTTTCAGCCTTTATATTAGTGTATTGGGAACTATTGGGACTGTTTTTATATTTTTTACCCTTTTTATGATTGCCGCCTATGTCCACAAGCTGGCACACCAGTACGGTGAATACGGCAGGGGATCGCCTTTTCGCTGGTATCTTTATGTGTTGGAGTTCCTGGCTGTCATATTCCTGGCCCAACACCTCGTTCCCGCCCTCTACGTGATGGGACTGCTCCCTGTCATGGGACAACCCCTTCCGTTTCTTTCTTATTCCAATAATATGCTCCTGCTTTTCGCCCTGCCCTTTTCGTTGCTGATGATCGTCCTGGGAAATAATTTAACCACAGAGGTCACAGAGGAGTAAAGGAGGAAGAATGAAAAACAGTTTTAAAATATTCACAGTAATCGTAGGGCTCCTGGTGATTTTAATCATTTTACGCTTAAACTCCATCTCCTATCCCAAGGATATCGAAGATAATACCGACGTTGTCTACCTAGAAGCATTTTACGGGTATGGGGGGCTTTTCGATATCGAATACCGGAAGAACCGTTTCTTTTTGTCCCCACAAATTGGCAGTATTCATGTTAACGGTAATTCAACTACCAGGACCACTCCAATCGAGGACAATGATCTCGTCACCGTTGAAGACCGTAAATTTCTTTTCAGTGTACTGCCCCGGACCACCTCGTACCGGGAAGTCTATCGCCGTCCCCTGGTGGAGGTTTTTCTTAATGAACGCGACAGCAAATTCGTTGGCGGCTGGCTTTTCACCAACCGGCAGCAATTGTTGGCAGCAGACCGGGAGCACAACCGTAAAACGTTAAAAAAGATGTTGGTGGAAATCAGCGCGGAGGAGCTTAACAAAATAGGGCTTGATAAGCAAACCTATGACGGCAGATTGTTGGCTTTACGGAAATTCGAGAAAAGAGTCAATGAGGGCGAAAACAGCAGTGAAATCGCCGATGTTCATGACCCCAACCGTGTCATCGAAGTGAAATCTTTTCATATGCCAATCATCCGCATACGAAACTGGAAGGAGGAAAAAAAGAAACCCCATACCCTTGTTATCATCCGGGACGGAGACATCTTAAAAATCCCCTACAGGAATTCGAAAAAAAGAGGGGATGCTCTTTTCATCAAATTTCGTATTGCCGACTTCAGGGGCATGCCTTACCTGTCCGTATCTTATAAGGAGGAGAAACCAGCGGCGAAAGCCCGGAAACCCGGCCAGGAAATTGCCTTTCTCAGATCCATGGATACCGGGATGGTTTACGGCATCAACAAAAACAAGAAAAACGCTTTTATCGGCAGTGACGGGTTGTTTTCTTTCACGCTGGCACCCGCACGGTTAGTCACCAAGCTTTATGTGCCGGACAGGATCCCGGAAGGCGGTATCGTGGACCTCAAAGAATTACTGGACCGGAACATGTACTACCGGGAAAAAAATCGTTATTACCCCGTTACCAAAGAATTCTTACAGAAGTTGAAAAAAGACCTTAGAAAGAAAAATCAAACCGGTATCCGCCGCTATTTTGAGAAGAATAGAATCGCCTGGAGAGACGTGGGTGATTACAGTCAATTGAGACGGTTTGCTGGTGCAGCAAAATCCCTGATCCGCAAAATGGAAAATAAAGGCATTTACCAGGTCTTTACCCGGGAAATCGAGAAATTGAACCATACGCATCATATCTTTGGGATTGGGCTGGGATTGGGTGAAGACCGGCAGGCCATCGAAAAAGTCACCTATAAAGTCGCCGGTCAATCATGGTTGAATGCCCTGCCAATATGGGAGAATACACCGATAATAAGCGGCATTGACACGTATTTTTGGGGAAGTATGATAAAAGACAGCGATGAACCCATACAATTTCGTATTCGCTTCAAAGACCCTCCTTCCTCTATTCGACTGATCGCCGCTGCCGATTACGGCTACAGCTTCGACAGCAAAAAATATACGAGTAAGAATTTCTTCGATGGTGTACAGACTGTTGCATTTCCTAAAGGGAAAAATGAACTATTCGTAAACGTTTGGAATGTAAAGCGCTTTAACAAAAAAATCACTACCACCAATTTCCAGGCAGAAGTGGTTTTAGGAAACCCGGATGGAACTTCTACGGTGTTTCGCAGCGGTGACCAATGGGAAGCTTCCATAAACGGGGTCCATTGGACTGCTGCCAGGGTGAATCCTCCCTACAGTCTCCCGGATCCCAATGCCGGGGAACTTCAATCCATCTGGTATTATGAGACGTGGAACCCTGTCTACAGCGGGATCAAATTCCGGTATTTCAGACGGCAGTTTGAATTGGAAGAGATTCCCCAATCGGTCCGTTGGCGAGTTTATGCCTCCGGTGATTATATGCTGCGGGTTAACCGGAAACCTGTTCAGACCAGGGAAGACTTTAAAGATGCATTAAAGAAAGGAAAAAATACAATCATCGTCATGGTCTCCCGGAGGGGCTTTCGCAAGCGATTCGCTGCCAGTCCCATGTTTAACGTGCAAGATAACCGTGTCCTGTTAATTCAAAAACAAGTTCACCGCACCAGTTTCAAGGAAGCCGCATCACTGCAAAAAGCCCTTATTTCAGATAAAACCGACACGCCGTTGGCCTGGAGTTCCACCATCAATGGAAAACCGCAGCGTTTTTACACCCCCCCGGCTCAAACCGAACTTTTATCTTTCTTTGGCAGCCCTGCTCACGGCATCTGGGGATTGGAGCAAGTCTTTTCCCGGCTTTACCGGGAAAATATAATCGCAAGCATTCAGTTAAGCATCAACCACCAATGGCAGACCATTGTATTGGCAGCCATGAAAAAAATGCTTCACGACAACCGGGAAAAAGAATTAAAAGATCCCCGGTACAAAAAATTAACCGAGGACTTGAAAACCACCGAGGCACAATTGCAGCAAAAAAGAGCCCTATTATCCCGCACTCACCCATCCAAACGTTATCCCATTATGCAAGCAGTTATTCAACTCCAGGATGAAGTGGATAAAATTCGAAAGCAAATCAATAAAATCAAAAATCCTTTTTATGAAGCAGCGGTGATTTTAATGAGCCCCAAAGGAGAAATATTAACTGCCGCCTCTTATCCCTATGATGAAGAAACCATGAAAGAACTCAATCCTCATATATCTCAACCGTATCGACCCGTAGAAAATCCTTATCTCAACCGCAGTTGGAAGTGGAAGTATAACCCCGGTTCCACGATTAAAGTCCTGGATGCTGCGGTGTTTCTTTATTCAAAAGACCTTAAAGATGAAAGGGGCAATTATCGTTTTCCTTACTTGCGACGCTTATTAATCTCTGCCAGCAGTTTCAAAGATTTCCCCCGGTACGATTTAAAAGGCAGTACCATGTTGAACGGCAAAGAGATTGATTTTCATCTCCGCAATTTCCAGCAGTATACCATGCCCAAAGGTTTTTGTTCTCTCAAGAAGGCTTTTGCCCATTCCCACAATACTTATTTTTCTTTCCTTGCCCTTCACAATCACCGGGTGCTTACCCATGACAGTATGGTATATGATTCCAGCGATCGTAAAGCATATAAAAAATATTTTATTTCCAAAGGTAATATACCTATTACCCGGACCTATTGGGAATATCCCGCCCTGGAATTTGCTGAAAAGCTGCTAATGAACCAGGGAATCGATCTTCTTCATAATTTAAAGGAGACCGCTTTTGCGCCCGGGATGGTGCGGATGCCCACTGACAGCTTTATGGCCGCTGTCTCACGATTCCCTGTAAACAATTATAAATCCGCAGATGCAGCTCATTATTCCATTGGTCAGGGCGACCTCCAGGTGACAGCCATGCAAAATGCTATCATGGTTTCCACTGTCCTGAACCGGGGCATCTTATTTCATCCCTCCCTTATCAAATCCGTTACATTAAAAAAAGGAAACCAGGAAGGAAAAACATTAACCTTTAATCCCGATAAAAGTAAAAGTCAGGTATTTTCAGCCGCCATTGCCCAACAGGTAAAAGAAGCAATGAGAGAGGTGGTCAACAGTGGCACTGCCGATGAGCTGTTCAAGGAGTTGAGAAAGGGATGCCGGGTTTACGCTAAAACCGGCACCGCTGAGACCGAGTTTTACCAGGACCATTCACTTTTTGCCGGTTTTGTTACGTTTAAGGATGGTACGCCATTGGTTTTTTCAGTTATCGTGCCTCGTTCCGGGACCGGGACCAAAATCGCCGGGAAACTCACTGAAGATATTTTAAAAGCCATCATCGATCATGAGAATAAAGAAGGAGGCAAATTTTAGTGAGCCGCGAAGATCCACGAAGGAAGAGTTTCTTTTTTTTTAAAGTATTATTAAAATCCGTTGGTGTCTTTGCGGCTGTTATCCTTGGGATTGCTGTGTTTTCATATCCGTTTCCCGGGAAATGTTATGAATGTCCCATCTTACAAAAACTCAGCGGCTTATTTTTTAACATCCTTGGTGTAACTGCTTTCTGTCTTCCCCTGGTTATCCTCATGGCTGTATTTTTTTTAAAGAACGAAAAAGTAAGAAAATACGTGAAGCTCTCGCTAATCCTGTGGCTGCCGGTTTTGATTAATCTTGCGTTGGTGCGTGATTTGTTTGAGATTAAAGTTAACTTTGCAGGGATAACAAAGTTAATATTTGATTTTGCTCGTGACAATCGGATTGATTTTTTATTGATTTTTATCCCCATCCTGGGGATGGACCTTTTGATTCTTCATTTGTTGGGGGTGAATATATTCGGGTTATTCAAAAAAGTATCCCGGGAAACCGGGAGTTTTTTCACTAACAAAGAAGAACCCACAGAGGACACAAAAAAAAGGGAGCCGTGAAGGCACTCTCTCATCTTCCTCTCTTTCTTCGTGTATCTTCGTGTACCTTCGTGGCTAAAACAAATCCCTTGCAAATTTCTTATTTTTGGTTTAGAATGGAGAAAATGAAAATGCGGTTAAAACAGAAAAAATCCATCACCAGGGAGCTTCACCTTTCCCCAATCTCCTTGAAGGAATTCTATGAAAAAGTTAGAAACCAGGAATTCGAGCACGATATAAAACTCTTGAAAGAAGAAAAAGGTAGAAAAAGGGAAGTGTTTGAAATATTAACCGTTCTGGGAAAAGGCAGAACCACGTTTACATTTTTGAGCCTGTACAATAAAAAACTCACTGCCCTGAGGATGGGTTATGATGATGAAGATTTTACGGGTAAGTTTGACAGTGTGATCGAACTAATGGGAGAAGATTATAAACAATCTTTCTTGGATGTCCTCTATCCCTCCATGCCTGTTCAACGTCTTTATTACGGAAGTCTAAAAAGAAAGAAAGAAATATTGTTTGATAAAACAGTTTATGTCAGTTTCTGGGAGAAAGCCGATGCCCTTTTGGAAAATAAGCTGGATGAAGGTTTTGAAAAAAAATTCAAATGGTTCCGGGAGTTTTTAAAAGGGTTGAGTATTATTCATGCAAAAAACCGCGCTCACTTCGATATTAAACTGGAAAATTTATTCCTGGTGGATAACCGGTTAAAAATCGGTGATTTCGAATTTTATTGGAAAGTAAAGGATTTCATTAAAGCGAAAGAATACCTGTATTGTGGATCCATTGGCTATATTGCGCCGGAAATGTTTTACGACAGGGAAAACATTACATCAAAAGTGGATATTTTTTCAGCAGGAGTTGCCTTTGCCCGGCTGTTCACCGGGGAATCGTATCAAAATATTAAATTAAATTTAGAAGACAGCCGGCAGCTAAAGGAAATATTAAAAAAATGTGAAAGCCTGGATCATTTTGACAGCACTCATATGGCTGAGATCAAAGAAAGCTTGTGCTATTCATTCTTTTATCGGCGATTGGTTATGGATAGAATTGAAAAAGAAAGTCTTAATGCCTCTGAGAGGTTCCTCTATGAAGAAATTCTCCTGGATATGATGAGTCCAGACCCGGTCCACAGGCCTGATGTTCAAGAGATCATCGATAAGCTTGAAAACAAAGCGCTGCCAGGGAAAGAAATCGCCAAAACCGTCGAGGAAATAGAAATCACTGCACCCAAAATTCCTAGAGGATTGTGGTTCCTGGTGGGCTTCCTGGTGGTTCTGACTGTAGGTGCATTTTTATATTTTTTTGTGTTTAATAGGGGCAGTCCTGCCAAACCCTCACCATCTCCCGGCACGGATGCAAAAAAGGCAAAGGTGATAAAACCATCAATTGAAAAGAAGAAAACGGCACCGAAGCGGAAAAGAACAGGTAAAAAAATAACAAAAAGGCCTACTCAGAAAAAAATCGAGCCTGTTAGAACCGTTGAACCGCCTAAAATAACCAAACCGGAAATCTCGCCGGAAGAAAAAGAAAGGTTGAGGAACCAGGTGAAGTATGATGCCTACCTGGATATTGCTAAAGACCTGGTAAAAAGAAACGAGTACAAAGAAGCGCTGGATATGATTGGCCGGGCCAGGGAAATCAAAGAAACCCCTGAGTTGTTGGAATTGGAGCAGACCATTACACAATTAATGGAAGCGGAGGTGCAGGATGGTTATAAAAAATTCTACAAGGAAGCGCAGCGTTTTTACGAGCGTGGGGATTATAAAGAAGCTTTAAGGAATATAGAAATTGCCAGAAAAATAAGAAATACTCCCCAATTAGACACACTGGAACTCCAGGCAAAACGTAAGATCAGGGAAAGGGAGGAAGAGTATGAAAAGGGTTTGGCCCTGGTTGCCGAGAATATAGTCAGTGAAGATTACACGAACGCAAAAGAACTCATCAACGCTTTGAAAAAAATAAAGACAGATGATAGACTTTTACAATTGGAAAAAGATGTGGAAAGGAAGTTGTCAATGGCAGTCCAACAGCGGCAGGAAGAGGAAAGAGAGTTTATAGAGCATTTGCAAAAGGCACAAGAGTACATGGAAAATGAGGAGTATGAAAAAGCAGAAGAGGAAATAAAAAAAGCCGGGAAGATTAAAAACAATGAGCTGCTTAATCGGCTGGAAGAGAAATTGAAAGATTTACAGGAAAAAACGCAGCGTGACTATGAAAAATATTATAAATGGGCCAGGCTTTATTTCGACCATGGGCTCCTGGAAAAAGCCAAACATTACCTGGAGCTGGCCAAGAATATCTACCGTTCCCACGAGCTGGTCGTATTGGAAATGGAAATAGAAGAGAAAATCAGGGAGCAAGAACGGGAACAAGCTGCGGAAAAAGCTGATGATGAAGCCTATTTCAATGCCGTTCGCGGTGGGGAGGTGTGGGACCTGGATGAGTATCTTCGTAAGTATCCTCATGGCCGGCATGCAGGGGAAGTCAAATTAAGGTTGGATCAGATGCTTGAGCGTGTAATCCCCGGGGTGCAAGAGCCCCGGTTGATAAAAAAAGTTGAGCCGGTTTATCGCAGGAGGGCGGGGAGAAAGAAGATTTCCGGTATTGTTAAGCTTGAGGTAGTCATTGATAAGTATGGGAATGTGAAAGAGGTGGAAGTCATAGAAGGTCATTGGACGCTGCGTTATGCGGCGAAGAAAGCGGTAAAGCAGTGGAAATATGAGCCTGTGATTATAGGGGGGGAGCCGCGGAGGGTTTGGTTTCGGGTTGAGGTGGTATTTGGTGAGCAGCAGTAAGATTAGCTTTAATTTTTTTAGCCGCGAAATGCATTTACAATGCGGTAAAAAGCACGAAGGAACACGAAGAGAGGAAGATGAGAATTAAGAAAGTCAGAAGATTAGAGGTTTCGTTTGTTATTTGGGATTTGGGATTTGGAATTTTTTTTCTTTTCTCCCTGCTCCCTGTGCCCTGACTAAATTTTTATTTTTAGGGTTTATAAAAAAAAGGTTTTATGATAAAATTGAAGCGGAGGTAAAAATGACACGGGTAATCCTGGATATAAAAAATGATGAAAAAGGAAAGTATCTGTTGGACTTTCTAAAACAGATCGATTTCCTGGAAATAAAGGAAAACGTCCCTGTAACAGGCAGCCAGGGGAGTAAGGAAAGCCTTGAAGAAGTACTTCTTAATGCACCGGTTTTAAGCGAAGAAGAAATCCAAAACATTGAGAATGTTGTTGGAAAGGAGTCCAGGAATTGGGAAATAGACGAGTTTTAGTGGACACTTCCTCCGGGTAGTGCCAGCAGTTACCCACTGGCACTACCCGGAGGGCTTAAAGGAAAAAACATTGAAGTTTTCTTACTTTCGTGGTATATTACACCTTAATCATAAACAATGAAGTTTGAAAAAACTGGGAGATAGAGGTTTAAGATGTATTTATTAGGATTATTGTCCATCATGCAAATGGTGTTTATCCCGGGATTTATTGTGCTGAAATTTTTCCGATTTCACTTAGAAAGTAAAATTCAAACATTAGTTTATAGTTTTGGGCTGAGCCTGCTTATCAATTACCTATTGGTCTACGTTTTGACAGTTGCTAAAATTTATAAACCCGCTGCGATTTATACTATTTTCCTGATAGAAATACTGCTGCTGGTTTATTACCTGAAAAAATCAACTCAATTTCGTATAAATTTTGCCGTCAAAGACCCGGCAGATCAATTTTCAAGTTTTCTCAAGTCCAATTCGGTATATTATAATATATTGCTGTTGGTGTCTTTTATATTTATTATCTTATATTTTTCTTATTTTTTCTCAAGCTTTGGATCGGTATTTACCAAGTGGGATGCGATGGTTTCATGGAATCGCTGGGCGACCTCGTGGGCCGCGAATCAATTACCTACTCTTACCTTTCGTTACCCCCAATTGATTCCTGCTAACTGGTCCATCACTTATGTGATGATTCAAAATGCCAACGTCCAATTATTTGCCAAATCCATCATGTCACTTTTCCCCATTGCCACGCTTTTTTTATTTATGGACCTTGCATTGAGAAAAAAAGATTTAACTTATTTAGTGGCATTAATCGCTTACGGCAGTATAATCAGGGCCATTTTCACCCCCGGTTTGATTGTGGATGGATATGTGGATATTGCTATTACATTTTTTGCTTTTTTGGCATTTTATGTCTGTTATTCTAATGAAGTGAGTGAAAAAAATATACTCTTAGGGATTATTTTCGCTTGTGCGTCAGCAGTGACAAAACAAGCCGGCATTTATATTCTCGCGGTTATGATTGCCTGGAGTTTATGGACCCTTTTTAAAAACAGGAAAAATTTGTCCTTAAAAAAAATATCCCGGATAATTGTATCCATGACAGTGATTGTTATTGCCATTTTTCTTTCGTGGTATATTTATATATCCATTCTAATCGATAAAAAGATTGAAGTTTCCGAGAAGGGGGGAATTTCATTTGCCATGAATTCGGTCCACGGCGATAGAAACCTGGGCCAACGACTTATCTACAGCTTTGAAAGATTGGTGCAAGAAGGTGATTTCAATACCGGTCTTGTTTTTGGTCTTTTATTGTTTTTCCTGGCTTTTAGTCTATTTCATAAAAAATCAAGAAAAATTACGCTGTTGATTGTTATCCCCTTTACATTGATATGGGGATTCTTTTTTAGTTATGATAATAGAAATTTAGCTTTAGCTTTTCCCTTCATTGCCCTTTCCTGCGCTTACGGATTGATGGTTTTTTTCGATAAACTCATTGTAAAGACCCGGCACCAAAGGCAATACAAATTTTCGTTGTTGTATTTATCGGTTCTAATCGTTTCGGTCACTGTTTTTTTGAATTTCACTATATATAGTAAAAAAAATCTCACTCAAAATCAGCATGAGCAAAAAACACAAATCGGTGTCCCCCAGTTAAATAAATTCCTTTATAATTACGAAGCCACTCATGGATTTAAAGGAAAGATATTTTCGGCCTATCAATACCTGGCTGTTCTCCCGGAGTTGAAGCATTTATATGTTCCTCTCCCTTATTATGAGAAGATAACGGTCAAAAAACATATTAACGGCATTTTGAAAATGAAGGATATCCATTATTTTTTGACCCTTAAACGCAGGATCGAACCTGATGCCCAGGAATTAATTAACAAAAAAATAAAAAAAGGAGAGTACATACCGATATTTAGTTTTAAAGGGTATCAACTTTTTAAAATCAGGTGACCCCCCGGCAAGGGGAGAATTATTTTTTTTCTCCTCAACCTTAGCCTCAACCTCAACCTCGCTCCGGGTAGGATGGATTCTTTGCCTGCCCCCTTTGCCTTCAAAAAAAAGAAACACTCCTTCGTTTCGTGCATCTTCGCGGCTATTTTCAGGGCATTCCATACAGGTGACCGGTATTTAATTCTTCACCTGAGAGCTTCAACCAGGTAAACAACTGCATTCGATGATTGGATAGATGTTCCATGGCTTGCATCATGTATTCCACGATAGTCATTGGGAACGGCATCCAGGGTACATTGATCTTATTCTGATTAAATTCGCCATCGGTGATTTTCTCCATTTCTTGTTTTAAGAGTTCCCAGTCCTGGTCGATTTCCTTAAGCGCTTCTGCAGCGGAATTGGATTTTGGCATTTTTTCCGCTGGCGGAAGCATTTCTCCTTCCGGGATTTCCGGCCAGGAATTGTTGATTCCCATGGAAAGACTGGCTCCCAGACATGTTGCTAAATGTTTTAACACCTGGGCAATGGTCATGAGACCATCTTTTGGTTTGAAATCCAGCTTATTTTCCGGGGTTAATTGGATTAAAACGTGGGCTGCCTTATAAATCCCTTCTGTAAATTTAAGATATTCATTCCTTGTCATGGTTATTTTACCTCCTTTTTTCTTAAAAATTACGCAGGTAAGGGTCGAAAAGATATTTTAAATTTCGATTGATTTCGATCCCTTTTACAAGAAAAGCGCTGGCCTCTTTTTCATCCGCCAGGCGTGTTTTTTTATCCGGTGCGATATAACGGTTTAAATTGGGGTCAAAGGCTTTATATACATCTCCCATACCACCGGTTCCCACACGTGAAACCAGCTTAAAACGTCCCCAGGTTTTGGGTTTTGCTTCTTGTTCTTGAGCCATGGCATTATTTTAAAGAAAAAAAAAACGTTTTTCAAGTATAATTATCATAAATTCACCACTATTTTATATAAGCCACGAAGACATTTACAATGTGGTAAAAAGCGCGAAGAAACGCGAAGAAAAGGAATGGTTTGGGAGTTGAACAAGCCGGGGGGCAACCGGGCAAAACCGGCGGCCCCCCGGCTTCCAACATCAGGACAGCCTCTCACCTATAATACCTTATCAATTAACCACCCGCTGCCCCCTCCACGATTCCTTCGTAGCCCGTCTCCTCTACGTCCCTCTCTTTTCTCTCCTTAATTACCTTCATTGCGGTTAATGCCAGCCGGGAAGCCTGTCTCTTACCCCCCGGCTGGCTTCTGGGTGCATTTTAAAATTAAGCTTTTTCATCACCTCCTTAATTTTGAATTTTTAACTCTCCCATAACCCTCGGACCCATTATCATCCTGGGGTCCGATTCGTATAGGTCCCTGGTTCCTCTGCCTTAAACTCTCCACCTCGATTAACTGCTTTGTGCTGATGAACTTAAACCCGATTTTCCAAATGATATCCTCTAGCAAAATCATAATGTGTGTATTATAATATAGAAAACCGAATATTTCAGGTAATCTAACCGTAGTTTACGGTAGATAGGGTTTAGGGGGGTTAATGTCTCTTAAATCTTACCGTGCCGATAAGCAGGTATCCTCTGCCTTTGCCGGTTCCTGAATGAATTAAATCCCTGGCATTAATCGTGGCTAACTTCTTTCGGATTGAAAATGTCCAGGCTTTTATTTCACTGCCCTCAAAGTATTCAACGCCGGCTTTTCCGAGTGCTTTTTCAAAGATTTCCCATTCCGGTTTTTGCTCGCTGTTATTTTTAAGGTTTGAAGAAACCCGGTATTTATAGGTTATGGGGATACTTTTCCAATCTGAAAATCCTTCATTAACGGCTTTATAGTTCTTATAGGCAAGGTAACAAAGAAGCAGCTTCTCTTTCGACGATAAATCGATTTTGCTCAGTTTTATTCCATTTTTCTCAATTTCAATTTTTACTCGTTCACTGAACAACTGCTTTAAGAATTCTTTTTCCTGTTCTTGGGAATCAAATTTCACGGGGGTTGAACTGCAATAAACAGTGGTGATGAATTCCCCCTGTTCATCGATTTGTAATTGTTCCGGGGCATATAGCAGATCGTCCATTATTTCCGCTAGATACTCTTCGTACAGGGGGTTTCTTAATTTACAACATTTTTCTTTATCCTCGATTATCGGACCCACACCGACTTGCGAGTACTCTTGCCAGCTTAGATACTTGATTTTTTCCCCATCCAATATATTCTGAACCAGGTGGTGAAGTTTCTCATCGGTTTTAATTTGATTTTTTAAGGTTTCCATGTTCCCGCTTTTTTTGAATAACTCTTCGATTGCTTGAACCAGGTCCGTCCCGGTTATCTCTTTCTTTTCCCTGGTTGAGATTTTTTCCACCAACAGGGAACAGAGGTGCTGCAGCAACTGGGGGTGTCCGGAAGCTCTCGAGATTAACTCTTCTTTAATTCCCGGTTCAAATTTAATATTAAGAGCCTTCATGGGTATGTCGATGAGGTTTTCCGATTCTTCTCTCTCCAGGTTGCTCAAAACCAGTTTCCTGGAGATGTTAAAGGGAGACATGGGACCATAGGTTAGCGATATAAGGTCATGTGCTCCGCTGATGATAACGGTATATTTCTCCAGCTCCTGGTGATAGTTGCGATCATGAAATATTTTTCTCCACAGGTGCAGGAAAGATATTACACCAGAAACTCTTCCGATTTCATCAAACATAAAAACAATTTGTCTGGAATCTCTGGATATTAACGATTTTAGAAAGTTATAAAAGCAAAACTCCGCCCCGAATTTTTCCCATTCTTTGTAATCCGGCACAGTTTCAGCAGGTACTTTTTCCATAATCTCGTTAATAATCATCTGGTAATAGGCTTCCTGGCTTTTGAGTTCGATTTCGAAATTAATATATATGCATGGAATAGGGGAAATTTCTTTACTCAATTGAAATAAAAAGGTGGTCTTACCGATCTGCCTCGGTCCCATGATCGACCAGTAATCACCGCGCTTAATCCCACCGATAACCTTGTTTATTTCCCCGCTTCTCGGCGCGCAGATGATTTTATCTTTATCCGGGTCCAATGGGCCGGTATACCGGTAAGGATTTTCTATCAATGTCAATCTCCTTATTACTTCAGCCTTTTAACTGTGAAATTTTTTACTCAAATTCCAATGAAATATTCTAATGAAATACAAAGAGAATGTCAAGTTGCTGCTATTTAAAAAACCTTCACTACTACCATAGTCATATCGTCATGCTGGGGATATCCCCGGGTAAAAGCCCGGACATCTGCTACAACCTGGTGGATAATCTCTTTCGCAGCCCTGTTTTGCCAATACTGGATCACATCCATCAACCGTTTTTCTCCATATTCTTCCAGGTCTTTATTCATGGCTTCGGAGAACCCGTCCGTATAAAAAACAATCAAGTCCCCGTTTTGGAGCTGGATTTGCTCTTTTTTTATCTTATGATCGAATATTTGTCCTTTTTCGAGTCCCAGGGCAATGCCCCCGGGTTTTAATAGAATGATTTGATTATCCGCTCGCCGAAAGTAAAGCAGCGGATTGTGACCGGCCCGGGAATAGGCGAGGGTTTTATTTTTTATATCGATCACGCCAAGGAAAAGGGTCACAAAGGATTTATTGTCCATCATAGCGTACAAGGAACGGTTCACCCTGGTGAGCACCAATTCGGGAGATAACTGTTTTTCCACCTGGGAGTGGATAATTCCTTTGGTTAAGGTCATGTATATCGCAGCGGGCACACCCTTTCCTGAAACATCACCAATGACAATTCCAATCCTGGATTCATCGATGGGGATAAAATCGTAGTAATCTCCACCTACTTCATTGGCCGGTATACATATTCCTTCAATTTCAAATCCGATGATTTCCGGGGGTTTTCCCGGCAGCAGTTTCATCTGGACCTGCCGGGCGATCTCCAATTCTTTTGCCATCCGGGCCCGTTGGGTAATACGCTTGATGTGGCGGGGTACCAGGTCTGCGGCAAAGGAGAATTCTTTCCTTTTGATAAAACCGCGGATGATAAATACAATGGGTAAAAACAGCAGTATCAACGAAATGATGCCGGGGTAAAACAGGCTTTTGGCCGGGCTGGTGACCAGGGGAAGCGACTGCATCACCCCCACTACGGTAAAATTAGCGACAATAACAGTAAGGAGATCGAATTTCCAGAAAACGTATCCCAACAAGAGTCCGCAAATGTACCAGGTGATCCATTCCAGGACCATGGGAGTCAGGGAGATATTCGTATACCAGAAGCCAATGGCAAAAATGGTCCAGAAGATTGACGAAACAAAGATGCTCCCCCATTTGCTTTTTAGATACTTATACAGGAAGAAATTACCGAACAGGCGAAAAACCAGTTCGGATATAAAACTGCACGATATGGCTGCCAGTAACGGCACCATAAAGGGAAAGAGGGAGGAGGCAATTTGATAATCGACTCCGAGGATTTGTCCGTTGAATAGCTTTACCGCTGCCGCCGTGCAAAGGGCGATGACACCCAGCAGCAAGAATCCGGCAAAATACCCTTTAAGCAGTGAGCTGGCCGCATTTAAGGTGAAAAACTTACCGTTGAAAAGACTGTCCACACCAGTAAAGGTTTTATGAAAACGTTCCCTTCCCAGGGATTCTCCTACACTCCATGAGCCGAATGCCATGATGGATAAGAACGGCCATACAATCAGGGTATAGAAAATAAATACCACCATTGCCACCGTGTCGTAGCTCATTTCCCCGATCAGGGTACCCGCTGCATTTATCCTGAATTTCAGCCCCGCTTCCAATGCCAACGTAATCCAACATATAAAGAAAACAATGGCCCCGCTTTTAATTCCCACTTCCCCTTCGTGGTACTTTTTCAGGAAAATAACCTGTATAATCAGGCAGAATAAAAAGGCAGATATATAAGAGATAAACGTGGATAAAGTGCTGCTGTTGTGAATTTGATTAATGGCTGTATGTTTGGATTCCGGTACGCCGAATGCGATATTGAATTGCCCCACGTCGTCTCCCCGGATGTCAACTCTAAGTCTCGCCTTACTACCTTCAGGGTCCCATTCTTTTACCCAGCTAAACAAATGATCGGTTCGTTTTTCATATTTTTGCGTGGTAAAGGTGTCTTTTTTGTAGCCGGTAAGATCGATATTCCGGGCCTTTAGAAACGCAGTGGCAATTTCCAGGGCTTGTTCCTGGGAGATATGAGCGCGACGATCTTCCGGCCAGGCAGCATTCTGGGGGATGTCATGGATGAAGCCCAGGATATTTCCTGTTCCTGAGACAAAAATGCTGAATTGTCCAACACGGGAAGTTTTGGGAAGGTTTTTAAACCAGAAAACCCGCCAATAGAAATCCAGGCCATCATAATCTTCTTTTTGAAAAATTTCCATGGCTCGGCTCCACCCGTAACGTTTTTGTAAATAAAGAAAGGCATAGGGATTGTACTCCACCGACGCCATTACTCTATATCCTTTGAGATCGTATCCTCTTTGTTTCATAAAATCATAAGCAATCTCAATGGCTTCGGATTTGCCTTTTTTTAGATTGGCGGCTTTACCGGGGAAAAAATGATTGAGCAGTATTATAAATATTAGCAGGCCTACTGCCCCGCAGACCATCAGGGGCACATGCTGTTTTAAATATCTATTTTTTTCTTGCATGGTTGTTGATATATCTATTTTACATGAAAGTGATATTTTTTCAAGCTTTAATTTTTTTACCGGGATTTGAAATTAAAAAAATTTAAAAGCATGCAGAGAGGGATTTAGCCGCAAAGGCACGCGAAGAAAAAGAAATGGGCAGGCTAAATGTATTTCCTATGATAAATTCAAATTTTCAAACACGGGATAGTTTTTCCTTTTCTAAAAAACGATACCGATAACCGCGGTAGGCCCGCCACTTATCGATACAGTAATTGTATCGCTTACTCCTTCATAAGACCCGGGAACACTGATTGAAATCCAACCACTTTTGTTCATAGTTATTGTATTGGAATCTGAATAATAATCTGTCCCAACCACTGATATTGAAACTGTTGTCCCTTCTTTAGATGGACATAGTATTTTTGCTTTAGCAACGTACCCCTGATAGGGAGCAGGGTCCGACGGTTCAGTATGAAACCCTGATATTTTTAATTCTCCCGGCGCATCAATTGAAAATTTTGGAAGCAATCCCGAATAAGGAAATTTTATATTCGTTTTATTTCCCTCAATGTATCCGGTTCCTGTGATATACGCAAAGGGAATGATAGAATATACTCCATCTGTTAATTCGATTTCAACGCCTTGGAACTCATTACAAAGCATATCAGCAAATGTTGTTCCTCCTCCAGGTGGGGATTTCCAAATTGTCTTACATAGAGCTACAAAAACATAAGAGAGCGAGGCGCATGCAGCAGTAATTGCAGCGGTTTCAAGAACAGGAGGTGCCGGAGAAATCGCATCAATTATTACCCCGATTGTTGCACATATAAGAGGAATCTGGGGAACTAGCGGTTTTGAAAAAGTACACATCGCTCCTATTACAATTGATGTTGTTTGGCAGACTTCCCCCACATCGATGGTAATGGGTGAAACATCTGCCGGGATGCAAACTTCGTATATCCCATCTCCAACATGCCTTGCTCGATAACGCTCTCGAGGATATGTCGGGTAAAATCTAAGTCCTACATCAATTGCATCAGATATCGGTTCAGCGCATTTAGTAAGTTCTATTGTTGCCGTTTTACAGTACGAATTAGAATTTGTGTTAATATATCCAATATCTTCCCAATTGCCTGATTTTATTGCAATTGGAACATTATTTCTGGGTAATAAATTAATTTCCCTTTTAGATCCAGTATATATTTCAGAATTAATGGCGGAAGAGGTGCTCCCTGAGTTCAGATCGTAAGGAATACTAACGATAAGTTCGCCATTGGGAGATGTAGCAGTGATTCTTAATTCCGTATCCGAAAACCATTCGAATTGAAAGGTAGTCCCATTGGAAGTAAAGACCTTATCTATACGCCCATCATTATCAAAAAGGACATGGGTAGGATGACTGTCTCCAGGTTCTTTTACTGCAGCGGAGGTAAGCTTAGTGGGAAGTCCCTGCTCATCCTTTTCACCGTAAAATTCCACTTCCAAACCATCATCTCTTGTTGCCTTTAGTAGTATTGAAGTACCCGGATTTGTAAAAATTTCATATTTCACTTCCGTTTCCTCATCATCGTTGTCAATCATAAAAAACCGGCTGCCCACACCATCTCTATTTCCCGCGTTATCTGTTACTAGCCATTCCAGGGTATGAAGCCCATCGCTGAATTGGGTAGTATCCAGGTCAAAATAGGCCCCTGCTCCATTATTATTGGCATAGCCGGGAAAAAGATTCGCAATATCTGCCCGGTAAATATTATAAGTGGCATGCCCCAGGTCTACACCGTCAACCTTTACGCGAATACTAGCTCCATCTTTTGGTATTTTGTTGGGCGGCGGTGTTAAAACCCATCCTTTAATCCTGTAAACACCGGAAACCGTTTCACCTGCCCCGGGTTTATCTATAGCCCCAAAGGGTTTAGTGGCATGGGCATTGTCACAACGGATGGTTTTGGTTCCCAGGGTGGTTGTTTTACCGGCTAAGTCTGTGGCAATGGCCTGGAACACAAAGGTCCCATTTCCATTATTGGGTAAAAAATTGGTCAGCATCATATAACCCCAACCGGCACGGGTGTTATTGGGATAATTGGGATACGCCTGAGCAATGTCCGGTCTGGCTCCTTCTACAAATAGTGCATCACCGATATAGACAAGATTTCCTCCTGACTTACGGTATATTTTTACACTTTCAACTCCTGTATCATCCAGTGCCCAGCCGGTGACAGCTACACTGCCTGCTACTGTAGAACCACTGGTGGGGGTATCGAAGGAACCAAAGGGAGGCTCCTTGTCGCCGCCAGAGCTTCCGACATAGGCTTCTGCCCATTCATAGGCATAAAGAAAAGAGTTGGACGTGCTGCCATACTCAGCTTCCGGGAACCATACATCAAAAGGTTCGCTTTTCCCTGGATAAATGGCGCTTTCCGAAGCACCATAATTACTACCATCTACATCATTAAAACTGACATCCACGACCTGGGTGTCACTTTTATCAAAAACAGCAAAGGCTGCATAGGTATCATAAGTGACGTAATTAGAACTCAGATTTTTTATTTCTCCATAGTAATCCAGGTTCCCCAGGTAATTATAGTAGTAGACATCTCCGTCAAATTCCAACGCTGCTTTAGCTGGTGTATGGGAATAGGTATTATAACTAATGGTGTAATCATACCAGTATACGTCGTCGTAATCATAATAGGTCCATACTTTAAAGAAGCCATAATCATTGTGACCTAAAGCATTGATGAAATCGCCGCTGCCTGCTAATTGGACAATACTTCCACCCCACACATAGGTGAAATCGCTGCCTATATAGTTTTGGTTGATATCATAAAGATCAACATCGACCCTAACAAAAACCGCAGAGGTGGTGCCGTAATTATAACAAAGCCCTGTCATGACAAGATCATCCTCAAAATCGCGTTGAAAGTAGAGGGAATTTTCATCCATCATCAAATTGACCGCTTTTGGTTTGTCAGCTTCAAACGCTTCCGGCATAGAGGAGATTTTAGAATAAAATCGCTGCTTCCTATCTCTTATTTCAAGGAAACGTTTTTTTTGTTCCAGTTCCCCTTTAAAATCAACCTTCTGAATGATTGATTCACCATATTGTGGCACAACAAATATTTTCTTTTTTTCTTTGGCATTCGCCAAAGGAAAAAATGAAAACAAAAGTGTTAGAAATAACCCCCAAAAAATTGTCTTTCTCATGTCACCTCCTAATTTAACACTTGTTTTAAATTCATATCTATAAATGGGAACCTTATTTCTTATATTTGGGCGTAATATTTATTTTAATGGCCCTTTTCGTTAACTCTCCATTCTCTTCCCTGGTAATGAAGACCAGTTGATATTCCCCGATAAATCCGGATCCTGGCTGCCAGTAGAAAATACCTCTTCCTGTGTCTAACGTGGAACCCACAGGCAGCGGTCTCAATTGATCCCCAATTACATGATATCCTCTCCATTGTGGACAGCCTAAATCTATCTCTAGCCGTTCCATCTCCCTGATTTCGATATTTATTACACTGTTTTCATCGGGGTAAGTTTCCAGGGGTATAGTATCCCGGTTAAAGCCTTTTTCTATTATTACCGGTCCGAGGTTATCAACAGGAATCGATGAGAGCCTTTCATTTCCCAATGACCGATTCTGACTATTGACCGATGACCGTTGACCGTCAGAGCCTGTATTTTGAATAGTAAAATACCGGCTTCCGATGCCATCTGTGTTTCCGGCGTTATCTGTGGCTATCCACTGGATAGTATGCACACCATTCTTATAGGCAGTGGTATCGATAGTACAATATCCAATGGCACCATTACTGTTGGCATAATTGGGAAACAGAGTTGCGATATCTTTCCTGTAAATATTATAGGTTGGATGGCCGATATTTACACCATCTACATAGACGTTAATGGTTGAACCATTTGTGGGAATATAATTGGGCCGCGGTGTTAAAACCCACCCCCAGTTGATGAAGCTGTCACCTGAGGCAGTACCGCCCTGGGCGGGTGTATCAATGGCACCAAACGGCTTCACTGCGTGTGCATTGTCGCAGTATATGGTTTTACTTCCTAATGTCACCACATGCCCCTCTTTATCTGTTGCTTTGGCGCGAATATAATAAGTACCATTACCACCATTTGGCAAAAAGTTTGTCATCATCATATATCCCCAGCCTGCTTTATAGTTCATCGGATAGTTGGGGTAAGCCTGCTCGACATCCGGGCGGGCACCTTCAATCAATACGGCATCTCCAATATATTTGTTTCCATTATATATTTTAACGCCGGTAACACCGATATCATCCAGTACCCAGCCGGTTACCGGCACGCTGCTCCTTACCGTTGAACCATGCGTTGGAGTAGCAAAATCACCAAATGGGGACTGAGCCTGCCAGGATTTTTTAACTGTCAACTTTACAGTTACTTTTCTCGGAGAATTGGAAGCATAAGGATCAATGACATACAGATAACCAGTATAACTGCCCGCCGATAAACCGGAAGCCTTCACAGAAACTGTTACAACCCCGGAATTCGTCCCTGATGCCGGCGTGTAATCGAGCCAATTTGCACTGTCCGATATCGTCCATTTAAGTTTTCCGGTCCCACTGTTACTTACGGTGAACGATTGCGAGCTTGTTGTACTACCTCCAATAATATATCCAAAATTCATTTTATTCCGGCTAATGGTAATCTTTGGATTACCTCCCGGTGAATAACCTCCGGTAAATGCCTTGATGCAGACATTCGTGTTAGAATATTGCCTGGCAATGTCATACCAGGAATTACCATAGTGACTCACAAAACTTTCTCCAGTATTGGCGGCAGCTTGCGAGGAATTGTTTGAAACAGGTTTTTCTACTGCTACTGGATAGTTATAACTGGAATTTTTAAATTTAATTACAATAGAAAATCTTTGGCCTTCTTTCAAAGAAACCGAAGAACCCAATTTCACGGTATAATAACCCGGATATGACCTTGATCCTGTTTTTTGGGCCGCAAGGGTTCCACTGCGGGGTTTACCGGCCTGGCAACCTTTATAAATGTAAATCGTGTAATTCACATCTTTATCGGTGGTATAAAAACTAACTGCTCTAAGAGTGTTGTTATCGACAGCGGTAAAAATATTTGCACACCATGCCGTCGTATTTCCATACCCATAACTCATTGTCCATCCCAGGGGATCATATTGGTAATTTCTTTTATAATTATTCGTCGCTTCGGCATTGTTAAAACTCACAAAATCCTTCATTGATTTATCATAATATGAAATATAGAAATACCCCTTTTGCCCCCAATTGGTTCCCCAGCTATTTTTTACGATAAAAGCCCCATTACCGGGGGGAGTTATGTTAAAATTATATTTAGAATAATTATCATTCCAGCCTACAATAACCACTGAGTGCCAACCCTTGGTTTTGTCGCTGCCAGGGTCCCTGGTGCTGTAGTTATAATAGTAACTGTAAGTATTCTCATTGTAATGATACCCACTGTGGAAATAAGCAAAATTTACAGCCCCATAATTGGTGACAAAATATTTGATCGTATCATTATCCAATTTGCCGGACCTTTCCGGTAGAAAAATAACCTTTTGAATATGCTTTGCAATGCTGTATCCGTTTGGGGAAGAAAGAGAGTAAGGATAAGGAACATCACTTTCACGAACCGGACCATCCCACCGTGCTAGATAAGCGGTGGCTTTCTTGGCATTTCCCCCCTCACATTCCGGGTTATCAAATCCATGATTGGCATTCAAATGTTGTTCGGAAAAGTCCCATGGTTCCGAAGGCATAAGGAACGATTCCAGGGACCCATATGTTCCAAAGGTCCAACAAGAACTGCATTGCCCTTGATTTCTTACCGGTGTTACTTTATTTTTGCTTCTTATATCATATTTTGATGTATAACCCGTTAAAACCTGGTTATCGACAACTCCCCTAACATGCGACAGGTCTACGGGTGACGGAATATATCCCATGGGAAAACCTTCATCTGTAAAAAAACGATATTGTCCTTCTTTAGCATTTTCAAGATATTCCAGGAAATCAGGATTAAGCGGTGCAAGCTCTCCTGTATTATTCGAGGTATCCCCCTGTAACAGGAAAAATTGAAGCAAAAAAATGAAACTCAAGATCAATTTTAAAACTGTTGTTTTTTTCATCATTCCTCCTTATTTTAAGGGAAAACGTTCAAACCCTTTTATTTTTAACATCCTTTTTTTTTAACGCTTGCTTTAAATTCATATCTATAAATTAGTATAATTACCGGATTTTTGTTCCACTCCTCTCTTCCTTCGTGTCTCTTCGCGTGCCTTCGCGGCTAAAATCTATTCACCGTAGAGTACAAACGCACTCCAAAAGAGAGGTGATGAGTATTTTTTGTTTTTAAGCAGCTCCAATTTGGCCTGTCTCAGGGCTTCGGTTTTGTCCAGGTTCTTTTCCAGCATGTTCCGGTAAAAATTGACCATCAACTCTTTAGTGGCTTTGTCGTCTACTTTCCAGAGGCTGGCAACCACTGCCGGGGTCCCGGCATACATCACAGCTCGTGTCAAACCGGTAACGCCTTCTGCTCTTTCCATTTTTCCTGTACCGGTCTGGCAGGCGGAGAGGACCACTAACTTCGCGTTATAGTCGCAGTTCATGATCTCGTTGAGGGTAAAATAGCCGTCTTCGGGTGATTTTTCCGGCGGCAGTTGAGACAACACCAGGCTCTGGAAATCGTCGTTAAGCAGGCCATGACAGGAAAAATGGATCAAATCAAACTCTTTCATATCCGCTGCTTTGGCCTTTTCCTCTGCGGCCTTTTCCCGTAAATGCACCACTGATTTTTGATTCTCCTTTTTAAAAAGTTCGGCAATGGTTTTGACTTCCTCACCACTTCCCGGCAAGCGCACCAATTTACTACCTTTCCTATGGTACTTTCCCCTGAGGATTCCTGTTATCTCATCTCCTCTTACCGGGGTAGGAGAGCCAAGCTCCGGTTTTTCTTGCTTAAAGTTCTCATAATCATAGACCGGGTCGCCAAAGCCGATAAAGCTTTTTATCGGGCCTTCCCTGGTGTAGTGCTTGCGCAGTACCGAAAGAAGTGAAGCACTTTGGACATATTTCACCTGGTATTTCTCCAGGAGAAAAACCGGTTGTCCCGATTTTTTCTTATCGATGATAAAGGACTCGAAAGGAATCGCTGCCAATTTCCCATCGGGGATGATAATAATCTTTCTGCTCTTCTTTATCTCTGCTTCAAAGGGTTTAATCAATCTATTATAGAGGGTTACTCCAAATCTCCTCATCTCCCTGGGACTGTTTTCTTTTACTGCCAGCAGGTAACGCCCTACTGTTCCATTGACTTCCTCTTCTTTTACTTGCAGTGGAACCACTTTAAATTTTTTTTTCGATACCAGGAAGACATAGAGTTTATCGGGGGAGATGAAATAGCGCAGCAGTAGTTCTCCTTTTTTTAATACCTCGTTTTGTAGCGTCCGGACTGTGATTGGCTCAGGGTATCTTACCGAGGCATACAGGGGATTACTCAGCCTGATCTTAACCAGAAGGTCTTCAAATTCATTCTCTGCTTTACGATACTGTTCTTTTAATTCCGGCAACTTCTTTTCTTTTCCCCCGGCGGTTTTATGCATCTCTTTACTAATATTGGAGAGTTTTGCTACCAATTTATTCCGCTTCTTTTCCAACTCAGGTGTCAGGCCCTTATCCAGTCGTACCAATCCCTCGGCCATTTGATCAAGAAAAACCCTGGCCCTCATGGATTCAGCATATTTGAAACCTTTATTTTCGTATTTATTCTCCAGCATAAAGAGAACGGTCTCTTCATATTGCTTATAAACCTTTTCCATGAAAGTTTGTTTCATCTCTGAAAAAGCGGTTTGCGCTCTTACCTTTTCCAGGTTAGCTATGCCTTTCTCAAAAAGTTCCAGGGCTTCATTTTTTCCCCCAAATTTTATCAAAACTTTTGCTTTGCCATGTAAAGCAATAGATTCATTCTCAATACATCCCGCTTTCTTAAAAAAATGCAGGGCTCTATCATACATCTCTAGCGCCCTGGAATTCTTGCCAGTATTAAAATAAATATCTCCCTTACCCTTATACACACTGCCCTGGCCCATAGGATCTCCTGCTTTATCAAAAAAAGTCAGGGCTTTATCATACATCTCAAGCGCTTTTGAATTGTCGCTGATATATTTATAAATTTCCCCCTTACTAAAGTACACATTGCCCTGGCCAACCAGGTCGTTTTGTTTTAGATAGATGGGAAGTGCCTTATCTAAATAATCGGCTGCCTTTTTATTATCTGAAATTAATCTAAAATATCTGCCTGTTTGATAAAGGACATCTGCCATGGTCTTTTCATCACTTTTTTCTTCAGCCATGACTTTACAAGCTTTCAACCATTTTTCTTTTCTTTCTTTCACTCCCGCTTTGGCGAAATCTACGATAAATGTATTGGAAATTTTATCTTCATGCTTTTTCACAAAATCCAGCAGCCCCTGTTTCCCTCCTGATTGATAGGCGGCCAGGATTTCCTCTCTCAACTGCTTGTTTTCATTCACATGCTTATCTTGCGCAAAACCAATCGCTACAAAAAAGAAAAGCAAGATAAGAACGGTTCTAACCCTATACTTTCTAACCATCTTCTTTACTCTTTTTTTATTTTGTTATTATGATATTTATTTTATACAAAATACCTGGAATGTCAATAGGTATTATTACCTAAATTCCCACTGGTATTATTACTTAAATTCCCGCCGATTTTTTTTCTTTACTTTCTTTTTCCTTTTCAATTTAATTTAAAAAGTGAGAATAAGAAAGTTAAGAAGTTAAGAGCAGGTTCTTAACTTCTTAACTTCTTTTCTTCCTAACTTCTATTTTCTAACGTTATCTCTCGTATGCGTCTGGCACTTCGGTTTTGGGAACGATTTCATCTGGCATCTGGGGGGTCCATCTGGGGGGTCAAGTCTTGCTTTACAACAATGTATTAAAGCAAAACTTGACCCCTGCAGATTGAAGGTTACCCTGGAGGTTGCACACCGGAAACCTGGCTGCTTAAGCCACCGCAAAAGGCTGTGGTACCGGATGGGTTAGGTCAGGTTTGCAGCGTGCGATTTGACAGGATAATGTTAGAAACTGGCTGTCACCAACAAACACAAATATAGACCCAGCCACAGCAAAGGTACCAACAATAACACCACCCATCAGGCTTAAATTGGGGTTTAGCCTCCTTTTTGTCCTTCTTTTCCATTGTTACTCGTGCAGCTTCGGCCACAACCTTACCACCGGACTCAGCATAGGCTTTCCATTCACCGTTTACTTTTTTCAAGAACACATTGTGTTTCCCGGGGGGTAAATTGGTCTCATCGCCCGAGAGCTCATTATCGAGGACTCCGACGACCTCTCCTTGTTCAAGGTCCTTCATCGACTTCACATGTTCTAATTTTGCACCGGTGAACTTAACTCTTTTTCCGTTTTTCTTGCCGTGCACAACTTTGGTCTTATCCAGTTTCATTTTTTTTGCTTTCTCCCTGATCTCTTTACCCAGGGAATCCCCCGCTGCAAAGCAGGGACTCGAGGATACCAACAGGCCTGAAAGCAAAAACAGCACGACAAACCACGAACCTTTGACTCTTCTAGGTTGTATTACTTTCATTTTTTCCTCCTTTTTTTTTGTTCATAAAACTTTTTACATTACCTTTTGTTCTTTATATAATATTATTCCCGGATTTTTGTTGCGGGTTGATAATAGTTTACTCTTTTTTTTGAAAGACTGGATTAGCGGGAGTATCCGGATGTGCTGATTTATAAATGTGTATAATTTGAGCCGCGAAGGAACGCGAAGAGACGCGAAGAGAAGAAGTCAGACGGTCAGTGGGCAGACAGTCAGAGGTCAGAGGACAAAAGTGCAGTCGATCAGTTGGCCGTTGGCAAGAGGAAGAGAAGAAACGAGGAAACGGAGAAACGGAGAAACGGAGAAGTTGAGAGGACAGTATGTTAGTTAGGCATTCGGTCAGAAGTATTGTTGGAGGAGAATTCTTTTATCTTTTTTGTACTCTTTTCCTTACTATGGAATCTCTTCAGCTTCTCTTAATACACGTTGAATTAGAGAATCTTTTAACCAGAAGTCAGCCTTTGTTTTCAGATTTTCGATTTCTTGTTTTAAATTGGAGATTTCATTTTTCAATTTTGCCAGTAGTAAAATCCCAAGAACTCCGGTTTTTTCAATTCTGTAAATATCTGCAGCCTCTCTGGCATCGGTTTCATCTAAAAGAATAATATCCGCATTCTTCTCAATAGCAAGAGCAATGGCTTCTGCTTCTCCTTTATCTAGGTTTTGCATCAATAGCATAATTAGATTCTGATCTCTGACTTTTTCAACAATTATCCAATCGGCTTTTTTTATCTCAGTTACTTCTTCTTTATCTGCACCATCGATAACAATCTCTTTCCACACAGCTTCCGGGATAAATATTTTTCCCCAAAATTTTTTGAGCAGTTTTAATCTTCCGATAATCGCAAGATTAATAATCGGGGATGCGTTACTTATGACTATGGGCAAATTTGATATCCTCTTCCAGGTCTTTTTCGTCGTAATGTCTTTCGATTTTTCTTATTCCCAGTTCTTTTTGAAATTCCCATTTATTCAGATTGCACAACTGCCGTGCTTTACCAAAAGATAGAATCTCCTGTTGATACAGGGAAGCAGCAATATCGATCAATAGATGTTCTTTAATCCTTTTTCTTGGCAATTTCATCGTTGCTACGATTTCTCCGGGAATTTCTATTGTTAATCCTTGCATTTTAAGCTCCGCGGTTATTATATAATTCTTTTAAGAAATATGTCAACTAAAAAATGAAAAGAAGCAAAAAATGGGCTGTCCTTCCATCCTCTCACCTTCTTAACTTCCTCTCTTCCTTCGTGTCTCTTCGTGTTTTTTACCGCATTGTAAATGTCTTCGCGGCTAAAAATCAACTTATTCTCCATACAATACAAAAGCACTCCAGAAAAGAGGAGACGAGTATTTTTTGTTTTTAAGCAGCTCCAATTTGGCCTGTCTCAGGGCTTCGGTTTTGTCCAG
>WVZO01000382.1 GCA_011772425.1 Candidatus Aminicenantota bacterium
TTCACAGCCCAAAAGAAAGGCAAAACCAAAAGAAAAGGTTATCGGTTAATTTATACGGTCAACTATACGGATTCCCTGGCCAGGATTGCTCTTTTTTTCAGAGGTGTAAGTGCAAGGGATATTATGCGTTGGAACCGTTTAAGACGAACCAGGATATACCCAAAACAGAAACTGGTACTATATTTGAAAAAAGAACCGAAGAAAGTGGTTACTCATATAATAAAGAGAGGGGACACAGCCAAAGGAATCGCTCAGAAGTACAATGTAAGGGTGGAATATGTTCTCTCTTTGAATGGTCTTCTTACAGATTCCAGGCTAAACCCGGGAATGAAACTAAAAGTCTATTATTTCTAGCCCCTATGAAAATAAGCCGCGAAGAACGCGAAGGGGCGCGAAGAAAAAACAAAAAAATCTGCGTAATCTGTGTAATCTGTGGTTTCCCCTTTTTTCTTTTTCTTCGTGTTTCTTCATGTACCTTCGTGGCTAAACGAAAAAGACCAAAAAACAGACGGGGTGGATGTTTGTTATGTAAACCCTGGAAAGTCAACGGTTATGGCAAGGAGCGATTGGACGCCGCCTCATTCGCCAGTACAAAACGAAAATACTTTGCTAAACAAGATTTGAAAGATTATCAACAATTCAAAGAATCCTAATGTTTAATGTTTAACCACAGAGGACACGGAGAGCACAAAGAAAAAATATTATAAAGAAATTCGGGTAGAATCGGAAATTTTTCATACAGGTGGTTGATCTTTTTCCCCATTTATGATATTTGATATTTTCAAAGGCTGTTTTGATTGGAGGGAGTTCGTATACTGGACATGGGAAGGGGATATCCTTTGAGGACAGATCGATTGCGGTGCTGGTTATGCTGGTGGTGGTTAAAGGGGCGAACCTTCAAAGAGTAACCCCCTAATGGCGGAAGCTCGTTAGCTAAACATTGAATAATGGTTGTTTGATAATCAGGATACAAAAAAGTTAAAAATTTATGCGCAATCCCAGTGATAAAATAGACCCTCAAATTGTTCCTGTTCTTGCTGGTTATTTCTTAACAGGGTTCAAATAAAATGGAAATCGAACAATTATTTAAAAATCATCCTCATTTAAAAGTTGAAGGGATTACTCCGTGAATTAACTTGTGAAGGGGGAAACAAAAAAATGACAAACAAGGATAAAATTTTCAAAATCTCTGGTTTAATAGGGACTTTTTTTACTATTCTTTCTTTCATAATTATGATTTTGACTTTATTAACAGTCGATCGAGTTAAAAAATTGGTTGAGACATCAAAAAATTGGATAATCAAAATTGAGATTACGGAATCCCAGAATAGCATCGATGTGACTGTACCAGTAATAAGAATTAAAGGAAAAGTTGAATTTTACACATCAGCGGCAGAAACTATCAATAAAGGCCCGGTAAATCTTATTATGCATCAAAAATCAATTATTTTACTTTGTTTTGTCAGACCGCTCATTCCACGTAAATCTAATCAAAATGGATATTATCTCCAACCCAAACTCATTGTGCATCGAAATGGGGGCTTTGAAGGTATTATATCTTTTGGTTATGCAAAAGAAGATGATTTAGAAACCGAATATCAAATAATAGTTCTGGCTGTTCCTCAAAAATCTGTTCCAGCGGGTTTGATACATGCCGATCTTCCTTTTTACCTTGCGTCTTCAAACATTGTAGTAGTAAAGTGGGGTGGCCATAGGCTGGAAAGATAAAGCCTTCCTAATTGCGATACACAGTGCGCAATAGGTTTTTACCGGTTTTTAAGAGGATTTGGGCTTTGCTGTTATCAGAATACTTGAAAACTAGCCGATGTTCAATAACTTAAGTTCAAAGGAGAATTAAAATGATTAAATTAAAAACAATGTCAAGGTTGGTTATATCTACAATAACTCTAGTTATACTTTTTCACTTTATTTCTTCATGCAAAATTCAAAATGGTGAGCCAAAAAATCAAAAGGAGAAAGAAAAAGAGGTAATTCAAGAAAAAAAACGAAGTCAGAAAAGTGAGAAGAAAGGAGAACCATTTGATATTCTGTCTAGGTTTGTGTCTACCGGATGGATGGGAGATGGGCATCAAGGTCCCAGATATGTCCGATTATTTGAGGCATGGAAACAAAATCCTCATTCCGAACCGGTTTGTGTCCAAGTAACATATACCCCGGGGTCTCAGGGATGGGCAGGTATTTATTGGCAAAACAAACCCGATAACTGGGGAGATCAACCAGGTCAAAATTTCCAAAAGGCTGGGTATAAAAAACTGACATTATGGGCAAGAGGAGATAAGGGAGGAGAAATTGTGGAATTTAAAGCCGGGGGCATTAATGCACCTGGAAAAAGATATAGAGATTCCTTTGAAGTATCCATAGGGAAAATTATCTTAAAAAAAGAATGGAGGCAGTACACCATAGACCTGGAAGGAGAAGACCTTTCAAGTGTTATTGGTGGCTTCTGTTGGGTTGCCGCCAGTAGCTCAAACCCGGAGGGATTGACATTCTACATAGATGATGTTTATTACGAATTCTAACTCTATGGAAAAAAGGTGTCAATCAGATGAAAACTATTTCTAACTCTTGCTATTCCTTCTGTATTATGCTACTATTTAATTTCAAGGGTTCTTAATGGCCTTTAGAAATATATTTCTGGTTCGCACGGCTGTTGAGGGTGCTGCAATGGAGAATTTTTATTCCGGAGTGGTAGATCCCAGCGGCGGGAGCTTACTCCATTTTTCCATTTACGTATTCAGCTTGTAAACCTCAGGTAGGGAAGGGAATTTTAGTTGATCATTAATGACATAATTTGGAAACAGCAATTTGTCGAAAAAATTTCTTTTAAGCACCAGGTTTCAATTATTGAAGTTGAGGAGGTTTTAAATAGTCATCCCTTTGTTTGTAAAGTAGCAAGGGGGCAGGTCGATGATGAAGACATTTATGCAGCCTATTCCCAAATTCATAACGGTCGTTATTTGATCGTTTTTTTCATTAAAAAGAAGGGAAATAGAGCATTGCCTATTTCTGCTCGCGATATGGACAGAAAAGAGAGAAAATATTATGAAAACCAAAAAAAAAGCAAAAAAAGGTATTGACCCGTTGCCTGATACTTTTTTGTCTGCGGAAGAGGCGGGAGAATTCTGGGATACTCACAGTACAAGTGATTATGAAGATCAACTGGAACCGGTTGACATGACCATCGATATAAAAAGACGTTATTTTGAAATTGAGATTGACAGGGAGAGTTTTCTGGCACTAAATGCTTATGCCAAAAAGGTTAATAAACCGGTAAAGATCCTGGCAAGCAGCATATTAAAGGAAAAACTGGTTTCGTAGTTCATCCGGGAACATATTCTCACCTTCCATTCCAAAACTCATTTGCAGCTTCCGTCCATGAGTTCTTTCCAGGTGCTCCATCAACTCCTCTATCCGGCAGCACAACGCCAACCCTTCCCTTAATCGCTCTTCATCAAACCCGGATTCGGCTAATTTCGACACGATTTCCCTATTGGAAAGGGCAGTGAAGATAATTTGCTTGACTTTCTTAATATAGTCTTTCATTCTACTTTTACCATTTTTTAGCCACAGAGAACACAGAGGACACAGAGAGAAAATCTGCGTCCATCCGTGTTCATCCGTGGTTAAATACTAACGGTTATCCCTATTGTCCTGTTCCCGGATTCGAATTCGTATTCGTATCCGCTGCGGTATTTATATTATCAGATACCACAGGTTGAGGCGTGATGGGCTCTTCAGCTTTGGCTTTGGGGATAGGCGCGGAACGCTCCAAAATCCCCAGCTTCTCCAGGTACTCGGGTTTGTCCACCAGCACGGCCCTGGCAATTTTGTTGAACATATACATAAATTTGTCCAGCTCCACAAAAGCGGCATCCCGGTCCCTGGTAGCTTGCTGCGCCTCTCCTTTCTCAGCTTCCTGTTTTGCATTGGCTGATTCCAGTTGCTCTACCTTCTGAAGTGCAGCTTGCAACTTCTCCATTGTAACGGAAAAACCGGCAAATTTTTCCATGACTTCCGTAGACTGCATCGCGTTGATGCAAAACACTTTGGCCCAGGTTATCCAATTGGGTAACGAAAACTTCCGGCTCTCATGCAAACCTAACATATTCCTTAACGACGGCGAATCATCCAGCATCAAGTTTGCGACAGTCACATACATATTCACCTCTTTCCGGGCTTCTTGCCAGAGAGCTTCAACCGCTTTGGTGGCTTCATACTGTTCGCCATATTCCCGCTTCTGCTTCTGGTAAAGCTGTTCCGCAGTCTGATACAACCCCATCCCCTCATTTAACCGGGTTTCATCCAATCCCAAAAGGGACAACTGTGACAAAATGTAATCGTCAGCCAATGCATTGGTTAACGACAGCTTTGCACTTACTAAACGCTCTGACATAGTACTCATTACTAAATACATTGGAAATCCTCCTATTAAAATTTTTATTTTTATTTGCCTTAAATTTTTGACTTCTAACTGATCAAAAATGATCCACACAGCACTTGATATGTTTACTTTCACAACAGGAACGATACACACATCCCTGAAAACGGTTCCCCGGCTTTTGCGGACCGTTTCCAGCGCGGTGTGAATGATTTTTTTTGTTGTGGGAACGATTTCTGCTGTTGTGGCAGTCATTTTTGCTGCTGTGTGAACGATTTCTGCTGATGTGGGAATGATTTTTGCTCTTGCGTGAATGATTTTTGCTGTTGTGTCAATGATTTCTGCTGATGTGGGAATGATTTTTGCTGATGTAGTAATCATTTTTGCTGTTGTAGGAATGATTTTAGCTGCTGTGTAAACGATTTTTTCCCTTGTGGGAACGATTTCTGCTGCTGCGGCAGTCATTTTTGCCGGTGTGTGAACGATTTCTGCCTCTGTGGGAGTGTTTGCAAGAAATGAAACAATTTTTTTTCTCCATCTATTGAATTTTTTGGACGGATAGGGTATAGTATCCACATGTGTAAATTCAACAGAGAGGCTGCGATTAATGACTATGTGAGGGCTCATATATCCGTCTCTCCTGTTCTCTGCGGGTCTCTTACCATAACCCACGGTCTGTCTCGATTTTTTAACTTTCTTGTCGTCATTTGTAAACTCCATGGTGTCCGATTGGACCATTATAGCCCAATTGGGTCATATTGTCAAGTAAAAAAATAAAAAATGAATAAAAAAGTTGAAAATAAAGAGAGTGCCGAACGTTTGAAACAATTCCGTAAAGCCATCGGCCTGAGCCAGGAGAAATTTAGCAATGGTCTTGGGATTTCGAAATCGGCTTATGTGAGGTATGAGTCCGGGAAGCGGGAAGTCCCTTCCCGGATGATGAGAATTATGTTTGAAAAATTCAACCTGAGTATTGGCTGGCTTTTATTTGGAGAGGGGGGCATGTTTTCGCCGGAAGACACTGAAACACGGCATATTCCGCGGAGCATCAGCGAGAGGGATAAAGTTAAACAAAAGGCTCATATCGCTCAGGTGGAGTTAAGAGAAATCCATGAGGAAATAAGTACAGTCAAGGTGAAACTGGAGGAAATAGGGCGCCTTATCCGGGAACTTGAACGAACCATTAACGAAAAAGAAAAAGAGCCATAAAAAAAGGTTAACCATGTCAAAGGAAAATCCGGAAAAAACAAGGCTTTTGGAGAATATTGGCACACGAATGAGACAACTGCGCAAAACCCTCGGCTTTACCCAGGATACGTTTGCCAGTATTCTTAAGATTTCTAAACCCGCTTATGTGAGGTACGAGTACGGAAAACGGTTCCCACCAGTACATGTAATCCAATTTCTTTATAAAAAATACAAGGTAGATAACAATTGGGTGGTAACTGGAGAAGGGGAGATGTTCTTGAAGGAAGAAGAAGATGAAGATGCTTCCCCATTTGCGGAAATATTCAAAGGGATTGAAATACCCCCGGAATATGATGAACTGGTGGAATTAATGCAAATTCCTGCGATTGAGCAGGTTATCCTGGCGAAACTGATAGAAACCAAATTCCTGTTCAAGGATGAAATTGAAGCATTCAAAGCAAAGCGAGAAACCGGAAAACAAAAGAAACGTACAAAGAAGAAAACCGGCTAACCCCCTGCTCCCTGCCCCCTGCCCCCTGCGCTTTTCCTTCACTTGTTCTTCTTATTCAGGAATATGAATATGGTGACAAATATGGCTAACGGTACAAAAATGGCAATGGCTAATTTATAAAAATTAACGTCCTGCAAGATATCCATAATAATCTAAGGTTAAGGTTGAGGTTGAGGTTAAGGAAGAAAGATATATCTCAGCCTTACGGCCTCTCCCTCTCAAGGGGGAATTCTTTTCCTCAACCTCAGCCTCAACCTCAACCTTTCCCTCTACTGCTTTACTTTAAAACGTATTCCTCCAAATATATGGGATATTAAATTGTGTATTCCACTGAGGGCTAAAGCAAGAATGGCAGAAAGAATAAATCCGCCGATTCCACCGATAGCGGCAAATATCAATCCACCGGCAACACCGCCCCTGGTTTCACTGAGCATCATGGGCAATTGCTCCGCTAAACCAGACATAAAGCTGCTGAATATGCCAAAACAAGCCCCTAATATGACACCTGCGATTAATCCCAGCCCACCTAAAAAGAATAAAAGTGAGGTGATTTTAATGTATTTTACCAGTAACTCACTTTCTATTCCTTTTTTAAGAGGTTTGACAATGGACTTTTTATCCACTTCTTTTTGATTGGCACCACAAAATGTACAGTATACGGCATAAGGAGGAATCCTGGATTCGCATATTTTGCAGTTAATAAATTCCTTCTCTTGCACTTTTTCTTTCTCTCCGATGTCAATAACAGCGGGAACAGCACCAGTATCAACATCAACAGCAGCACCGGCATCCATGTCCATGCCTGTGTCTTCAGCGGGAACTGGTTCTTCTTCTGCTTTTTTTAATTCTATTTCAACGCCTATTTCCTCTTCCTTATACATCGCATCTGTTGTTTCGCTTTCTATTGATTCTTCCCTATGTAATTCGTAATATTCCCCGGTGTCTACTACCTGGGACTGGGCTTCGGCAGCTTCTGCTTCTTTTTGGGACTCGGAATCCTGTTCCGAATAGGAAACCCCATAAGAATGCGACTCTACTTCCATATCTTCATAAGCACCATCGCTTTCTTTTTCACTTTCAAGCGGAGTAAATGGTTGTTCTTCTGATTCCGCTGCTTCCTCTTCGCTTGATACCGCTGATTCTGATTCGGATGCAGTTTCGCTGGATTCCATTGATATTACGTATTCTCCCGATGTTGATATCACCGGTTCTTGTTCGTCGGCTGAAGCCGGCATGTCCGGGAAGATTTGTTCCTGTTCCAGCTCAAAGGGTTTAAACTGTTCATAAGGATCGCCTTCTTGCCACTGGTTGCCGTCGTGGACGTACCATTTCCCGGATTTTCCACCCAACATCCAATATTTGCCGTCTTCATCCTGGAGCATCAGGCGTTTTAGTTCGGCTTTTACCTCCTGGGCGGTTAATTCCCCCCTACTGTGTCTTTCTTTTAGCTCATTATATTGGGCTTCCGTGGCTCTAAATTTTTCTAGTATATCGGCCATCTTATCCTCCTAATAATCATTTTTCGCACTGCCCCCACCAGGTAAAAGGAACCGGTAACGAGAATGTCCCTGTTGAATTGCTGAGCAGCAGCATAAGCTTCTTCCAGGTTGTTTTTGATGAAGATCTTATGGTTGTTCAGGGGAATTGGTTTTGGGTTATGATTGCGTTTAAGGAATTTTAGCATTTTTGTTGCGGGCAACGCGCGTTTTGAATGAGGTTCTGTGAGAATGATATTTTTTATATGGGGCAGCAGCAGCATGATCATTTTCCTGTAGTTTTTATCTGCCAATACGCCAAAGATTAATGTGAGGTTGCGTTTTTTCTTTTCCCTTAAAAAATGCGTTAATGCTGCGATGCTGTCCACATTATGCCCACCATCGAGGATGATCTGCGGTGTGGCAGCGATGATCTCAATCCTGGCGGGGATCACTGTGTTTGCTATGCCCTCACAGATGGATTGCCGGGAGATGGATATGGTATTTTTATTTTGCAGGATTTGCAGGGTTTTTATTGCTGCTGCGGCATTGGTAGCCTGGTGGGGCCCGTTTAAGTGAACATAAAAGGTATAGGTTTCCGATTCGGTGGTATAGGTGCACTGATATGAGTCGCCGTTGGTATTGTTGTTATTTCGAATCTGCAGGTGATTTTTGGCATCAATCACATTGAAAAAAGGTGCATGGTTTTGCCGGGCGGTTTTCTTTATCACGTGATGGGCAATGGAACCAACCTTGCACCCACAAACCACGGGAACGCCTGTTTTTATGATCCCGGCTTTTTCTGCGGCAATATCCCTTATCCGGGTACCCAACATTACTGTATGATCCCGCGCAATATTGGTGATTACCGATACTACCGGCCGAATGGTGGAAGTGGCATCCAACCGCCCACCCAATCCTACTTCCAGGATGATGATGCCTGGAACTTCCCTCGAGAAAGAGAAATAATGGATGGCGGTTAGAAAAAGTTGTTCAAAATAAGTGGGCATATGGGCAATTAGACCTTTTTTTAAGAGGTCCAGGGATATTTCTTTGATTGTCCAATAACTGGTTGCAAAATCGTCTCCTGGAATCCACCGCTGATTAATGGAAATGCGTTCCCGAACATCCTGGAGATGGGGGGAGGTGAATAACCCTACGGTATAACCGGCAGCCTGGAAAATGGAGGCCAGGAAATGAGCAGTGGAGCCTTTCCCATTGGTTCCGGCAACCTGGATGAAGGGGGTGCGACTGATATCAATGGGTAGGTGATCCAGGATTATGCGGGTATTCTCAAGTCCCAGGTGAATTCCCTGTTGTTCAATTGCCTTTAAGTCTTTCAGGGCCCTCTGATAGTCCATTCAACTCCTTATTCCGGTAATGTTTGTGCTTCTTCTTCTCCTTCTTCAAACTCGTTTTTAACACCCAATACCAGGGCGGCACCATCATAAATCTGACGAACTGCTTTTTTCTGCTCCTGGAGAGTGTTAATGGTCTCTTTGACCCTCGCCAGTTCTTCTTCAATCTTGGCATCGATGATTTCAATTTGCTGTTTGGATTTCGCTAAGGTATCTTCGTAGAATGTCTTGTCTTCATCGTTTAATTTGGTCATCGCATACTCCTCTTTATTTTTTTATTACGAACAATTTGCTTTTCCATATTTTGACTTTAACATTATTTTTGGTGGCTGGTTTAAATTTCCATTGTTTTACTGATTCAACAATGAGTGCATTCAATTTTTTCAAGCTGGATTTTCTGATGATTTTGACGTCTTCAACATTGCCGTTATGGTCCACCAAGAAGGTGACAAACACCCGTTGATCAGTAAGCATTAATCGTCGGATACTGCGAGAAACCTCAATTTTCTGCTCTGAAATGGGAACCGCATTGGTGTCAACGGTACTGGCGGAAAGAATGTCTCCTTCTTTGACCGCAGGAGGCGGAGAAACAGCGGTTTCTTTCGGGGGAGTTTCCTCTTTTTTTGGTGATTCGCTGTCTTTTTTTTGTTCTTGTTCTGTTGCTGCCGGTTTTTCTCGACTTTCTTTGCTTACTATCCCTGCTTCCGGTTCGGTCAATTGGCTTGGTTTCTTTTTCTCTTTTTTATCTCTCTTTTTGGGTTTTTTAGGCGGAACAATGTCAATTTGCTCCTGTTGAGGTTGGTCCTGGTATTTCGATTTTTTCAGAAGCGCGTCCTCATCTTTTTGGGCTTTATCCTGGTCTTTGGGTTGCGATATTTTTTCGCCAGTTGGAGCGTCTGTACTTATGCCCGAATCAGTATCCGTATCCGTACCTGTAGTTGTATCTGTTTCAGTGGTTATTTCACCTTCTTTTGGGGGAGGCGTATATGCTTCCGCGGGTTGTGGCTGCATAGCAGGGCCAGTCTCTATTTTCCCGGTTGTAAGGCTGTCGATTACGAAAACCCCAATGACTATAGCCAGGACGATAAGCAATAAAAAGAGTACTAACAGGAGATTTCGCTTTTTTTTACTATCTTTTTCCTGTTCCAATGCATCTATTTGCGACAGCACCACTTCTCTTTCAGGGATTTCCTTTTTATCTTCTTCTTTAACTTGATCTTCCTCAAGATTGATTTCAATAATGGGATGGAAGTCCTCTGTTTCGGGTAATTCCACCTCTTCAATCCGTGCTTCAAGTTCCGGGTATTCGCTGTCCTGCTCTTGAACCATTTCTTCATCCAGGGGGATGGCCTCTTCCTGGGTCAATTCCAGGATTTCGTCTGAAGGTGGTTCTTCTGCTTCCACTGCTGGTATTAGCTCTGTCTCTTTTTCTATTTCTCTTTTAATTTTTTTTATGGGACGTGGAATCGCGTGTATATTAACCTCGATGCCCTCTTTGGTGATTTCCTCTTTGAAGAGAGTATAGATAAAATAGGCAAGATGACTGGATTCGGGCATGCTGTCGTAATGTTTCATCATATAGGCATCCAGGTCTTTGATCATTTCAGAGGCTTTTTGGTATCGTTTTTTTATGTTCTTCTCCAGTGCTTTGAGTATAATGGCTTCCAGTTCCGGTTCAATGCCACGTTTAATTTGGGAAGGTTTGATTATTTTCCCTTCCTGGACTTTTTTCAGGGTGACCATTTCAGAGGAACCCAGGAATAATTTTTTACCGGTGATTAATTCAAATAAAATAATACCAACGGAATACAGATCGGAACGATAATCAATATTGTTTTCGCCCCTGGCCTGCTCCGGGGACATATACAATATTTTCCCTTTTAGTGCTCCTGCCAGGGTTTGATGCATTTTGATGGAGGCTTTGGAAACACCGAAGTCGGTTAATTTAATATTGCCGTTGTAGGAAACCAGGATATTGGGAGGGGAGACATCCCGGTGAACAATGTCCAGCCGTTTGCCGTTGTTGTCTTTTGCAGAGTGAGCATAATTTAATGCTGCCAATATATTGATGACCAGGTATATGGCAAGTTCTTCGGGAATAGTGACACTTTCCCGGGCTAATTTATTGAGGACAACGCGTAAATCTTTACCAGGAACATACTCCATGGCGATAAAGTAGTAATCGTCTTTTTTGCCCAGGTCGTATATCTGGACGATGTTAGCATGAGAAAGTTGAGCCGCGATTTTGGCTTCATCCACGAACATCTCAAGGTATTTGTCGTCTTCGCCGTACCCGGAAAGTATTTTCTTTAAGGCAATAATTTTTTCGAATCCTTTGACCCCTTTCTTTTTGGCTTTGTAGACCTCTGCCATGCCCCCTCTGCCAATTTGCCCCAGGATTTCGTAACCACTGATCTCATCTGCTTCATCTTTAGTCTCAACCTGGACCTGCGGTGGTTTTACCGGTTCTTTTTCTTTTTTAGAAACAGCCGTTTTCCCGGTGCTTATTCCCAGGCCAGAGAGGGTATCTTCCAATTTCTGGGAAATGTCATCTTCTATTTTTTTGAGTTTTTCTTTTTCCTTTTTCTTTTTTTCTTTTTTGTCGGCCTGGAGGAGATTGAGAAGGTCCATGTCGATCTTCTGGGTGGCTGCTGATTGTGGTTGTTTTAAAACTTGCGTTGTTGGTGAAACGTCTTTCTCCATTTCCCAGGGCAATTCTTCTTTGGTTAAAACTTGCGTTACAGGAGGAACAGGTGGTGATGGCGGTTGCTGCCGGGATTCTTCTCCGTTGAGTTTTATTTCGAAAGGTGGGGGTTCTTTCTGGACCTGTTGGATAATATCTCCAAAAAGGTCTTCGGATGTCAGCCCGTTTTCCTTTTCTTCTTCCTGCAATTTTTTTAACGTGGGGATTTTCCGGGTATCGGGAACAGGAGCTTGTGTGGTGCTCTTATCCGCACGCAGGATGAGGTCCTCTTCCTTTATTTCCAGGAGTTCAAGCGCTCTATTTTTCAATTCTTCTTTATCGAAAGGTATCTCGAAAAAATCGTTTGCCCTGTATTGGGAAATTGCCTGGTGTTTGTATTCTACCCCCTTGTATATATGACTGATAATAATAATCTTAATGCCGGGATACGTTTCCGCTGCATACTGGCAAAGACTAAACCCGTGAAATTTTGGCAGCATTGCGGCTGTTATCATTAAATCAAATTGTTTTTCAGCCAAGCGCTTCTTGGCTTCATCACCTTCGTGGGCAGTGGTGATCTCAAAAATTGGATGAGATAAAATCTCTTTAATGGTCTCAATGGTGGAAGTCGCATATTCGACCAATAAAATTTTCTTTTTCATTTTTAACTCCACCCTATAATTTTATAATATATTACACACTAAATCAATTATTTTTTGTCTGTAATAATAAAATCGTCACCAGTTCCATTCATATACCATATATCATATATCCGAATCCGGGAAGTGCTGCCTGAGTATATCCAGTTTGCTTCTGACCTTGATTCCCATCGGCATTAATATGAACATTAAAATCCCGGCCCCCAGGAAAAAATGGAAGTTTTTATCAAAAGGCATCCCCTGGAAGGCCAACACCAAACCGCAGATAGGAATTGTCTCTGCGATGATCAACAATATGATATCAATGGTTCTCCATTTTTGCAACACTTGTTTCAAGGTGAAATCTTCTTTTATGAATTTGGGAGAGTAATAGATACTTCTTTTTGCGGCCAATATGCCCACCATCAGGATAACCACCACCAGGCTGGCAGCACCCCGTATATTTTCCAGTGATTTTTCACCCATCACCGGTTTAATTTTGACCAGGTAAGATATCAATCCCAATATAGCCGTTGATAATATTAGCGAAATGCTTATGATAACTGTAGTTTTGGACTCTTGCTTTATCGTTTTCCGCTCTTCAATTCGTTGCTGATATTCTGCTATTGTTGTCATGGTTTAAATGTACCACTTATTCCCTTTAATGTCAATAAGCATCAAATGGAACCCTGGAGTGATGGAGTAGGTACTCCAATACTCCGGGATTAAAATTACTTAAATTTTGTACTTGCAAATACTTATGCCTTATGGTAAATTTTTCTTTCATGGTTTATCAATCGACAAATATTTCAAATTTATTTACAGCAAATGTCATAGGGAGGTACTATTCGTATGGAAACAAATGATGAATCCAAACCCAAAGGTTTACCGGAAAATGCATATCGGAAGTTAGAACCCGGCGAAGAATATAAGCCCGTTGTCTTGGCAGATAAACCACTGCCGGAGATTACACTTTATTCGGTAGTCTGGGGAATGATTTATGTGGTGTTATTTTCTCTTGCCGCCGCATACCTGGGTCTCAAAATCGGCCAGGTATTTGAAGCCGCTATCCCCATTGCCATATTGGCCGTCGGGGTTTCCAATATGCTAAAACGAAAAAACGCTTTGTCTGAAAATGTGATTATCCAATCCATCGGGGGCAGTTCTGGCTTGATTGTGGCCGGGGCGATATTTACCATTCCCGGGTTGTACATCCTGGGACTGGAGGCCAGTTTTCTCCAGGTATTTTTGGCTTCCTTGCTGGGTGGTTTTTTAGGTATCGTGTTTCTGGTCCCTTTCCGGAAGTATTTTGTCAAGGATATGCACGGCGAGTTTCCCTTCCCCGAGGGTACAGCTATTACCGAAGCCCTGGTGGTGGGTGAAGCCGGCGGCGCAAAAGCAAAAATCCTGGTTAAAGCACTGGTGATTGGCGGGATTTATAATTTTATGGTGGAAGGTTTCGGGTTATGGAAGTCGAAAGTTTCTACGGTTATGTTCGATTGGGGAAAATCCATTGCCGAAAAGATTCGCCTTGAATTTAATTTTCTCACCGGTGCGGCCGTGATGGGATTGGGCTATATTATCGGCTTAAAATATTCACTCATTATCGTGTGTGGCTCGCTGCTTTCCTGGTGGGTCTTTATACCGGCCATCGCTTATATCGGGCAGTTTAATCCCGAGCCCATTCTAAGCCTCGGCAAACCCATTGCCGAGATGATGCCACAGGAAATTTTTAAGGAATTTGTCCAGCCCATTGGCATTGGCGGAATCGCCGCTGCCGGCATCATCGGTATCATTAAATCCAGGAAAATTATTGCCGGGGCTTTTAAACTGGCAGGCGAGGAAATTTTCGGCAAGTCCAAAGCCAGCGGAGAACTTCAAACAGAGAAAGTGGATCGCTGCCAGACAGATATCACCATGAAATCCAACATGCTTCTCCTGTTTTCCACCCTGTTGGGAATTTTCGCCTTCTTCTTGATCGGTGTGGTGGCAGGGAATTGGCTTTATGCATTGGTGGGATTGGCGATTGTAACGATTATCTCCTTTTTGTTTACCACCGTGGCTGCCCGCGCCATTGCCATTGTGGGTACTAACCCGGTTTCAGGCATGACCCTGATGACCCTGATCTTATCCTCGGTGATCCTGGTGGGGATAGGTTTAAAGGGAACTGGGGGAATATTGATTGCCCTGTTGATCGGCGGTGTGGTGTGTTCCGCCCTGGCCATGGCTGGTGGCTTTATCACTGATCTTAAGATTGGGTACTGGTTAGGCACAACCCCCAGGAACCAGGAACGGTATAAATTCCTGGGCACACTATTAGCAGCCGCTTCCGTGGGGTTTGTCATTCTTATTCTTCATAAAACCTTTGGTTTTGGCCCCGGCAGCCCCCTGGAAGCACCCCAGGCATCGGCAATGGCAGCGGTTATCAAACCCCTGATGACCGGTCAATCCGCCCCCTGGATCCTGTACCTGGTGGGCATCGTGGTAGCTGTAATACTGAATTTTGTGGGAGTTCCTCCCCTGGCCTTTGCCCTGGGCATGTACCTGCCCATGTATTTGAATACCCCACTGCTGGCAGGTGGCCTGATTGCTCATTTTGTGGCCAAAAGTACACAGGAGAAAAAACTCCAGGCAGCCCGAAAAGAACGGGGAACACTCATCGCTTCCGGGTTTATTGCTGGCGGCGCACTCCTGGGTGTGGTGAACGCCTTTATTTTGTTTATCGGCAGAGAACTGCTGCATTATGGAAAAGATTGGTCCCTGATGGCCACACTAGGAACCGAAGCCTGGCATGAAGGAACGGTGCGATTTTTCGGGTTCCTGGATGCCACACTTGCCGCAGTGATTATGTTTGCCCTCCTGTTGGGATACCTCTATTGGGATTCCCTCCGAGCAAAACCCGAAGAGTAAACCTGGTCGCCGGAGGCTTTCGGATTTATACGGCAAGATATTTTTTTATCAACCTGGTTAGCTTCTTATAATGGCTTCCTTTCCAGAAGACTTTTTCACAGGAGACACAGAAATGAAATTCACTGCACCATTCCAGTACTTTGGCAGGGATTTGCGGTTTGAGTTTTTTTTGGAAAAATTGGTCTTCCCTGGCTGCCGGTTCCAGGATGCCGCTGCATAACAGGCAGCGGGTGAAAGGATTCACGATCTTACCGATTCCCAATCGCTGAAGGATTTCAATGACCTGTTTTTCCGGGTCTGTATTGCGGATCAAAAGGCCTTGTTCCACTTTGTTTCGTTTTAACAGTCCCCGGTCCCGGGTGAGAAGGATTAATTTTTCCCGGTGAGCAATATCCGCTAACTCTTCGTCGTCCCAACGTTGATCAAACCAGGTATCAAAACCCAGGAGCCGCAGCCGCCGGGCCAGTTTCCACAGGTGAACATCACAAATAAACCGCGGCGGATCGTTATTTGAAGGCTGAAGATGAGACTCAGCAGGAACAGGCACAGGAAAAACTTCCACTTTCTCACCGCCCAGGAGTACATAAGAAGAGTCCACCTTTTGGTTATTGACCAGAATTTCTCCTACTTCTGTATGGGGCACCCCCAGCGATTGAATCAAATCTTTAACAGAACGTTTGCAAACACATTTGACAGTCAGGTTTTTCTTTCGCTTTTTCAGCGGTAGAAGCTCTGGCAAATCACCATTAAAAAGAATATGAACGGTCACTGTTGTCTGATATCCTCTCAACACAAATTAACCTTATATTTTAAACCATTTGATGGTTAATGTCCATAGTGAGAGAAAGGTTAAGCAAGATTGAAGTAATTTTTGCTCTAATAGATAAAAGGGCCCAGTCTGGAAGAAACAAGAGCAAACGTTGAACCTTTTTAACCTGACATCGGAGTTCGTTGACCAAAAGAGTTTCTTGCTTATCCCCTTTTTACATTTTTACTTTTCCACCCGGCCCCTTTTCCATACCTTGTTTTGGCAGGACTCAGGGGCTCTCCAGCAGGTAATTGCCGATGTTTCGTTCGTTGGGGTCGATACCGATACCCATTAAAACGATCTCCTTGCCTTTGCCCAGGTATTTTTCATAATACTTCTTATCTTTGATCTGTTCTAACGCCTTCTGCTCGCTGCCCATCTTGAATTCCATGATGTAGATCTTTTTTTCCGTCTCCACCACCGCATCGATACGCCCGATGTTGGTCGGGTCTTCCGCCCGGACCTCGGCACCGTTCAGGCGAAGTACCAGGTAAATAATCGAATGGTAATAGGCTTCTTTACCATCGATAAAAATAGGCTGGGGAATCGAAGCAAACAGGGCTTTGATCTCCTGGACGAACCGCTCCATGTCATCCGCCTCCACTGCTTCTCTCATGCGATCGAGGACACGGGTACTGAGATTCATTTTTTTTTGCGTCAATTCACCAAACAAGTGAGTCAGAAAAGAATCCCGTACCTCCTGGTTGGGATAGGATAAATGAAAGGTCTCTTTTACGCCTTTGACGGTGATTTTTTTGACCGTCAGGTAACCGGTTTGAAAGAGAAGGGCCGGGATTTCCAGGTTTTCAATGTCATAACTGTCAAACGTGTAACTTTTTACCGGCAAATTTTCAAATTCCGTGATATCGGTTTTCTGGCTTTTGATTAACCGGGTTAAAAAGGTGGGCGTCCCGGTGGAAAACCAATAATTTTCAAACTTGTTCGCATTGAACAGGTTCAATATGGAGTAGGGGTTATAAACAAAATTCTCCCCGTCCCAGGAATATCCGTTGTACCACTTATGAATAGTTTCGGATAAATAGCTCCTGGACATCCCCCGTTTTTGGACCATCTGCTCCATATAGGGAGAAAAATAGTGTTCCAGTTCCGCTTCTGTATATCCCAAAAGGGTCGAGAATCTGTCCATGAGTGTGATATCGGTTAAGTTATTGAGGTCGGAGAATACCGATACCCTGGAGAACTTCGAAACCCCTGTAATGAATACGAAATGAAGGAATGCATCCGATGCTTTAATCACTCCATAGAAGTTCTTTAAAACCCTGCGGATCTTCTTTGCCGTATCGATTTCCTTCGCCTCCACATATTCGATGATGGGTTTGTCGTATTCATCGACCAGGATGATCACCCTGCCTTTGGCGGATAATTTTTCGATTAATTCGACAAAACTCTCTTTATAGCTTTTCTTTTTATTCAAGGTGACGCCATAGAATATTGCCGTATTATCGAGAAATTCTTTTATGGATTCTTTCAGTTTTTCAGGGGTTTCATAGTCGATTTTTGAAAAGTCGATAAGAATGACCGGGTATTGGGTCCATTCGATTTTATCATAGATCCAGAGTCCTTTAAAAAGCTCTTTATTCCCGGAGAAGAGTTCAGCCAGGGTAGAGATCAGCAGGGATTTGCCGAAGCGGCGCGGCCGGGATAAAAAATAATATTTTCCTCCACGGGCAAAAAGATCGTGGATTTGTCTGGTTTTGTCCACGTAAATATAATTCTTTTCGCTAAAATCACGAAACGTCTGGACACCCAGGGGTAAATTCTTCATAGGAGAATTATAGCACTTCAAACCGCTTATATCAACCCTGACAATAATCCCGGTCAGGGTAACGTCAAAGTCTCCCTAAATTGCGCAGAGTTCAAGCACGAGGCACGAAATCGCGCAGAGACCAAACAAATCCAAATGACAAGAAAAAAAAATTCCAAAGACCCTGTCTAAAAAAAAGGCAGGGGCAGTCAATTCCAAATTCCAAATCACAAATTACAATGACCAAAACAAAACCTCAACTATCTGAGCATCATACATTCTTTGTTTTGAATTTCGGTAATTCGAATTTGTTTCGAGTTTCGATATTCGAGTTTCGGATTTAAGAACTTTGACGAGCCCCTGACTTGATATCGGGTCTTGTTCACCTAACTTCTGGATTCTTTTTTCCTAACTGTTGACAAATCTTTCAATTTGCCTTATATTAGTAACTACTGGAGGTAATAGTGCTGAATAAGTATGAGATTGAAATTCCAAATCAAGTTGTCCGCGCACTCGGATTAATGGACAAGGATGTGGCCAATATGATCAAAAAAGAATTAGCAGTCCATTTATTCCAGAGGAATATGTTATCTTTCGGCCAGGCTCGACAGCTTTCAGCTTTATCGGTATGGGATTTTATGGAAGCTCTCAGAGAGAGGAGAATCCCCTTGCACTATTCTGAAAAAGAATATGAAGAAGATTCGAAAGTAATCGAGGAACTTCTTTAAATGTCAACTGTCATTTCAAATGCATCTCCATTAATTGCTCTATGCAGCATCAATCGACTCCCAATTCTAAGATCGCTCTGGAAAGAAATAGTAATACCCGAAGCCGTTTACAGGAGGTTGTCGTGGATGGTGAAGGTAAAACCGGGGCAGATATTATTTCGACAGCCTGTAAAGACTGGATAAATAAAAAGGGGCCAGGCGCCAAAAACTCTTGCCAAAGAGAAGAAAGAAATATCGGATAAAATTTATCCATGGATTGAATTTTATGTTTCAATTGAATGAAAATGAATTCCAAATCTTGAAATCACAATCTGTGATTTCAAGTTGGGGTGGAGAAAAAAGTGACATGCAAAAAATCTCTGCGGCTGTATTTAGTTCTCGGACAGCCTGTCAACATTTGACATTCGACAACAGAAATGTTCAATGTTGATACACCGCAATTGAAGTCATTTAGATATATGAATGTCCTTTCATATGAACGTTCATTCATACTTAATTGAGATAATAAAAAAGTCAAGCTTTTTTACTAACTTTTGTAGTCATCTCGGTGGAACGGGGGAGACTTTATCTTTTGTAACAGATGGTGGTCCTCACAGTTTACACTATCCAATATTTCCATTCGTTCGGTTCATTTCTCACTTAAAAGGTAACTCTTCAAGAATCGCTTCCACTGCTTTTCTTTTTTCCGGCTCCATTACCATCAAGGCCTTTTTATCTTTTTTGGATTTAAGGTATTCAATCGTCCCGGTAATTGCTTCTAACTCCAATTTCATATTTTCTCCGAAGAGTTTTACGGCTTCATCCACCAGGTCACCAATCACAGAAAGATCAGATTTTTCACTAAATAGATCAAAAAAAAATTCCTGCATCGTTCGGATAGGTTCAAAATCTCCCTCCCGCTTCGAAAGTTCCGTTAAAATTACTCTCCCCGCCTTATATGCTTCTGCGATTTGCTGATTCCGGCAATAAAAAGTAACCACATCTCCCAGTTGCTTAACCATATTATAACGATAGTCTTCAAGATCGATACATCCCGAATCGATTATTTTCCAGGCATCTTTATGCTTTCCCAATAGTATTGCATTGACTGCCATTTGACCTCGATTCCATGACTGATGTTCAACGTCGTCAATTTTTTTATACAGTTCGACAGCTTGTTGATGAATTTCCAGGGCCTTTTTGTGAGTCCCCAGTTTCATTAAATTCCATCCCATCCTGCCCAGATTCCATGCCTGTTGTTCAATGTCTTCAATTTTTTTATACATTTCAAAAGCTTGTTGATGGCTCTCCAAAGCCTCTTCATAACGGCCAAGTTTTTCGAAATTCAAAGCCATCCTACCCATATCCAATGTCTGACCTTCAATGTTATCTATACTTTTATAAAGTTCAATGGCCCGTTGATAATTAGCTATGGCTTCTTCGTAACGCCCAAGTTCACCTAAATTAGAGCCGATTTGCCCCATAGTCCATGCCTGCATCCCGATATCATTAGTTTTATTGAAAAGTCCAAAAGCCTCTTGGTGGCTCTCCAGCGCCTCTTTATGTTTTCCAAGTTCCTTTAAATTCCAACCCATTTGAGCCAGATTCCATGCCTGTTGTTCAATGTCTTCAATTCTTTTATACATTTCAAAAGCTTGTTGATGGCTCTCCAGGGCCTCTTCATAACGGCCAAGTTTTTCGAAATTCCAACCCATCTGTGCCAGGTTCCATGCACTGGCAGTGATATTGCCTTCCTGGCTGGCCCATTCAACCATATCTCGATGAGCTTCTATATATGTTTCTGTTTTTATGTGCAAAGTGGGAATATATGAATTCTGTTCCAAAATGACAAGGGCATGGTACACGCTATGATCTTTATTTTTATAGCTTTCAAGAGTGCCTTCATCGACAAATTCCAATACCACTTCTCCTGAAGCAACAAGATTTTGAACTTTATTAATTATGGCAATGCAAATGATATTATGAAGTTTTTCGAATTGCGAATCAAGAATCCCATTCAAAGTCTCTATATTATCAACAGTAAAACGACCATTTAAAATTTCATGAGCAATGCCCAGCTTTTCGGATATTGAGAATGAAAAGCTTCCGAATAACTTGTGTACGAGGTCCTGTTTATCTATTTCCCCGGGAAAGTCTTTAAAATGAAGCAACAAATCACGAGTATAGTTTAATTTTTCTATTGCCTCATCAACTTTAAGCGGCTTTTCATCCAGTACCAGAGATTTTTTAAGGGCTGCGATGTTATCTTTCCATGATAGTTTTTCAAACTGTATCCCGGAACTCTCAAATGTAATCTTCATGAGATCCCTGAATTCTGCCTCCAGGCCCTTTTCGGAAAGTTCCAATGCCTGTGATTTTAATTCGCTGCGATTGTAGAATTGAGTTAAAAATTCACTCATAACGGCTAATATACTTTTCCCGGTACCATGAAGAATATATCGCATGTTGTAAAAGTGAGCAAACAGCCGATCTCGAACTGAATAAAGTTTGTACTTCTTGCCCGGAACAGTTTCTGCAAAAAGGTAACCGCTAATTTGGAGCTTGTTAAAATGCTGTGAAATAATATTTTGTGTGGTTCCTACCCGCTGTGCAAGTTCACTCTGGGTGCAAGGCTCTCCCCCGCGGATTAGAGCGTCGAAAAGCAGTTTTGATTTGTTAGGCATCCGGTTGATCAAATCCTGGTAAAATGGGGTAAGTTCATCGATGGTATGTTCCAGGGTTTTGGCCGCTGAATCCAACTGGTTTTTGGACAGTACATCCACCATAATCACCGTTACCCGTGGGCTGCCTCCTGTAAAACGGGTTAAAGCCTTAATTTTAGCCCTTGAAAAACCATTTAAACCATTTTCACCGGCTCTTTTTGAGACTTTCTCCAGGTAGCTCAAGTGGTCGTTTTCTTTCCAGTTATTAAGTTCGTGCCTGGCAAAAAAATGAAAGATAGGATAGTCGTAATGACTCTCAATATCCGGGTAGAGGGTGGTGGCGATTAATGTAATCCATGATTTTTCCGATAGAAATTTCCGTAACAGTCCTGCGGCTCGATTGTCTTTAAAAACACCGTCCTTTTTCAGCAGCAGGTCAAAATTTTCAACCGCTGCAACAATATGAGGGCAATGCTTCTCAGACAGAGATTTTTCCAGTTTGAGTATTTCATTGTCCCATTCTTTACCAATGTCATTGGAAGAAGCCCAACCGGCAATATTATTAATTTCATCCTTTCCCAGGAATTTATTTTTAATTTGCTTGATAAGGT